>CAZKLS010000040.1:0-21449 GCA_964553405.1 uncultured Steroidobacteraceae bacterium
ATTCCGAGCGCTGCATCGAATGCAACGGCTGCGTGACCGCCTGCAAGAACGAGCACGAGGTGCCCTGGGGCGTGAATCGCCGCCGCGTGGTCACGCTGGACGACGGCGTGCCCGGTGAACGCTCGATCTCGGTCGCCTGCATGCACTGCACCGACGCGCCCTGCGCGGCCGTCTGCCCGGTGGACTGCTTCTACACCACCGACGACGGCATCGTGCTGCACGACAAGGACCTCTGCATCGGCTGCGGCTACTGCTTCTACGCGTGTCCTTTCGGCGCGCCGCAGTACCCGCAGAAGGAGGCCTTCGGCGTGCGCGGCAAGATGGACAAGTGCACGTTCTGTGCCGGCGGCCCTGGCGACGACGGCAGCGAGGCGGAGTTCGAGAAGTACGGCCGCAACCGGATCGCCGAGGGCAAGCTGCCGCTCTGCGCCGAGATGTGCGCGACCAAGGCGCTGCTCGCCGGCGACGGCGACCAGCTGGCCGACATCTACCGCGACCGGGTAATGAAGCGCAGTGGCCGGCCGCAGTCCTGGGGCTGGCTGACGGCCTACCAGGAGGACGTCTGAGGCACGGGCCTCGACCGGGCAACCGCACATCGATGGAGCCTACTGTGAACAGCGTGAGCATGTTTCGAAGCGCGGGCCTTGTGCTGGCCCTGGCACTGGTGGCCGGCTGCTACGGCCCGGTGGACGTCACGGTCTATGAGCCCGGCGTCTACAAGGGCGCCGCGGACCCGCTGCTGAAGATGCACGCCAAGCCCGAGCAGAAGGCGGCACTGCAGGAACGATTCAGCTTGGTCCAGGCCGACCGTTGATCTCGGGTCGCCGCCGCGGATCGGGAGAACAGGAATGAATGAGACACCAGATCGGATGAGCCGCCGGTCGCGGCGCTTCAGGGCCATGCTGTGGAGCCTGGTGCTGATCGCCGCAGGCGCGATGCTGTTGCCGTTGACCGCGTACGTATGGACGGCCGCGGTGCAGGCGCAGGACGGCAGCGCGCACCGGGAGCAGGTCGACGGGGGTGGAAACGCCCGCGCCGACTACTGGCGAGGGGTCCGTGAGGCCGAGCCGGGGTACACGGCCGTCCGGGGCCAGGAAACGGACGTACTGATACAGAGCCGCGGGCAGGTCTGGCGGGAAGTCCGGAACGGCCCGGTGTCGACCATCGGCGCGTTCCTCGTGCTGGGCATCATCGGGGCCGTGCTGCTCTATCACCTCACCAAGGGTGGCTTCAAGCTCGAGCAGCGGACGGGGCGGAAGGTGCTGCGCTGGGCCGTCTCGGACCGGGTGATCCACTGGTATACGGCTATCCTGTTCATCATCCTGGCGATCACGGGCCTGAGTCTGCTTTGGGGCCGGGCCGTGCTGATACCGGTGTTCGGCAAGGAAGGCTTCGCGGCCTGGGCCGCGTTCGCGAAGCCCACGCACGACTACCTCTCACTGGCCTTCACGGCCGGCCTGGTCGTGATGCTGCTGAAATGGTTCAAGCACAACGTCCCGGCTTCGTACGACCTCGAGTGGATCAAGCAGGCCGGCGGCTACCTCGGCCACGGCCACCCGCCCGCCGGCTTCGCAAACGCCGGCGAGAAGGCCTACTACTGGACACTGGTCATCGCGGGCACCGCGCTGGTCATCTCGGGCTTCTACATGCTGTTTCCGAACCTCGGGTTCGAACGGGCTGCGATGCAGAACGCGAACATCGTCCACAGCGTCAGCGCGCTGATCCTCACGGCGTTCGTCTGCCTGCACATGTACCTCGGCACGCTCGGCAGCGAGGGGGCCCTCGAGGGGATGATCTCCGGCGAGGTGGACGAGGCCTGGGCGCGGCAGCACCACGGCGTCTGGCTGGACGAAGTGCAGAAGGGGGGTGGTGCGCCGTCGCACGGAGGCCATGCGACGGGCAGGTCGGCCGAAGCGCGAACCTGAGCGCAACGCAGTCAGGGGGGAAAGGTCGGGGCGCTTCGGCGCCCCTCTTTTTTTGCCGTCGGCTGGAGGCCGTCCATCGACCTGTGTAACCTCGCTCAACCGGGGCGAGACCCCTGAGCGCGGGTTCGCAAGATGCGCTGCCTGATCGGAATCGACGACACGGACAACGCCGACTCGCGCGGAACCGGCTTCCGTGCGCGCGAACTGGGCGAGCGGCTGCGCAAGGCGGGGCTGGCGCAGGTCCGGGGGATCACGCGTCACCAGCTCTACGTCCATCCCTCCATTCCGTACACGTCGCACAACAGCTCGGCTTGCCTGGACGTGCTGGTTGACGACGACCGCGTCCGCGAGGCACGGGATTTCTGCCGGGACTACCTGCTCGAGCAGAGCGCCGATGGCTCGGATGCGGGTCTCTGCCTGGGCGTGTACGAGGCATTGGCGGAGGAGGTCGTCTCGTTCGGCCGGTCCGCCAAGTCGAACCTTCTGGCCCGCGAGCAGGCGCACGAGCTTGCCCGCAATCACGGCGTGTACCTCGAGGGTCTGACCGGCGAGCGCATCGGCGTGATCGGTGCGCTGGCCGCGGTCGGTCTTCGGCGCGGTGGCGAGGACGGGCGCTTCATCTGGCTCGAGGGCGTCCGCGAGCTGTCGGGCTCGACAACTGCGGGGAGACTCCTGGCCACAACTGGAATAGACTCCGTGGAAACAACCGAAGGTCAGAGCCTGCCGGCAGATGCGGTCGTGCTGGTGGATCCCTGGCCGCGTCCGGTGCTGCTGGGCGGCCGGGCGGTCTTGCTGACAGAAAGCTGCGAGGGTGGAGATGGCAGTAACGGCTGGAAGATCCTCTCAAAGGAAGTTATTCGGCGCTATTGACCTCATCGGCCCGCTCAGCGTCGGCCGCGCATTGTTCCTGGCGTCGCTGGGGCTCGGCATCGTGCTGCTGGAGCAGGCCTTCCGCTGGCCGCTGCAGCTGCCCGGTCACCACGGACTCGAGGCCATGGCGCTGCTGGTCATCGGTCGCCTGAGTTGCACGAATCCCTGGTCGGCCACGCTCGTCGGTGCCAGTGCAGCGACGTCGGCGGTGCTGCTTGGCGCCGACCATGGCCCGCTGATGCCGCTCTTCTACGTGCTGCCCGGAATCGTGCTCGACCTGGGCTATCGGCTTCATCCCCGTTTCGGCAGGTTGCTGCTGTTCCTGCCGGCACTCGCCGCGCTCGCGTTCACGGCCAAGCCGCTGGTCCGTGTCTTCGCGAACCAGTTCTTCGGCATGCAGTTCGGCTCGCTGCGCTTCGGCCCGGTGTACCCGGTCCTGACACATCTGCTGTTCGGCTTCGCCGGCGCGCTGGCCGCAGTGCTCGTCTGGCGCGCAACCCAGCGCCGGCTCAGCCGCTGACCTTCAGCCCGCCTCAGAGTCCGAGCCTGGCGCCGATCACGTAGGTCCGGCCCGGCTGCGGGAAGCCGAAAGACTCCTCGTAGTTCTCGTCGAGCACGTTCTCGATGCGCGCGTAGATCCGCGCGCGGCCTTCCAGTAATTCGTACCAGCCGTCGAGGTCGAGTACGCCGTAGTCGCCGAGCGACCTGGTCGTCGTCGGTGTGTTGCGCGACAGCGTGTAACTGTCGGCTGCGTACAGGTACGAGCCGCCGAGGCGCAGCCCGGGCAGCGGGAAATAGTCCACGCGAACCGTGAACTTGTGTTCCGGGCGGTTCTGCAGCGTGTCAGTGTCCGCTCCGCTCGAGCGATTTTCCGAGTCCATGTACGTGTAGCCGGCGGCCAGTTCCAGGCTGTCGAGCGCCCGGTAGCTGCCCCTGAGCTCGATGCCCTTGAAGCGATACTTCTCGAAGTTCTCGGTGATGCCGCCGGGCACGCGCTCGATGAAGTCCTCGGCATCGATCCAGAACAGGGCGGCCTCCGCGTTCGCCTTGCCGGAGTCGAAGACGTGGTTCAGGCCCAGCTCGTAGGTGTAGGTCGTCTCGGGCGCAAGCTTCGGGTTGCCGCGGTCCACGTCATACAGGTCGCGCAGCGTCGGATACCGGATCTTGCGGGCCGCCGAGGCACGCATCGCCGTCGAGTCCGTGAACGCGTAGTCGCCGCCGAGCAGGAAAGAGAAGCCGTCGTCGCTCGGACCGTTGTCGCGGCTCTGGCGGCTGTAACCCAGGCCGGCAACGAGGCTGAGCGCGTCCGTCGCAGCCAGCTCGCCCTCGACGTCGACGGAATAGATGTCGATCGACTCGTCCTGGTCGAAGGGCACGGGCACCGGGGCCGCGCCGCCGCCACCGCCGCCGCCGCCACCACCACCGCCGCCGCCGCCACCACCACCGCCGCCACCACCCCCGCCTGGAGGGGTCGCAACGACGAAGCCGTCGGCGTCCCAGTCCTCGCGGCGTGCGGCCAGCGAGCCGGACAGCAGTCCCGATGCGCCGACACTGGTCGAACCCAGGATGCCGGCGCCGAAGATCTCCGTGGTCGCATCTTCGCGGAAGGCGCCGTTCTTTGCCTGCGTGTCGAAGCCGGCGTCGTCATAGCCGTTGGTCAGCTCGGAGTTGCGGTTGTAGAACACCGAGGGTCGTATCGAGTAGGGCTCGCCCTGGCCGAATTCGGTCACTGCCTGGGCGGAGAACGTGTCGAAATCTACCCGCTCGTAGCGGGCGCGGTTCGCGTACACCGAGTCCGAGTTGTCCACCGTGGTCGGCGGCTTGCCATACTCGCCGTCCCGGTATGAGAGGCTCAGGCCGATCTGGGGTCCGCCCTGGCCGAACACCATGTTGCCCTGCAGTGCCCGGTCCTCCCGGTCGCTGTTGACCCGCTCGTCGTCCGGTTGCAGTTCCGTCGCCTTGAAATCATCGGACAGTTCGAAGTAATCACGCTCGAACCACGAGCCCCACAGCGACATGCCGGCGCCGCCCGCGCGGCCGCTCACCGCGCCGCGTAACTGCCAGGCCTCGGAAAATTCGTACTCTCCGTCCACGCTCGCGCGCAACTCGTCGCCGGCGGACTTCGTGATGATCTCGATCACGCCCGCGTTGCCGCCCGGTCCGTACAGCACGGAGCTGCTCCCGCGCGTGACCTTGATCTCGGCGATGTTCTCGGCCGGGATCGAGGAGGGGTCGAACTGCCCGTCGTAGCTCGAGTTCAGCAATACCCCGTCCTGCAGCAGGATGATGTTCCGGGTGCGCAGGCCGCGGATGTCTATCCTCGGGACGCCGTCGGCGCCGTAGCGGACGTAGACGCCCGGCAGCAGCGCCAGTGCCTCGTTCAGGTTGCGCACGCCGCGCCGTGCGATTTCCTCGGCGCTCACGACGTCCACCGTCGCGACCTGGTCGGCAACCCGCGGACGCTGTCCGATGACCGTGATCGTCTCGGCCAGGCGATAGGCGTCCGGCGCCTCTTCGGCTGCCATCACCGGAAGCGCGCCTGTGCCGAGAAACACGAGCAGGAGCCGCGTCATTACGGTGATTTCGTTGTGAACGGTCATCTGGCGTTCCACTATGTTTAGTAATTATTGACAGTGGAGCATAAGCTTCCGGTCGCCGATTTGGAACCCGACTTTGGTCGCTCGACTGGCCCGGCGGATTCGATGGGTTCGAGACGATCGGTCTCCCAGCAGGGGTGTTCCCGCCAGTGGCGCCGTCCGACTTTGGCCGCATTGCACGGCCCGCGAGTTTGCAGGATCGTTCGGTGGATGGTCCCGACCAGGGGGGAGCGCAAATGACCGGCGAATATCAGCAGGCGTACGACCAGGCCCGGGACGATCCAGACGCATTCTGGGGCGCGGCGGCACGCGAGATCCACTGGGACCAGGCCTTCGACCGCGTTCTCGATCGCTCCGCAGATCCGTTCTTCCGCTGGTTCAAGGGCGGCAAACTCAATATCTGCTACAACGCGATCGATCGCCACGTCGAGCAGGGCCGGGCCGACCAGCCGGCCGTCATCTATGACAGCCCGGTCACGAAGACGAAGCGCACGCTGAGCTTCCGCGAACTGCGCGACGAGGTTGCGCGATTCGCGGGCGTGCTGCGCGGTCTCGGCGTCGAGAAGGGCGACCGCGTCGTGATCTACATGCCGATGGTTCCCGAGACGCTGATTGCGATGTTCGCCTGCGCCCGGCTCGGGGCAATCCACTCGGTCGTCTTCGGCGGGTTCGCGAGCCGCGAGCTCGCGGTGCGTATCGACGACGCCGCGCCGAAGGTCGTCGTGTCGGCGTCCTGCGGCGTCGAGGTCAATCGCGTCGTGCCCTACAAGCCGCTGCTGGACGAGGCGATCCGCATCGCGAAGAACAAGCCCTCGCACTGCGTCGTGCTGCAGCGTGCCGCGCAACGCTGCGAGCTCGTCGAAGGCCGCGACGTCGACTGGCAGGCGGCCTCGAGCGAGGCCCGGCCGGCCGACTGCGTGCCGGTCGAGTCGGACCATCCTCTCTACATCCTGTACACGTCGGGGACCACCGGCATGCCGAAGGGCGTGGTCCGCGACCACGGCGGCTATGCGGTGGCGCTGAAGTGGTCGATGCACGCCGTCTACGGCGTCGAGCCGGGCGAAGTCTTCTGGGCGGCGTCCGACTTCGGCTGGGTCGTCGGCCACTCCTACATCGCCTACGCGCCGCTGCTGCACGGCTGCACGACGGTGATCCACGAAGGCAAACCGGTCGGAACGCCGGACCCGGGCGAGTTCTGGCGCGTGATCAACGAGCACAGGGTGGTCGTGCTGTTCACCGCGCCGACGGCATTCCGCGCGATCAAGAAGGAGGACCCGAAGGGCGAGTACGTGCGTCGTTACGACCTCTCGCATTTCCGCTACCTGTTCCTGGCCGGCGAGCGGCTCGATCCCGACACCTATCACTGGGCCTGCGGATTGCTGCAGGTGCCGGTCATCGACCACTGGTGGCAGACCGAGACCGGCTGGCCGGTCGCGGCGAACTGCATGGGGCTCGAGCCGCTGCCGTTCAAGCCGGGCTCGCCCACGAAGCCCGTGCCCGGCTACGTGGTCGAGGTGCTCGACGCGGACGGCCAGGCCGTCGCCCCGCAGCAGGACGGTGCGGTCGCGGTGCGGCTGCCGCTGCCGCCCGGGACGCTGCTGACGCTGTGGAAGAACGACCAGCGCTTCCGCGACGCCTACCTGTCGCGCTATCCGGGCTACTACCTGACCGGCGACGGCGGCTACATCGACGAGGACGGCTACCTGTTCATCATGGGCCGCATCGACGACGTCATCATCGTGGCCGGGCACAATCTGTCGACCGGCAGCATGGAGGAGGCGCTCGCGAGCCATCCCGACGTCACCGAATGCGCGGTGTTCGGCGTCAAGGACTCCTTCAAGACCCAGCTGCCGGTCGGGCTGGTCGTGCTGAAGGCGGGCGTCGAACGCGACCAAGAGGACATCAAGCGCGAGCTCGTCAAGATCGTGCGGGAGCAGGTCGGACCGGTTGCGAACTTCAAGGCCGTCACGATCGTGCCGCGCCTGCCGAAGACGCGCTCGGGCAAGGTGCTGCGGGGCACGATGCGCAAGATCGCGGACGCGGAGCCCTACCAGGTGCCGCCGACCATCGACGACCCGGCGATACTCGAGGAAATCAAGGCGGCGCTGCGTACGCTCGGCTACGCGCGGGAATCGGAGGCCCGGATCGGAGAGTAGCGTGAACATGATCAGCGATGCGGACCGACTGATCGCCACCCGGGAGGACATCGCGCGCATCGAGAGCCTGCCGTTCGAGCAGCGCTGTGGTTTGCAGAGCACCTACGAGTTGCTGCGCGACTCGGCGACCCGCCATGCCGAGTTGCCGGCGCTGGTATTCCTGCCGCGCGGCAGCGCCGAGGAGACGCCCTGGGTCTACACGCACGAGGAACTGTTCCGGCGCGTCACCCAGGCCGCGAACCTGTTTCACCGCCTCGGCGTCGGGGCACAGGACGTCGTCGCATTCGTGCTGCCCAGCCTGCCGCAGACCCACTTCACGCTGTGGGGAGCGGAGGCAGCCGGAATCGCGCTCGGTGTGAACCCCCTGCTCGAGCCGGCGCACATCGTCGACATCCTCAATGCCGCGCGCGCCAGGGTGCTGGTGACGGTGGCTCCCGGTCCGGGCGGGGAGCTCTGGGACAAGGTGCGGGCGGTGATCGAGCGCGTGCCGAGCCTGCAGACCGTGCTGAGGGTGCGGCTGGCGCAGTTCCTCGAGGGCGAGTCCGTGTCCTCCAGTCCGGAGCCGGTGTCGGTCGCAGGGCGGCACGTGCTGGATTTCGACTACGAGTGCTCACCCGAGCCCGGTGACCAGCTCACCAGCGGACGGGTCATCCATTCGCACGACATCGCCAGCTACTTCCACACCGGCGGCACGACCGGGACTCCGAAGATCGCCAGGCACACGCACGCCAACGAGGTGTTCCTGTCGTGGCAGATCCGGGAGTACCTGCAGCTCGGACCGGGCGACGTGTTCCTCTGCGGCCTGCCGCTGTTCCACGTCAACGGGGCCATCGCAACGGGGACCGGCACGTTCTTCGGGGGCGCGACGGTGCTGCTTGCCGGCATACAGGGTTATCGCACGCCGGGACTGGTCGGCGGATTCTGGCAGCTGATCGAGCGCTATCGCGTCAACTACTTCAGTGCCGTCCCGACGATTTACGCCGCGCTGCTCGACGTGCCGACCGGCGGCGCCGACACGAGCTCGCTGCGCTATGCGATCTGCGGCGCCGCGCCGATGCCGCCCGAGGTCTTCCGCCGCTTCGAGCAGCTGACGGGCCTCAGGATCCTGGAGGGTTACGGGCTCACCGAGGCGACCTGCGCGAGCTGCATCAATCCGCCCGCCGGCGAGCGCCGGATCGGTTCGGTCGGCCTCGCGTTGCCCTATCAACAGGTGATGACCGCGGAGATCGGCGGCGACGGCGCGATCGAACGCGAGTGCGCAACCGACGAGATCGGCAACCTGCTGATCAGCGGCCCGGCGGTGTTCCCCGGCTACCTGCGCGAGCAGGACAACGCAAAGGTCTGGGCAGGCGCCGGATGGCTCAACACCGGCGATCTCGCGCGCATCGACGCCGACGGTTACGTCTGGCTGACGGGCCGGGCCAAGGACCTGATCATCCGCGGCGGGCACAACATCGACCCCCAGCTGATCGAGGACGTGCTCGCGGGTCATCCCGCAGTCGCGCTGGCCGCGGCGGTGGGGCAGCCGGACGCCTATGCCGGCGAGCTGCCGATGGCGTTCGTGGCACCCCGGCCCGGCATCGAGCTGGATCCGGACGAACTCGTGGCGCTCTGCCGGGAGCGGATCCCGGAACGCGCGGCCGTGCCGGTGCGCATTGTCGTGCTGGGCGCGCTGCCGACGACGGCGGTCGGCAAGGTGTTCAAGCCGGAGCTGCGCCGCCGTGCGATCGAGCTGGTGCTGCGCGAGGCGCTGGCCGACGCGTCGATCGAGGCCGAGGTCGAGGCCGTGGCGGACGAGCGGCGGGGGACCGCCGTGCACGTGCGATTGTCGGATCCCGCCGGGCGCGACGCGGCCCGGAGCGTGCTCGACCGCTTCGCGCTCAGCTGCGAGATCGAGTGACTCAGCCGCGGACTTCGCCGACTTCGCCGAGCCGCGAATCGGCCGGCGCGCCCGGCCGCCCGAGCACGCCGCGGAGCTTCTCCAGCAGCAGGTAGTTCACCGGTATCAGCAGCAGCGTCACCAGCGTCGCGAAGATGATGCCGAAGCCGAGCGATACCGCCATCGGCTTCAGGAACTGCGCCTGGGTGGATTTCTCGAAGATCAGCGGCATCAACCCGGCGAAAGTCGTCAGCGAAGTGAGCAGCACAGCCCGCAGGCGCGCCTGGCCGGCCATGGAAACCGCTTCCTTCAAGCCGATGCCCTCGCGCCGACGCCGGTTCACGTAGTCCACCAGCACGAGGCTGTCGTTCACGACCACGCCGGCGAGCGCCAGCATGCCCATGATGCTCATGATCGTCAGGCTCATGCCCATCAGGATGTGGCCGAGCATCGCGCCGGCGACGCCGAATGGAATCACGCTCATCACGATCAGCGGCTGCAGGTAGGAACGGAACGGAATCGCCAGCAGCGCGTAGATCGCGAACAGCACGAACAGCAGGCCGAACCCCAGGCTGCCGAACGACTCCCGCTGCTCACGTGCCTCGCCCTCCATCGAGAAGCTCGTGCCCGGGTGAGTCGCTACGGACTGCTCCAGGAACGTGACGACGTCGCGCTTGATCGCCTCGAGGTCCACCTGTTCCTTGTTGACGTCGGCGGTCACGTTGATGGTGCGATTGCGGTCGACGCGCCGGATCGCGGAGAAGCCCCTGCCGTAGCTGGCGTCGGCCACCTCCGAGAACGGGACCTCGGCGCCGGAGGGCGTGCGGATGCGCATCGAGTCGAGGCTCTCCAGCGTCCGGCGCTCGCCCTCGGGGTAGCGGACGAAGACCCGGACCTCGTCACGGCCGCGTTGCACCCGCTGCACCTCGAAGCCGTAAAAGGCGTGGCGTACCTGTCGCGCCAGGTCGTCGAGCGCCAGTCCGAGCAGCTCCGCCTGCGGTTTCAGCTTGAGCTCGATCTCCTCCTTGCCCTCCTCGAAGCTGTCGCCGATGTCGAACACGCCCGGGTAGGTGCCGAGCTTCTGCTGCACCTCGCGCGACACCGACTGCAGCACGTCGAAGTCCGGACCCGCGAGCTGCACGTCGATCGGCGCGCCGCTGCGGCCGATCTCGGCGCGGAAGCTCAGCTCCTTGGCGCCGGGGATCTGGCCGATGCGCCGTCGCCACTCGGCCACCAGCTCCGAGCTGGTGACGTCCTGCGAGCGCTGCTCCGGCGGCATGATCTCGAACACGACCCGGCCGATGTCGCTGCGATTCGCCTCGCCGCCACCGGGCGAGCCGACGCTGGTCAGTATGTCCAGGATCACGCTTTCGCCTGTCGCGGGATCGGTGTACTGCTCGCGCAGCGCCTCGGCTTCGGTCGCGATCCGCTGCACCGCCCGGGCGGTGGCGTCGAACGGGGTCCCCGGCGGCATGCTCAGCGTCGCAGTGGCTGTTTCCGCCTGTACGCGCGGAAAGAAGATGAAGCGCAGGTGGCCGCCGATCGCCAGGCTGAAGAGCAGTATCGCGACCGCCACGAACAGGCTCAGCGCCACCAGCGGCTGCCGGATCGCGAAGCCGAGCATCGGGCGGTACGCGGCCTGCGTGCCGCGGTCGAGTGCGCTCGAGACCTTGCGCTGCCAGCGCGTGAACGCACCTTCCCGCTGCGCGTCGCGCATCCGCACGTGCTTGAGGTGCGCCGGCAGGATCAGCTTCGACTCGACCAGCGAGAACAGCAGCACCGGGATCACGATCAACGGGATCTGCGCGAAGATCTGGCCGCGTACGCCTTCGATCATCAGCAGCGGCAGGAACGCGACGACCGTCGTCAGCACGCCGAACGTGACCGGTACCGCGACCTCCTGCGTGCCGACGATCGAGGCCTCGAGCGGTTCCCGGCCGGCCTCGAGGTGCCGGAAGATGTTTTCGCCGGTCACGATCGCGTCGTCGACGACGATGCCCAGCACCAGGATGAACGCGAACAGGCTGATCAGGTTGATCGTCACGCCGATCTCGGGCATCAGCGCGATGCCCCCCATGATCGCAATCGGCATGCCGAGCAGCACCCAGAGCGCGACCGAGGGCCGCAGGAACAGCGTCAGCAGCAGCAGGATCAGGATGCCGCCCTGCAGCGCGTTGCGCAGCAGCGTCGACAGTCGCGCCTGCACGACCCGCGACTGGTCGCGCCAGTAGTCGAGCGACACGCCCGGTGGCAGCCAGGCCGGCGGGTTCGCGACGTAGCTCCTGACGGCGGCGGCCACGTCGAGCGCGCTCTGGTCGCCGACCCGGAACACGTCGACGAACGCGGCCGGCTGGCCGTTGAAGCGGAACTCGACCGGGTCCTCGTTGAAGCCGTCGCGCACCACGCCGATGTCCGAGATCGTGAGCCGCGTGCCGGCCCGGCTCCTGACGACAATGTCCTCGAATTCTGCGCCCTTCCTCGCCTGACCCTCGGTGCGGATCAGCACCTCTCCGCCCTGCGTCCGCACCGCGCCTGCCGCGAGGTCGAGCGAATTGCGTCGCACCGCGTCCGCGACCTCGGCGAGGCTCAGCCCGTACTGGCGCAAGGTCTGCTCCGAGACCTCGATGGAAATCTCGTAGGGCCGCACCCCGTCGAGTTCCACCTGCGTGATCTCCGGCAGATCCACGATCTCGTCCCGCACGCGCTCGGCGACGGTCCTGAGCTCCTTCTCGGTCACGTCGCCCGAGATCACGACGGTGATGACGTCCCGGCGCAGCTCCGGCACGTAGACCACGGGCCGCTCGCTGTCCACCGGGAACGTGCTGATCGCGTCCACGCGCGCCTTGACGTCGTTCATCAGCTCGCGCGGGTCGTGGTCGGACTCGACCTCGATCGCGACGCTGCCGAGATTCTCGGCCGCCGTCGAGCGGATGGTCTTGATGCCCGGCAGGTCCTGGACGGCTTCCTCGATCTTCACCGTGATGCCTTCCTCGACCTCGGCCGGCGTCGCGCCCGGGAACGGCACGCGTACGCTGACCACGTCGAGCTCGAAGGCGGGGAAGACCTCGAGCGGGATGCGCGAGGAGAGCGCCCAGGCACCGAGCGCGAAGATCGTCATCATCAGCAGGTTGGCCGCGACGTCGTTGCGCGCGAACCAGGCGATCATGCCCTTCATGGCCGCTCCGCCCCGCCGTCCCCGGCCGGCGCCGTCGCCCGCTGCGCGGGCGCCCCGTCGATCGACGCACTGACGAGCGTGCCGCTGGAGGCGACGGCCAGCGGCGTGACGTTGACCACCTCACCGGCGGCGAGGCCCTCAGTGATCACCACGTTGCTCTCGTCCGACCAGGCGACCGAAACGGGCCTGCGCTCGAGCCGGCTGTCGGCATCCACGATCAGCACCTCGTTGCCTTCGCGCATCGCGCCTCGCGGCAGTACGAATGCCGGCTCGAGCGTCCGGCCCGCGATCTCGGCGCGGACGAACTGCCCGATCCTGAGCGGCGGTCGCCCTTGCGGCCCGCGACCGTAGGGGTCGTCCACCTGCGCGACGACGAACAACTGCCGGCTGCTGGTGTCGATCGCGCCTTCCGTCCGCACGATGCGCCCGTCCCAGCTCCAGCTGCTGCGACCGATATCGGCGAACACGCTGACCGGCGGGCCGTCCCGCGACGGCTTGCCTGCATCATCGCGGTAGTTCTCCGGCAGGTCGACGAATTCCAGTTCGCGCGGCGACAGCGGCAGCCGTATCTCGACGTAATCGGTCGCGTAGATCCGGGCCAGCACGGTACCCGGCGAGACGAACTGACCCACGTCCACGCTCTTCTCCAGGACCTGGCCCGCGTACGGGCTGCGGATGCGCGTTCGCTCGAGGTCGGTGCGTGCCCGTTCCAGTTGCGCCTTCGCCGAGAGGACCGCGGCACGCGCCGCGGCGATCTGAGGCTTGCGCAGGCCGAGCTCCGGTGCCTTCTTGCCGAGCAGCTTCCAGTCGTTCTTGACGACTTCTGCCTGGGCCAGTTCCTGCTCCAGCGCCGACTCCGCCTGCGCGACCTGCGCCTCGGCGCTCGCGATCGCGAGCTCGTAGTCTTTGGGGTCGAGCGTGACCAGCACGTCCCCCTTCTCGAAGAAGCCGCCGTCGCGGAACGACGGAGAAATGCTCCGTACGACGCCCGAAACCTGCGGGATCAGTGTGCTCTGGGTCCGCGGCTCGACCGTGCCTTCCGTGCGGACCACGACCTGGAACGAGGCGGGTTGCACGCGCACGGCCTCGACCGCCACCGGCACGACGGGCGGCGCGCCCCGCTCGGCCTCGGGCTTGTTGGCGATGATGATCCATGCGCCGGCCAGTGCGGCGATCAGGATGGCCAGAGGCAGCAGCCACTTGAGCTGTCGCATCAGAGTCGGTTCCCTCGCGCGGCGGATTCGCGCAAAGCCCGCAAGCTTACAGCATTGACGTGGCTGGCAGCCCCGGGCTTTCCGGGGACCGCTTGCCTGGCATCGAGCCGGGGCGGGTGACCGGGAGGCCCGGCGGTCGGGACGCCCGGCCGCGGTCCCGGGGGCTCGACAAGCCTGCGTCCGCGGTCGCATCCTTGATGCCCGATGAAGCGACCGCAGCGCATCGTATTCCTGGTTCCCGGGTTCTTCGGCTTCACTGCAGTCGGGGACCTGAGCTATTTCCACGACGTCGAGCGCGCGCTCGGCAAGGCGCTGCAACGGCGCGGGTTCGAGGCGCGGCTGGTCCGTTGCCCGACGCAGCCGACGGGCTCGATCCCCCGGCGTGCCGACCACCTGCGCCGCGAGGTCCTGAAGCACGGCGGCCTGAAGGCGACCGAACTGCATTTCGTCGGGCACTCCACCGGCGGGCTCGACCAGCGGCTGCTGCTCTCGCCGGGTGTCTCGATCAGCGGGGACGACAGCGAGGAGCAGATCGGGCGGCGGACGCGCACTGCCGTATCGGTCGTCACGCCCCACTTCGGCACGCCGCTCGCGAATTTCTTCGCGACTGCACAGGGGCACCAGGTCCTGCTGCTGCTCGCCTCGCTGGCCACGACCGGCCAGGGACGCGGCGCGCTGCGGCTCGCATCGCGGGCCACGAGTCTGCTGTCACGCCTCGGCGGTGTGCTCGGTGGCGACGGTGTCACCGACGAGGCGCTGCGCCGGCTGATCAACGCCATCCGCTTCGACAAGGACGACCCGGTCTGGCGCTATTTCGAGGCCGTCGCCTCGGACCAGGGCGCCGTGCTGCAGCTGACGCCCGAAGGAACCAACCTGTTCGCTGCCGCAGTCGTGGACCGTCCTGGCGTGGACTATGCGAGCGTCGTGGCAGCCACTCCGCGTCCGCCGGCGCGGCTCGACCGAAAGCTGCTGCACCCCCAGCAACTGGCCCTGCGTGGACTGTTCCGCCTGCTGCACGGGATCACATCCCGGCAGCATGCGCGCTATCCCTATCCGGCTCCCGGCGCGGTGGTTCGACGCCGCATCGAGCGGGGGATCGGCTTCGAACTGACGCCGGCCGCCAACGACGGCATCGTTCCGGCCATGAGCCAGGTGCACGGCCGCGTCGTTCACGCGGTACGCGCGGATCACCTGGACGTCGTCGGCCACTACACGCTGGCCGCGGAGGGCAGCAGCAACTGGCTGCCGTCCGGCGCGGCGTTCACGCCCGGGCAGTTCGAGGCGCTCTGGGAGGACGTCGCGGACGTGATCGCCGGCAGCGGGGCAGGGCGGTCCCGCAGCGCCGGCCGCGCGAAACGACGCCGCGGCTGAGCGAGTTCCACGCTGCCGCCGGCCGCAGCCAGCGCCATTCAGCTGCCGGACTTGCGCTCCAGCAATCCGAGCAGGCCGGCGACCGGCACGCCGGCACGTTCCGGCCGGTGCTCGAGTTCGTGCCGCAGCTGCAGAACTTCCTTCTCGATCTCGAACAGCGTCAGCAGCCGGGCGGCGTCGCCGCGTTCCGCAGGCCAGCAGCAGGCATCGCCGAGCGCGGACCTGTACGCGGACAGAAAGGCCCTGTACGCGGCCCTGTGCCACTGTCCGAGGTCCCGGGCCAGCGCATCGTGCTGGTCGGAGCGGTCCGCTGCAGCGCGTTGCAGCGCGACGATCCGTGCATGCTCCAGCGAGCGCAGCGTGCATGCGACGTCGCGCAGCGCAAGGTGCTTCGCGCGCCGGTTCTCGTAGGTCCAGGCGCGCTCGCCCTCGAAATCGATGATCGCGAAGTCCTTGCCGCTCAGCAGCAGCTTGCCGAGCTGCAGGTCGCCGTGGATGCGGGTCTTGTGCACCGCGACGGATCCGGCGCCGAGCCGCCGGATCTGGGCGAGCAGCTGCGGGCGTCGCCCGAGTAGCCGCGCCGCGGGTTCGCGGTCCCTTTCCGTCAACAAGCTGATTCCGGCGGCAAGCTCCTCGAAGGCCCGCTCGGCCGACGCCAGGATCCGCTTGCGCCAGGCCGCGAGGTCCGACGCGCGCAGTGGCTCCGGCGCGAACGCGTCGTCGTCGCAGGGCCGGGACAACGTGGCATGCAGCTCGCCCACGCGGCGCCCGATCGTGCGCAGCTGGTCCAGGTAGAGCGTGTGGGACTCGCCTTCCTCCGGCGCCGCGGCGTGCAGCAGCACGGCGCAGTGGCGCTCGAGGTGGTTGAGCGTGTAGCTCCACGCGTCGCCCTGGTTCTGCACGTAGGAAAACAGCGCCGCCACGGTCATGACCGGACCGTCCTCGGGCCGCCACTCGACGAATCCGGCCAGCGCCGGAACGTGGCGGAAGCCGGCGCTCTCGGTCAGGTGGCGGGTCATCTCGACGTCGGGGCTGGTGCCTCCGCGCAGGCGGCGGTACCCCTTCAGGAACAGGCGCTCGTCGAGCACGACGGCCGCGTTGCTGTGCTCGCCCGGCAGGTTCTGTACCGGTTCGAGTCCCTGGCGGATGTCAGGAAAATGCTGGGTGCGTTCGATTACGATGCTGCCGCCGTCGAGCGCGGTCGTCTCGCCGGCCTCGACCGCCTCGGCGAGCGCGAGGCAGAAGTCCTTGTCGCCGAACGCGTCGATCAGCACGCCGACCTCGGAGCGCTCGCGAACCTTCGCGAGCGCCCACTCGACGGCGCGCAGCTGCCGGTCCTCGCCGCCTTCGCGGCTGATGCTGAGCGGCATGAAATAGCTGCGCGTCACGCCGTCCTCGAAGCGCGCCTCGGGCAGCGTCAGCAGGAAGTCCCCGCGCGGCGAGTGCCAGAGAAACCGTCGGCCGAGCGAAACTGTCGCCGCCCCGGACGGATCGCGGGCGAACCAGCGTCGCGCGCCGAGGAAGCCGGGCAGCACGCGGCGCTCGAGCTCGTGCAGCGCGCGCAGTGCGATTCCCTTGCCGGTCACGTCCTGCGGCTCCGCGGTGAAGGTCCGCAGCCCGCCGCTCAGGACCAGCATCGGCAGCTCGCTCGCCTCCAGTCGCTCGACGTGCCAGGCGGGCACCTCCGCGGAATCGGCCAGGCGCAGCCAGAAGAAGCCGTGCCCGGGCAGCGTCAGCAGGTAGGGCAGGTCCCCGATCGGCGGGAATGCGTTGCGCCCCATCAGCTCGATCGGCACGCGTCCGCGGTAGCGTGACAGGTCCAGTTCCACGGCCTGGGCGGTGCGCGCGAGATTGGCCACGCAGAGTATCGTGTCGTCGCCGTGGCTGCGGAGGTAAGCGAGGATCTTACGGTTCGCCGGCCGCACGAACTCGATGCCGCCGCGGCCGAACGCGCGGTACTGGCTGCGGATCGCCAGCACGCGCTTGGTCCAGTTGAGCAGCGAGGAGGCGTCGCGTTCCTGCGCCTCGACGTTGACCGCCTGGAAGCCGTACACGGGATCCATGACCGCGGGCAGGTACAGGCGCTGCGGATCGGCCCGGGAGAAGCCGCCGTTGCGGTCCGGGCTCCACTGCATCGGCGTGCGCACGCCGTTGCGGTCGCCGAGGTAGATGTTGTCGCCCATGCCGATCTCGTCGCCGTAGTACATGATCGGCGAGCCGGGCATCGACAGAAGCAGGCTGTTCATCAGCCTCAGGCGGTCCATGTCGTTGTCGAGCAGCGAGGCGAGCCGACGCCTGATGCCGACGTTGACCCGCATGCGCGGCTCCTGCGCGTACATGCTGTACATGTAGTCCCGCTCGCGGTCGGTGACCATCTCCAGCGTGAGCTCGTCGTGGTTGCGCAGGAATATCGCCCACTGGCAGCTCGGCGGAATCTCCGGCGTCTGCGACAGTATCTCGGTGATCGGATAGCGATCTTCCAGCGCCAGCGCCATGTAGATCCGCGGCATCAGCGGGAAGTGATAGGCCATGTGGCACTCGTCGCCCTCGCCGAAGTACTCGCGCACGTCCTCCGGCCACTGGTTCGCCTCCGCCAGGAACATGCGGCCGGCGTAGTGGCGGTCGACGACGGCCCGCATCCGCTTCAGCAGCGCGTGCGTCTCGGGCAGGTTCTCGTTGTTGGTGCCCTCGCGCTCGTACAGGTAGGGGATCGCGTCGAGCCGCAGGCCGTCGACGCCCATGTCGAGCCAGTACCGCATCACCTGCGTGACCGCCCGTTCGACCGCCGGGTTCGAGAAGTTCAGGTCCGGCTGGTGGGAGAAGAACCGGTGCCAGTAATACTGCTTGGCCTGCGGATCCCAGGTCCAGTTGGAGGTCTCGGTGTCGGTGAAGATGATCCGCGTGCCCGCGTAGCGCCCGTCGTCGTCGCTCCAGACGTACCAGTCCCTGGCCGCGGAGCCGCGCCTGGCCGTGCGTGCCCGCTGGAACCACGGGTGCTGGTCGGAAGTGTGGTTGATCACCAGCTCCGTGACGACTTTCAGGTTGCGGCGATGAGCCTCGCGCACGAAGGCGCGGAAGTCCTTCAGCGTGCCGTAGTCGGGGTTGACGCCCCGGTAGTCGGCGATGTCGTAGCCGTCGTCGCGCTGCGGCGACGGGTAGAAAGGCAGCAGCCAGATCGTGTTGACGCCCAGGGCCTGGACGTAGTCGAGTTTTTGCCGCAGCCCGGCGAAGTCCCCGATGCCGTCGCCGTTGGCGTCGTAGAACGCCTTGACGTGCAGCTGGTAGATCACCGCGTCCTTGTACCAGAGCAGATCCTGTGACTGCCCGGTCGCCGCGGAACGCTCGGCGCTCACGGCTCAGCGCGCCTGGTCGATCATGCGGATCGTGGCCTGCTCGACCTCCTCGGCGACGCCGGCGAGGCCGGGTGCGTCGGAGAGGCCCGCGAGCAGCGACGTCGGCCTGACCATGCCGATGCGCGTCTTCCCGCCGTCCTGGTAGACGGATATGCGGCAGGGCAGTGCGACGTTCATCCCCATGTCCTCGCCGAGCACGCGGGCCGCCTGCCGGGGATTGCAGACTTCCAGAATCCGGCACTCCTGCGGCAGTTCCACGCCCTTTTTCGCCAGCGTCTGCTTGAGATCGTAGGTGTGCAGCACGCCGAAACCGTGCTCGAGCACCGCGGCCTCGAGATCGCTCGCAGCCTGGTCCACCGTCTTGTCGCTATCCACTACGTATCGCATTGGTCTTTGCCTCCTCACGCTCACCAGGGTAGCCGCTCGCCGTTCGCGTGCCAGAACGTGCCGGTCTGCTCGAGCCCGAGCTGCTCGATGCGCTCGATCAGCATGGCCGCCGCGTCCTCGACCGGTATGCCCTGCCGGCCGGTCATCCCGGTCGCGACCATGCCCGGATGCAGCATCAGCACGGCGATGCCACGGCTGCGCAGCTCGTGGGCGAGGTTCACCCCCACCATGTTCAGCGCGGCCTTGGACACGCGATAACCGTAGTAGCCGCCACTGGAATTGTCGGCGATCGAGCCCATCCGGCTCGTGATCATCGCAACCTTGCCGCCGTCGCGCAGCCGCGACGCCAGTGCGCGCGTGACCGCGAGCGGACCGAGCGCATTCACCTCGAACTGCCTGCGTATGTCGGCGAAGTCCAGGTTGCCGGGCGGATCCCCGACCAGGATTCCGGCGTTATTGACCAGCAGGTCGATGCTGACGCCCTGCAGCAGGCTCGCCAGGTTCCCGACGGTCCGCGGGTCGGTGACGTCTATCCCGGAGACGATCCGGCAGCCGAGGTCCGCCAGATCCTCGGTTGCGACCCGACACACGGCTGTCACGTCGT
This sequence comes from uncultured Steroidobacteraceae bacterium, assembly GCA_964553405.1. Classification (GTDB taxonomy): domain Bacteria; phylum Pseudomonadota; class Gammaproteobacteria; order Steroidobacterales; family Steroidobacteraceae; genus DATIRA01. The sequence goes on from CAZKLS010000040.1 coordinate 19,532, forward strand.
GGCCGTGCCGCTTCAGCTGCCTGCAGAGCTCGAGGCCGATGCCCCGGTTGGCCCCAGTGACCAGTGCCGTCCCCATGTCCACCTCCGCTGTAACCGAACTGTCACCGATTTGAAAGGAACGGGAAACCCGTCGCCCCTAGTCTGCCCCGCAACCTCGCTGATTCACAAACCGCATCGCCTGTGCCGCCTGAGCGGTCGCGACGATGTTGCAGCGGGTCAGTGCAGGACCTGGGAGGCGGAGAGCTCCGGATCGTAGCCGCAGCCGCCTCCGTCGGTCGGAATAGACATCAAGTCAGGAGAGTCTTTCGATGAACGCATCTCGGCTGCTGCTCGCGGGCATGGTTATTGCTGGACTTGCCGCCTGTGACGGCGGCGGCGTGGATCTCAAGGTCGAAACCAACGACAACTCGACCGACAACAGCACCACGAACAACATCGGCGGCGGCGGTGGCACCACCAATCCCTGTGCCGCCTACACTCCGCCCGGTTCAGAAACGCTGCGGCAGGGCACCTTCGACGGCCGCAACTGCGTCTACAACGCCGCCTTCGTCGGCAAGACCAACCCGCTGCTCACGGACCTGACGATCCCGTTTATCACCGGCGTGCACGTCTTCCAGGACAGCCTGTTCGTCGGCCAGAACGTCTCGAGCGGCCCTGCGCCCGCGGGCGGCACCGGGCCGACGCTGACGATCGAGGCCGGCAGCACGCTGGCGTTCTCGAACTCGGCGGACTACATCCTGATCAATCGCGGCTCGCAGATCGTCGCGAACGGCTCCCCGGCCGCGCCGATCACGCTGACCGCCGTCGCCGACGCCGTCAATGGAACGGCCGGGGCCAACGACGTGAGCCTCTGGGGCGGTCTCGTGATCAACGGCAACGGCATCACGAACAACTGCACCGACGAGCAGCGCGCCACCGACCAGTGCCACGTCGCGGCCGAGGGACAGCCCTCGAACTACGGCGGCAGCGACAACGAGGACAGCTCGGGCGTGCTGCGGTACGTGATCGTCAAGCACACCGGCTTCGAGGTCGCCCCCGGCGACGAGCTGAACGGCATCACGTTCAATGCGGTGGGCTCCGGCACCGTGGTCGAGAACATCCAGGCCTACAGCACCTATGACGACGGCTTCGAGTTCTTCGGCGGAGCGGTCCAGGTCAAGAACGCCGTCGTGTTGTACGCGCGCGACGACTCGCTCGACTACTCGGACGGCTGGGTCGGCGGCATCGACACCGCGCTGGTGATCCAGTGGAAGAGCGACGGCAACCGCTGCATCGAGGGCGACAACATCGGCTCCTCGCGCAGCGACGCCGGCGCACCGCTCGACACCGCGCCGCTGACCGAGCCGGTCATCAACAACCTGACCTGCATCACGTCGAACACGGACGTGAACACCCACGGTGACTCCGAGGGTCCGCTGGCGCGCCAGGGCGCAAAGATCCGGCTCGAGGACAGCATCGTCTACGGCGGCTACGGCGTGATCGTGAACGGCAAGACCTCGAACGAGTGCCTCGAGGTGGAGTCGCCGGTGTCGCTCGGTTTCGCCGCTTCCGGTGAGTCCTGGTTCACGAACAGCCTGATCGCCTGCGAGGAGCCGGCCAAGGGCACGCTGCCGAACGGCGATCCGCTCCGCGACTGGGCCGTCGGCGCGAACCCGAGCACGAACGGCGCGAACTACTCGTTCAACTCGGGCAGCGTGATCATCACCGAGTCGGCCAACGCCAACGTATCCGTGCTCGTGCCGGGCACCTTCTACACCGCCTCGACGATCACGGACGCGAACGGCGACACCATCGCGATGACGCCCGCCAGCGGCAAGCTCGGCGCTGTCGAGGAGGGCGACGACTGGACCGCGCCCTGGGCGTTCGGCCTGCGCGCCAGCAACGCGGACGAGCCGCTGTGGTTCGCGCAGTGATGCGC
>CAZKLS010000041.1:0-21336 GCA_964553405.1 uncultured Steroidobacteraceae bacterium
TGGATCTCGCAGCCGGCCATCAGCTCGGCCTCCTCGACCGCGCGCTGGATGGACTGCACGGTCGAGTCGATGTTGACGACCACGCCCTTCTTCAGGCCGCGCGACGGGTGCGAGCCGAGGCCCACGACCTCGATCTTGCCGTCGGCCGCCAGCTCGCCGACGATCGCGACCACCTTCGAGGTGCCGATGTCGAGGCCGACGATCAGGTTGCGTTCTGTCTTCCTAGCCATCGGGCATCGCATCCTGTGTCGGCGCGACGGCGACGGCGGAACGGGCGTTCCAGCCGACGCTGAACCCGTTCGTGTATCGCATGTCCACGTGTCTGATCTCCGCACTGCGCTTCGCAACCAGCGGGCTGGCGAGGCGTATGAATCTCTCGAGGCGTTCGTGCACGGCCTGCCGGCCGAGGCGCACGATCAGTCCGTCGTCCAGGTCGAGTTCCCAGGCGCCGCGCTCGTTGAGCCGTACGCCGCTCAGCCGCAGGCCGACCTCCAGCAGGCGCCCCTGCGCGTCGAGGTACAGCTGCGCGACGTTGCCCTCGCTGCCCTCCGGCCCCTCGAGCCGCGGCAGCTCGGGCGGCACGTAGCGGGCGTCGCGAATGAACAGGTCGCCCCGCGTGTTCAAGAGCCCCGCCTCGTTCCAGCGGGCCGCGGCGACCTGCTCGGTGACCTGCACGTGGATCGCGTCCGGCCACTGCCGGTGCACCACCGCCCGGTCCACCCACTCCAGCGCCTCGATGCCCTCGCGAACCGCGTCGAGGTCCACCGAGGCGAGCCCACCGCCGATCGTGCGGGTGACGACCGCCTCGACCTCCGGCGGCGAGACCCGCTGGAACGGACCGTCCACGACGACCCGCCGCACGGGCCGGTCCACCGCGTAGAGCAGGCCCACCGCGAGCGCTGCGCAGCCCGCGAGCACGGCCACGGTCGCGCCGATTGCGCGCCAGTCGACCTGCGCCAGCCACGCGACACCCTCGCCGCGGGGCTTGCGACGGTTGCGCCGGCTCCAGGGCAGCTTCATTCCCGCCCTCCGCTCGCGCCCGGCACGCTGAGACTGGTCTCGAGCACGCGCCAGACCAGTTCGTCGAAGCCGATGCCGCGCTCGCGCGCCGCCTTCGGTACCAGTGAGTGGCTGGTCATGCCGGGCGCGGTGTTCACCTCGAGCAGCCAGGGGCGGCCGGAGCGGTCGCGCATGAAGTCCACGCGACCCCAGCCGCGGCAGTCGAGCGCGAAGAAGGCCGCCAGCGCGAGGCTGCCGAGTTCCTGCTCCGCGGCGCCGGAGAGCCCGGGACACAGGTACTGCGTGTCCTCGGCGACGTACTTGGCGTGGTAGTCGTAGTACTCGCCGGCCGGCACGATGCGGATCGAGGGCAGCGCCTCGTTGCCGAGCACGCCGACCGTGTACTCCTCGCCCTGCACGAGCTGCTCGACCAGCAGCGACCCCTCGTAGCGCACCGCGAGCTCGACCGCGGCCGGCAGGTCGGAATCCTTGAAGCAACGGCTCACGCCGACGCTCGAGCCCTCGCAGGCGGGCTTGACGATCACGGGCAGTCCGATCTTGTGCGCGGCCGCGAGCACGTCGTCGCCGCGCTCGAGGCTCACGTAGGCCGGCGTCGGCAGGCCGAGCGAGAGCCAGACCTGCTTGCTGCGCGTCTTGTCCATCGAGAGCGCCGAGCCGAGCACGCCGGAGCCGGTATACGGGACGCCGAACGCCTCGAGCAGGCCCTGCACGACGCCGTCCTCGCCGCCGCCGCGGTTGCCGTGCAGGATGTTGAACACGCGGTCGAAGCCCGGGCCGCCCGGCGCCGCGAGCGCGCGGGCCAGCTCGCCGATGCCGTCCACCGCGACCGCCTCGACGCCGCGCCTGAGCAGCGCCTCGAGCACGTTCCGCCCGGAATCGAGCGAGACCTCGCGCTCCGAGGACGTGCCGCCCATCAGCACCGCGACGCGGCCGAACTCGCGCGGATCGGTGACACGCGGAGCGCTCATCGCTGCTCTCCTCCGGGGCTGACCCCGGCCGCGGCGGGCAGCGCGGTGACCAGTTCCTGGGCGACCGCGCCGATGTTGCCCGCGCCCATCGTCAGCACCAGGTCGCCGTCGCGGACCAGCTCCGCGAGCACGGCCGGAAGCTCCTCCATGCCGGACAGCAGCACCGGCTCCACGCGGCCGCGCGAGCGCACCGCACGGCAGAGCGCCTTCGCGTCGGCGCCGGCGATCGGCGCCTCGCCGGCCGGATAGACCTCGGAGACGACCAGCACGTCGGCGTCGGAGAGCACCCGCGCGAAGTCGTCGAGCAGGTCGCGGGTGCGTGTGTAGCGGTGCGGCTGGAAAACCAGCACGACGCGCCGGTCCGGCCAGCCCTGGCGCACCGCGTCGAGCGTCGCGGCGACCTCGGTGGGGTGATGACCGTAGTCGTCGACCAGCGTCACGCTGCCGGACGCGACGCGGATCTCGCCGAGCGTCTGCAGGCGGCGGTCGATGCCCTGGAAACCCTCGAGCGCACGCTGGATCGCGGCGTCGGACACCTCGAGCTCGGTGCCCACCGCGATGGCGGCGAGCGCGTTCAGCACGTTGTGCCGGCCGGGCAGGCTCAGCATCACCGGCAGCGGCGCATCCACGCCCGGGCGGACCACGTCGAAGCGCGTGCCGCCCGGTCCACGCTCGAGATTCACCGCACGCACGTCGGCGGGCTGCTCGATGCCGTAGGTCACGTACGGGCGGGCGATCCGCGGCAGCAGGCTCGCCGCGGCGGGGTCGTCGCTGCAGACGACCGCCAGCCCGTAGAAGGGCAGGTTGTGCAGGAACTCGACGAAGCTCGACTTCAGGTGCTCGAAGTCGCCGCCGTGCGTGCCGAGATGGTCCGCGTCCACGTTGGTGACGATCGCGATCATCGGCTGCAGGTGCATGAACGAGGCGTCGCTCTCGTCGGCCTCGGCGACCAGGTAGCGGCCCGCGCCGAGCCGCGCATGCGACGCGGCGCTCTTCAGCCGGCCACCGATCACGAAGGTCGGATCCGCACCGCCCTCGGCCAGCACGCTCGCGACCAGGCTGGTCGTCGTCGTCTTGCCGTGCGTGCCGGCCACCGCGATCGAGTAGCGGAACCGCATCAGCTCGCCGAGCATCTCCGCGCGCTGCACGACGGGCACGCGCTCGGCCACCGCCTGGGCGAGCTCCGGGTTCGCCGGGTCGATCGCGCTCGAGACCACGACGACGTCGGCGCCGGCGACGTTCTCCGCGCGATGTCCGATCATCACGCGCGCGCCCAGCGACTCGAGGTGACGGGTCGTGGCGCTCGCCTTGATGTCCGAGCCCTGCACCGCATAGCCGAGGTTCAGCAGCACCTCGGCGATGCCGCTCATCCCGGTACCGCCGATGCCGACGAAGTGGATCGTGTGGATGCGGCGCATGCGGTCGCTCATGCGGCGGCTCCGGCCGCGGCGACGCAGGCGTCGGCCAGCCGCTCGTCGGCGTCGGTGATCGCGGTGCCCCGCGCGGCCTCGGCCATCTCGAGCAGCCTCGGGCGGCCCGCCTCGAGTAGCCCGCGCAGCAGCGCGGCCAGCGACACCGGCGTCAGCCGGCTCTCGGGCAGCAGCAGCGCCGCGCCGACCGAGACCACGTACTCGGCGTTGCGGGTCTGGTGGTCGTCCACCGCGGCCGGGAACGGCACGAGTATCGCCGGGACCCCGGCCGCGCCGAGCTCGGCGACCGTCAGCGCACCGGCGCGGCAGACCGCGAGGTCGCACCAGGCATACGCGCTCGCCATGTCGTCGATGAACGGGCGGACGTCCGCCTGCAGACCCCGGCTCTGGTAGCCACGCGACGTGTCGGCGTGGCCGCGCTCGCCGGTCTGGTGGATCACCTCGGGCCGCAGTTCCGCCGGCAGCTCGGCGAGCGCCGCCGGCAGCACCGCGTTGAGGCGCGCCGCGCCCTGGCTGCCGCCGAACACGAGCAGCCGCACCTTGCCCTGGCGGCCGGCGTAGCGCCGCGCGGGCGGCGCGACCGCGACGATCTCGGGGCGCACCGGGTTGCCGACGCGCTCGGCCGCGACGCGCGGACCGAAGCTGCCCGGGAATCCCTCGAGCACCCGGTCCGCGAGCCGCGCGAGCAAGCGGTTGGTCATCCCGGCGACGGCGTTCTGCTCGTGCACGACCAGCGGCCTGCGAAGCAGCCAGGCCGCGAGTCCGCCCGGCCCGGATGCGAAGCCGCCGGCGCCGAGCACGACGGCCGGGTCGTGCCTGCGCAGCGCCCGCAGCGCCTGCATCACGGCCGCCGCGAGCCGGAACGGCGCCGCGAGCAGCGTCGCGAGTCCCTTGCCGCGCACGCCGCCGACGTTCAACCATTCGACCGGGATGCCCTCGGCCGGCACCAGGCGCGCCTCGATGCCGCGCTTCGTCCCCAGCCAGACGATCTCGAAGCCGCGGCGTCGCAGCACGCGCGCCGTGGCGAGCGCCGGGAAGACGTGTCCGCCGGTGCCGCCGGCCATGATCATTGCAACCCGGCCGCTCATCGCCGGCGTACCTCGCGCGCGATCGCCGAGCGTCCGGAGAGGCGCACCTCGTGGCCGATCCGAAGCAGTACGCCCAGCCAGCCGAGCGTGACCAGCATGCTGCTGCCGCCGTAGCTCACGAGCGGCAGCGTCAGGCCCTTGGTGGGCAGCAGCCCGGTCGCGACGCCGATGTTGACGAACGACTGCAGTCCCAGCCAGACGCCGATCGCCGCGGCCAGGTAGGACTGGAACGGCATCTCGGCCCGCCAGGCCTCGCGGGACAGCGCGAGCGCGCGGCCGACCAGCAGCGCGAACAGCGCCACGACGACGAACACGCCGACGAAGCCGAACTCCTCCGCGAGCACCGCGAAGACGAAGTCCGTGTGCGCCTCGGGCAGGTAGAAGAGCTTCTGCACGCTCGAGCCCAGCCCGACGCCGAACCACTCGCCGCGTCCGATCGCGATCAGCGACTGCACGAGCTGGAAGCCGCTGTCGAACGGGTCGCCCCAGGGATCGCGGAACGCGGTGAGCCTGCGCAGCCGGTACGGCGAGGTGACGGCCAGCGCGCCCAGCGCGGCGATGCCGAGCACCACCGGCGCGAGCAGGTGGTGCAGCCTGGCGCCGGCGAGGAACAGCACGATCAGGCCCGTCGCGACCAGCACCGTCGCGGCACCGAAGTCCGGCTCCGCGAGCAGCAGCACCGCGGCTGCGCCGAGCACGGCGACCGGCTTCATGAAGCCGACGAAGTCGCTGCGCAGGTCGTCGGCCTTGCGCACCGCATAGCTCGCCACGTAGGTCAGCAGCATCACCCGGGTGAGCTCGGAGACCTGGAAGTTCATGAAGCCGAACCGTATCCAGCGGCGGCTGCCGTTCACCTCGTAGCCGATGCCGGGAATCAGCACCAGCACCAGCAGCACGAACGCGCCGCCGAGCAGGAGCATCGCGTGCCGCTCCCAGATCCGGGTCGGCACCAGGAGTCCCACCAGCGCGCCCAGGAGCCCGATGCCGACGAAGATGAGCTGGCGCTTGAACAGCAGGAACGGCTGGCCCGCGTCGTGGTCCGAGATGCCGATCGACGCCGAGGCGACCATCACGAGACCGATCAGCAGCAGGGCGGCCACCGGCCCGACCACCCAGGGGTCGAGCTGGAAGCGGCCCGGGCGGCCGGTCGAGCGTGCGAAGACCGCGGCGGCGCTGGTGCTCATCGTGCGAGGCCCCTGACCGCGGCGGCAAACTGGTCGCCCCGCTCGGTGTAGTCGCGATACATGTCCAGGCTCGCGCAGGCCGGCGACAGCAGCACCGTGTCGCCGGGCTCGGCCGCATCGCGCGCCGCGGCAACCGCCTCGCGCATGTCCGTCGCGCCGCGCGTCGCGCAGGCGCCTTCGAGCGCCTCGGCCAGCCGCGGCGCATCGCGGCCGATCAGCACGGCCAGCCGGACCTTGCCGCGGCAGGCCTCGCGCAGCTCCGAGAAGTCCTGTCCCTTGCCGTCGCCGCCGGCGATCAGCACCAGCGGACCGGGCATGCCGGCGACCGCGGCCACCGTCGCGCCGACGTTGGTGCCCTTCGAATCGTTGACGAAGCTGACGCCGCCGATCTCCGCGACCCATTGCGATCGATGCGGCAGGCCGGCGAACCCGGCCAGCACGGTGAGCGCAGGCGCACGCGGCAGCCCGAGCGCCTCGCCCATCGCGAGCGCGGCCATCGCGTTGGCGGCGTTGTGCAGGCCCTTGAGCCGCATCGCGGTGAGCGGCAGCAGCGGCTCGCCGCGGCGCGTAATCGTCGGCTCGGGGTCCTGCGCGAGCCAGTAGTCGGCGCCCGGATCGCGCAGGCTGAAGCTGATCAGCCGCTGTGCGTCGCGCGGCATGGCGCTCACCAGCGCATCGTCGGCATTGACCACTGCGACCTCGGCGCGGTCGTAGATCCGCGCCTTGGTGGCCGCGTAGTCGGCCAGCGACGCATAGCGGTCCATGTGGTCCGCGGTCACGTTCGTCACGACGGCCGCGGCCGGCGCGAGCGAGTGCGTGGTCTCGAGCTGGAAACTCGAGAGCTCGAGCACGTAGAGGTCCGGCAGCGGCGCATCGAGCAGGTCCAGTGCCGGCCGGCCGAGGTTTCCGCCGGCGAGCGCGCTGCGCCCGGCCGCGATTGCGAACTCGGCGACCAGCGTCGTGACCGTGCTCTTGCCGTTGGTGCCGGTCACGGCGGCGACCGGGGCGCGCACCTCGCGCGCGAACAGCTCCACGTCACCAGCCACCGGCAGGCCGCGCGCGAGCGCCTGCTGCACGATCGGCTCGCCGAGCGAGAGTCCCGGCGAGATCACCACCTGCGCGACGTCGTCGAGCAGCGATGCATCGAAGGGGCCGCAGCGCAGCTCGACGTCGGGCAGCAGGCTCCGCAACTCCGCGGCCGCGGGCGGCTCGGCGCGCGAATCCGCCACGCGCAGCGCGAATCCGCTGCGGCGCAGGTACCGCGCCGCGGACAGGCCGGTACGGCCGAGACCGAGTACCAGCGCCCGGCTGCCGGGCGCAATCGCGTCGAAGGCTGCGGGGTGGGTGCTCATCTGAGTTTCAGCGTCGCGAGCCCGACCAGCACCAGGATCACCGTGATGATCCAGAAGCGGACGATCACCTTGGGCTCGGCCCAGCCCTTCAGCTCGTAGTGGTGGTGGATCGGGGCCATCCTGAAGATCCGCTTGCCGCGGAGCTTGAACGAGCCCACCTGCAGGATGACCGAGACGGTCTCCATCACGAACACGCCGCCCATGATGAACAGCACGATTTCCTGGCGGACGATCACGGCGATCACGCCGAGCGCGGCGCCGAGCGCCAGCGCGCCGATGTCGCCCATGAACACCTGCGCGGGATAGGTGTTGAACCACAGGAAGCCGAGCCCGGCGCCGACGATGCCGGCGCAGATCACCAGCACCTCGCCGGAGCCGGCGATGTAGGGAATGCCGAGGTAGTTCGCGAACACGACGTTGCCGGAGGCGTAGGCGAACACGCCGAGCGCCCCGGCGACCAGCACCGCAGGCATGATCGCGAGCCCGTCGAGCCCGTCGGTCAGGTTGACCGCGTTGCTCGAGCCGACGATCACGAAGTAGGCGAGCACGATGAAGAACGGCCCCAGCGGAATCACGAAGTCCTTGAAGAAGGGCACGTACAGCGTCGTCTCGGCCGGCGAGCGCGCCAGCACGTAGATCGCGATCGCGGCGCCGAGGCCGGCGACCGACTGCCAGAAGTACTTGTAGCGGGCGATCAGGCCGCGCGAGTCGCCGACCACGAGCTTCAGGTAGTCGTCCCAGAAGCCGATCAGCCCGAACGCAACGGTCACGCCCAGCACGATCCAGACGAAGCGGTTGGCGAGGTCGGCCCAGAGCAGCGTCGCCGCGACGATCGCGACCAGGATCAGCGCGCCGCCCATCGTCGGCGTGCCGGCCTTCGACAGGTGCGTCTGCGGCCCGTCGCTGCGCACCCGCTGCCCGACCTGGTGCTCGGCGAGCTTGCGGATCATCGGCGGACCGACGATGAACGACAGCACCAGCGCGGTCAGCGCCGCGAGGATCGCGCGCAGCGTCAGGTAGCTGAAGGCATTGAAGCCCGAGTAGTACTGGGTCAGCCATTCGGCGAGGTAGCGCAGCATTCAGTGCCCTCCCGCCGCCGCAGTGGACCGACCGCCGTCATCGGCCAGCGCCGCGACGACCTGCTCGAGGCGATTGACCCGCGAGCCCTTGACCAGCACCGTCACCTCGGGCTCGAGCCCGCGGCGCGCTTCCTCGACCAGGTCCGCGACATGCTCGAACCAGCTCGCGCCGGCCCCGAACGCCTCCACCGCGTGCTGCGCATCCGCACCGACCGCGAGCAGCCGCTCCACTCCGCTCGCCCGCGCGAACTCGCCGATCTCGGCATGCAGCTGCGGCGATGCCTCGCCCAGCTCCGCCATCGCGCCGAGCACCAGCCAGTGCCGGCCGGGCAGCGTGGCCAGCGCGCGGATGCCGGCCCGCATCGAGCCCGGGTTCGCGTTGTAGGAATCGTCGATCAGCCGGGCGCCCCCGACGGCGCGTTTCGTCTCGAGCCGGCCGGAGACCGGTCGCACCGCGGCGAGGCCGGCCTCGATCGCGGCCAGGTCCGCGCCGGCGGCATGGCTCGCGGCGGCAGCGGCCAGCGCGTTCATCACGTTGTGCTCGCCCGCGAGCCCGATGGCGATCCGCGCGCTCCCGGCCGGCGAGTCCAGTTCGAACTCCGTGACGAAACCCTGCTCGGTCGCACGGGTCGCGACGCCGGAGGCGCGGAAGTCCGCGCGCTCGCGCATGCCGAAGGTGAGTACGCGCCCCGCCCCGCGCGCCAGGCCATGCCACAGCGCGGCGTAGCGGTCGTCCGCGTTGATCACGGCCGAGTCCTCGATGCCTAGCGCCTCGAACATCTCGCCCTTGCCGCGCGCCACGCCCTCGAGGCTGCCGAAGCCCTCCAGGTGGGCGGGACCCGCGTTGATCACCAGGCCGACGTTCGGGCGGGCGATCGCGGCCAGGTGCGCGATCTCGCCCAGGTGGTTGGCGCCCATCTCGATCACCGCGTAGCGATGCGAGGGCTCGAGCCGGCACAGCGTCAGCGGCACGCCGATGTGGTTGTTCAGGTTGCCCTGCGTGACCAGGCAGGACCCGAGCCGCGAGAGAATCCGGCCGGTCATCTCCTTGACCGTGGTCTTGCCGTTGCTGCCGGTGATGCCGACCACCGTCGCCTGCTCGGCCCGCCGCCAGCCGGTCGCGAATCGCGTCAGCGCCTCGAGCGTGTCGGAGACGATCACCTGCGCGAGCGGCGAGTCCACGGCGCGACTGACGACCGCGCCGACCGCGCCGCGCGCGCAGGCGTCGGCGACGAAGTCGTGGCCGTCGAAACGCTCGCCGGCGAGCGCCACGAACAGCGAGCCCGGCTCGAGGCTGCGGCTGTCGGTGGTCACCGTGCCGAAAGCCGCGTTCGAGCCGCGGAGCACCCCGCCCGCGCCGCGTGCGAAGCCTGCCAGGTCGCGGATCATCCCTCGACTCCGAGCGCGTCGAGCACGACCTTGCGGTCGCTGAACGGCCGCGTCTCCCGACCGACCTGCTGGTACTGCTCGTGCCCCTTGCCGGCGACCAGCACGACGTCCCCGGCCTCGGCCTCGAGCACGGCCTGGTGTATCGCGGTCGCGCGATCCTGCAGCACTCGCGCCGCCGATGCGTCCGCCATGCCGGCCAGGATCTGCTCGATGATCGCGAGCGAGTTCTCGCCGCGCGGGTTGTCGTCGGTGACGACGACGGTATCGGCCAGGCTCTCGGCGATCGCGCCCATCTGCGGCCGCTTGCCGGGGTCGCGCTCGCCGCCGCAGCCGAAGACGCAGTGCAGCCGGCCGCGCGCATGGGCGCGCGCCGCATCGAGCGCCTTCGCGAGCGCGTCCGGAGTATGGGCGTAGTCGACCAGCACCAGCGGCTGCGCGCCGCCGCCGAAGGCCTCCATCCGTCCCGGCGGCGCGACACAGCTCGCGAGCGCGACCAGCGCCTTCTGCATCGGCACGCCCCAGCCGAGCAGCACGCCGAGCACCGCGAGCAGGTTCTCGGCGTTGAATTCCCCGATCAGCGGCGAGCGCAGCGTGCCGGCCCCCCAGCTGCTCTCGATGTGCAGCGACAGCCCGACGCTGGTGGCCCGCAGTTCCGGCAGCCGGATCCAGCCCGCGGTCCGCGGCAGCCACAGCTCGTTCGAGCTCGAGTACAGGACTGCCTCGACGGAGTCGTCGAGCTGCTCGGCCAGCGCGCGGCCGAACGGGTCGCGTACGTTGATCACGGCGCGCCGCAGGTCCGCGCTCGCGAACAGCCGGGCCTTCGCCTGCTGGTAGGACTCGAGCGTGCCGTGGTAGTCGAGGTGGTCGCGGCTCAGGTTCGTGAAGACGGCCGTCCCGAAGCGCACGGCCGCCACGCGCCGCTGGTCGAGCGCGTGGGAGGAGACTTCCATGGCCAGCGTCTTCGCGCCGCGGTCGCGAGCCTCGGCGATCCGGCGATGCACGTTGACGACGTCGGGCGTCGTGAGCCCGGCCTGGCCGAGATCGCCGGCGCGCCCGAAACCGAGCGTCCCGAGGTACGCGCCGCGACGCCCGACTGCGTCGGCGGCCTGAGCGAGCAGGTAGGCGGTCGTGGTCTTGCCGTTGGTGCCGGTGATGCCGGCGACCTCGATCTCGTGCGACGGCTCGCCGAAGAAGCGCGCGGCGATCGCGCCGGCCGCGGCAGCGAGTCCCGGCACTTCGACGCAGACCACCTGCGGCGGCAGCGACGGCGCCTCGACGCCCTCCGACGGATCCCAGAGCACCGCGACGGCGCCCTTCTCGACCGCGGCGGCCGCGTGGGCGAGCCCGTGCGTGCTGCGTCCCCGGCAGGCGATGAACGCGCACCCCGGCGTGGCCTCGCGGCTGTCCTGGGTCAGGTCCAGGATCTCCACGTCCCGCGCGGGTGACGCATGGCCCGCCAGCAGCGTCGCCAGCGAGCTGCGGTAAACGGGCTCGGGGCCGTCCTCCAGCACCGCGTTCATGCCTTCTCCACCGGCATCGCTCACCACGGGTCCTGCGCCTGCACCAGCGTGGTCGCCGGCATGCGCTGCAGGTCGTCGGGCGGCAACGCGAGCAGCCGCAGCGCCCCCGACATCACGTTCGAGAACACCGGCGCCGCCACCTCGCCACCGTAGTAGGCGCGACCGCCCGGCTCGTCGATCACGACGACGGCGGCCAGCCGCGGCCTGCTCGCCGGGACGACGCCGCCGAACACCGCCATGTACTTGTGGGTCGAGTAGCCGCCCGACTGCGAGGCTTTCCAGGACGTGCCGGTCTTGCCCGACACCCGGTAGCCCATGATCGCCGCGCGCCGCGCCGTGCCCTCCTCGCTGACCACGTGCTCGAGCATCTCGACGATCTCGCCGGCCACGGCTTCATCGAGCACGCGCTCGCCCGGCGGCGGTGCATCGAGCGCCCGCAGGCTCACGGGCCGGCGGATGCCGCCGGCGCCGAGTACCGCGAACGCCTGCGCGAGCTGCAGCGGCGTGACCGAGAGGCCGTAGCCATAAGACATCGTCGCCTGGCCGATCTGGCGCCAGTGACCCGGGCTGGTCAGGATGCCGGCCGACTCCCCGGGAAAGCCCGAGCCCGTCACGCGGCCGAATCCGAGCCGGTCCAGCACGTCCCACATCTGGTCCGGCTTCAGCGACAGCGCGATCTTCGCCACGCCCACGTTGCTCGACTTCGCCAGCACGGTCGTCACGTCGATCGTGCCGAGGTTGCGCTTGTCCTTGACCGTCTTGATGCCGACCTTGAGCATGCCGGGCGAGGTGTCGACCAGCGTGTCGGCGTGGTAGCGGCCGGTTTCCATGCCGGCGGCCACGATGAACGGCTTGATGCTCGAGCCGGGCTCGAAGAAGTCGTTGGTGGCGCGGTTGCGGTAGCGCGAGGCCGCGTACTGCTCGCGATCGTTGGGATTGAAGGCCGGCTGGTTGACCATCGCCAGCACCTCGCCGGTGGCCACGTCGAGCACGACTACCGAGCCGCCGCGGGCACGGTTCGCCTGCACCGCCGCCTTGAGCTCGCGATAGGCGAGGTACTGGATCCGCAGGTCGATGCTGGTGTGCAGGTCCTGGCCGGGCCGGGGCGCCCTGATCAGGTCGATGTCCTCGATCGTGCGTCCGAGCCTGTCGCGGATCACGCTCTTCGTGCCGCTCTGGCCGCCGAGCCACTGGTCGAAGGCGAGCTCGAGCCCCTCCTGGCCGACGTCGTCGACGTTGGTGAAGCCGAGCAGGTGGCCGGTGACCTCGCCGGCCGGGTAGTAGCGGCGATACTCGCGCAGCGTGTCCACGCCGGGGATGCCCAGCGCCTTGACCGCGGCGGCTTCCTGCGGCCGCATGTGGCGCACCAGGTAGACGAACTCGCGCTCGAGGTTGCTCGTCACGCGCCGCGCGAGCCACTGCGGATCGCGCCCGAGCGCCTTCGCCAGCTCGGGGAAGCGGTCCGGCACCTGGGCAAGCTTGCGGGGGTCCGCCCAGACGGTGTCCACCGGCGTGCTGACCGCGAGCGGCTCGCCGTTGCGGTCGAGGATCATGCCGCGGTTCGCCGACAGCTTCGCCTCGCGCAGGATGCGATCGTCGCCCTGCTTCTCGAGGAAGCTCTGGTGGATGACCTGCAGGTACACGGCGCGTCCGAGCAGCAACGCCGCGCACAGGCCCAGCGCGCCGAGGACCAGCCAGTGGCGCCAGCGCAGGTCCGGTGCCGCCTCGGCCTCGCGCCGGGTGTCGCGCATCATCATGGCTGCACGACGCGCAGGTCGCTGGCCTGCGGAATGATCATGCGCAGCTCGTCGCGCGCCATGCGCTCGACGCGGCCGTGGGTGGCCCAGGTGCTCTGCTCGAGCTGCAGCTGGCCCCATTCGATGTCCAGCTCGTCGCGCTCCGTGACGAGCTCCTGCAGCTCGATGAAGCGGACGCGGGCCTGGTGCTTCGCATGGACGACGCCGAGCGCGGAGGCGAGCACCGCCACCCAGAGCACGGCCACCAGGATCCGCCAGTGGCCGGGGCTCATGCCGCGAGTCTCTCGGCGACGCGCAGCACCGCGCTGCGCGCGCGCGGGTTGCGCGCGACCTCGGCCTCGCCGGCGGTCACGGCCGCGCCGGCCTTGCGCAGCGTCGGCCGGGCGTGCGGCGGCACGTCGGGCAACCCGGCGTACACGGGGTCGCCCTGGGCCTCGCGGCGGATGAACCGCTTCACGATCCGGTCCTCGAGCGAGTGGAAGCTGATCACGCAGAGGCGGCCGCCCGGCGCGAGCAGGCGCACCGCCTGCGGCAGCGCGGCCTCGAGCGCCTCGAGCTCGCGGTTCACGTGGATCCGGATCGCCTGGAAGCTGCGCGTCGCGGGGTGCTTGCCCGGCTCGCGCGTCGGCACGGCGCCGGCGATGATCGCGGCGAGCTGCGCCGTGCGCTCGATTGGCGCGGCACGCCGCGCCTCGACGATCGCACGCGCGATGCGGCGGGCGTAGCGCTCCTCGCCGAGCGAACCGAGGACGTCGCTGATTTCGCGCTCACCGGCTCTTGCGAGCCAGTCCGCAGCGTTCTGCCCGGACTCGTTGTCCATCCGCATGTCGAGCGGCCCGTCCTGCATGAAGCTGAAGCCGCGGCCGGCTTCGTCGAGCTGAGGCGAAGAGACTCCGAGGTCCAACAGCACGCCCTGCAGCCCATCATCAACACCCGCCGCCCGGACCAGCTCCTCGAGCCTGCCGAACGACCCCCGAATGAGCGTGAGACGCGGCTCCGCACCGAAACGCTGGCGCCCGTACCCGATGGCCTCAGGATCGCGGTCGATCGCGATCACGCGCCCATCGGGTCCGAGTGCGCCGAGGATCGCCGCCGTGTGCCCCCCCCGGCCGAACGTCGCGTCGCAATAGCGGCCGTCGTCCCGCACCGCGAGCCCCGCCAGCACTTCGTCGAGAAGTACCGGCTCGTGCAGGTCCACGTCCGCGCCTACAACGACAGCTGCTCGAGCTCGGCGGGCAGCTCGCCCGTCTCCTCGCCCGCCTGCAGCCAGCCGTCTCGACGCTCGTTCCAGTGCTGCTCGTCCCAGAGCTCGAACCGACTGCCCTGGCCTATCAACGTGGCCTGCCGCGAAAGACCGGCGAACTCGCGCAGCTTCGGCGGTATCAGCACCCGCCCGTGCGAGTCGAGGTCGAGATCGGTCGCATGCCCGACCATCAGCCGCTGCAGGCGCCGCGCCTGTGCGTTCAGCGTCGGCAGCCGCATCAGCTTGCGCTCGATCTCTTCCCAGTCCGGCAGCGGGTAGATCAGCAGGCAGCGATCACTGCGATCGACCGTCACCACGAGGCGCCCGTCGCCGCGCTCCAGGAGCATCTCCCGGTAGCGCGCCGGCATGGCCATGCGCCCCTTGGCATCCAGCGTCACCTTGTTCGCGCCGCGAAACATTTCAGGCCGTTGATGGGCCGATGGCCCATTTCATCCCACTTTTTCCCACTTCGCGCCACTATAGGTCGCGCGCGCGGAGAGAGTCAACGGCTCGATGAAAATTTTTCCATGGGGTACAGCAACTTAGCTCCCGTTCGCGCCCCCGGGGACGGGATGCGGAGAGGGATACTGAATCCAATCAAACGGTTAGCAATGATTCCTTACGGGCACGTGAGATTGCGCCGGACGTGGGAATCCCTGGCCGATTCCAGCACGGCTGCGGCGTTGCACGGCGGCATCGGCCGCGGATACAGCATCGCGTGACGTCCATGGTGGGACGGGAATCCACGCTCCGGCGCCGTCCGGGCGGACGGCGGTGGGACAAAGTGGGCGGGAAACTGGGAGCCGGCCGATAAGCCGGGTTCTGTCGTGGGCAATCATCCATCTGGGACGAGCGTCGCCGCCCGCCTCTAGCGACCTACCCGGAAGCCCCTGCGGGCCGCAGTTGCCGATTCCTCGCGGAATCCGCGCGCTTCCCTATTTGGTCTTGCTCCAGGTGGGGTTTGCCGTGCCGTCGCGTGTTGCCACCGACGCGGTGCGCTCTTACCGCACCCTTTCACCCTTGCCTGCCGGCTTGCGCCGACATCGGCGGTCTGCTCTCTGTTGCACTTTCCGTGGGCTTTCGCCCCCCAGGCATTACCTGGCACCTTGCCCTGTGGAGCCCGGACTTTCCTCCGCGATCACTCGCAGCGATTGCCTGGCCGGCTCCCGCGACGAGTATACCCGAGACGGCCTGTCAGCCCCTGTCCGCGAGCGCTAGCTCGTAGAGTTCCTTGCGCGGCAGTCCGGTGATCTGCGCGGCGAGCTTTGCCGCCTGCGACGGCGGCAGCTCCGCCAGCAGCAGCCTGAGCAGCTGCTCGGCGCTCAACCCTGACGCCGCAGATGCCGCCTCGTCGGCCCCGCGCACCAGCACGACGATCTCGCCGCGCGCAAGCGCGGGGTCCTCGGCGGCCCGCGCCGCCAGCTCGCCGAGCGAGCCTCGATAGACCGTCTCGAACTTCTTCGTGAGCTCGCGCGCGACGACGGCCGGTCGGTCCGCGCCGAAGCACTCGCGAAGATCCTCCAGCGTCCCGCGCAGCCGGTGCGGAGCCTCGTAGAACACCAGCGTGCGCGGCTCCGCGACGAGTTCCTGCAGCCGCTGCCGCCGCGCCGCGGCCCGTGCCGGCAGGAAGCCCTCGAACACGAATCGATCGGTGGGCAGGCCCGCGACCGAGAGCGCCGCGACCAGCGCCGACGGCCCCGGAACTGCGACGACCTCGATGCCGGCCTGCGCCGCCGCACTGACCAGCGCGAGGCCCGGGTCGCTCACGAGCGGCGTCCCGGCGTCACTGACCAGCGCGACCTCCGCTCCGCCGAGCAGGCGCTCGACGATCCGCGGGACCCGCTCGCGCTCGTTGTGCTCGTGCAGCGACTCCAGCGATCCGCGCGGACGCTCGATGCCGCAGGCCGCCAGCAGCTGCCCGGTCCGCCGCGTATCCTCGGCGAGCAGCAGGTCGGCCCGGCGCAACACCTCGGCGGCGCGCGGCGTCAGGTCGCCGAGATTGCCGATCGGCGTCGCGACGACGAACAGTGTGCCGCGCGCAGGCGCGGCGATAGAATTGCGGGGTTCGCTCGCCAATCGCAGGTTCCTCCAGCCCCATGCTGCACGCACCTCATCGCCGCCGGCAAGCCGCGGCAACACGGCTACTGCTGCTGATGCTCGTGCTGGCGCTCGCGCTGCCGTCCGCTCCGGCGCTCGCCTCGCGACGCGACGACATCGCTGCGGCCGAGGCCGCCGCGCTTGCCGGAAGCCATGCCGAGGCGGCCCGGCTCTACGAGCGAGCGTCCGAGCGGCGCTTCTTCGGCACGGACCGCGGCGTTGCGCTGCTCGCGGCGCGCGAATACCTGGCGGCCGGGCAGATCGGCGACGCCAAGCGGATGGCCCAGGAGGCGCAGGGACGGTTCAACGACGACGAAGCGATTCTCTATGCACGCATACGCGCCGAGATCGCACTCGCCGAGCGGGATCCGGGCGCGGCCCTCGCGGCGCTCGAGCAGGCACCCGAGCCGCTGCCACCGGCCGCGGAAGCCGAGTTCGAGGAGCTGCGCCGGCAGGCAGAGACGATGCTGAGGCCGCCGGCGCCGGCCGTGGTTTCGCCGTTGCCGGCCACGCCGCAACCCGAGTCGGTGATGGGCATGAGCCGCGAGGAACTGCTGCCGCAGGGCAGCGTCGAGCGGGTCGCGCTGCTGCTGCCGCTCTCGGGCCGCCTGGGTGCGGTCGGCGCCGCCGTTCGAGAGGGATTCATCGCCGGCTGGTACGGGGAGTCCGCCGACTATCGCCCGGAGGTCACGATCCACGACACCGCGAAATCGGGCGTCGGCGCCGCGTTCGAGCAGGCGCTGGCCGAACAGGCCCAGTTCGTCGTCGGCCCGCTCACCAAGGACGAGGTCGCGACGCTCGCCGCGCGGCAGGACATCTACGTCCCGGTGCTCGCGCTCAACTCCTACGCGGGGCCGTCGCCGCCGCCGTTCCTGTACCGCTTCGCGCTCGATCCGGAGGAAGAGGCCCGCGCGGTCGCGCGTCGCATCGCCGCGGACGGACACCTGCGCGGCATCGCGCTGTTTCCCGGCGGCGAGTGGGGCGAGCGCGTCTTCGAGGCGTTCAACAGCGAAGCCGCCGCGGCCGGGCTCGTGATCCTCTCCGCGCAGCCGTTCAACCCGGGAGCGACGGATTTCTCGGGGCCGCTGCGCGCGGCGCTCGGACGTTTCGCAGGCGCCGGCGACCGCAAGGACGGCAAGCCGGCGGCGAGACGCGACGCGGCGGCCGAGGCACGCGACGGCCCGCAGTTCGCGTTCGTCGCGGCCAGCGCCCCGGTGGCACGCGCGATCAAGCCCCAGCTGCGTTTCCAGATGAGCTACGTGCTGCCGGTGTACTCGACGTCCGATGCCTGGGAGCCCGGTGCCAGCGGCGTGCAGGACATGAACGGGCTCACGTTCGCCGAGCTTCCCTGGATCCTCTACGGCGGCCAGGGCGCGCCCGGGCTGTGGGATCTCGCCACGGGCGACTGGGCACGGCAGTCGCGCGGCCTGCTGCGGCTCTACGCGTTCGGCTTCGACGCCTACCAGCTGATGCGCAGCCTGCGCGGCAGCGCGCGCACGTTCGGTCTCGCCGGTCTCACGGGCACGCTGGACATCGACGCGAGCGGCGTGGTGCGCCGGCAGATCGAGTTCGCGAAAGTCGTCAACGGCGAAGCGCAGCCCGCCGGCACCGCGATCTTCATTCCGGACAGTGAACCCTGAAACGACCACGGTGCTCGGCCGCCGGGCCGAGGACCGCGCGCTCAGGCACCTCGAGCAGCACGGCCTGCGCCTGCTCGAGCGGAACTACCGCTGCCGCGGCGGCGAGATCGACCTGGTGATGATGGACGGCACGACGCTGGTGCTGGTGGAGGTCCGCTCGCGATCGAGCACCGGGTTCGGCAGCGCCGCCGAGACGGTCGGCGCGCGCAAGCAGGCCCGCATCACGCTCGCCGCGCGCCACCTGCTGCGCACGCGGGCACAGCTGCGCCGCCTGCGCGCCCGCTTCGACGTGGTCGCGCTGGATCCCGGCGATGCTCCCGGCGAATTCCGTTTGAACTGGATCCGGGACGCGTTCCGGACCGCGAGCTAGGGCTGCGACCGGGCAGCGTGCCGGCGCCAGCCGGGGCGCAGCTCCTCCGGTCCCCGCGCTCTCACGCGGGGCACGGCCCTTTGCTACCATCGAGACAGAGTCGTGCTGGACGCTCGAGGGGGTCATGGACGCCGGCGACCTGCAGACGGGATTCCGTCTCGAAGAGTGGCTCGTCGAGCCTCGCGCGGCACGAATCACCTCCGGTGACCTTGCGCGCGTTCTGCCGGCGCAGCAATTGCGGCTGCTGTTGCGCCTGGCCGAAACCCACGGCGAAACAGTCAGTCGAGATGCGCTGCGCGAAGCGGGCTGGCCCGGCGAGCGGGCGACCGACCAGATGCTGCAGCAGGCCATCGGCGAACTGCAGCACGCGCTCGGCGACACGAGCGACGCCCCGCGCTTCATCGTCACGATCCCGCAGCGGGGCTACGCGCTGATCGGTCATTTCGAACCGGTCACGGCTGCGCTCGGTCCCGAGGCCGCTGCATCGTCGGCCGCGGGTCCCGCCCCGACGATCCCGGCACGGCTGCTGGCGCTGGTCGGAGAAATGCGCCGACGCAGCGTGTTCAAGGTGGCCGCCGCCTACCTCTTCGGCATGTGGATCGTGCTGCAGGTGGCCGAGACCACGTTCGAACCCCTGCTGTTGCCGGACTGGTGGATGACCGCGCTGACGATCCTGGCCGTGGTCGGCCTGCCGATCGTCGTGGTCCTCGCGTGGTCCTACGAGATCACCGACAGCGGCATTGTGCTCGATCAGGGGTCCGGTCCGGTCGTGCGCCTGCCGAGGGCGCGGCGAGCCGTGGCGCCGGCGATGGTCGCCGGCGTCGCATTGATGGCCGCCGTGACCGGCGTGGCCTGGTGGCGGACGATCAGCTCGCCGACCGGCGAGCCGCGCAGCGCGCCTGTGGCCGGGCCGCCCTCGCTGGCGGTGCTTCCGCTCGCGGACATGAGCCCGGATGGCGGCAGCGGCTACCTGGGCGACGGCCTCGCCGAGGAACTCGCCGCGCGCCTCGCGCAGATACCGGGGCTGCGCGTGGCCTCGAGGACCTCGGCCTTCGAGTTCAAGGACAAGAACCTCGACGTCCGCAAGATCGGCCAGGCGCTGGGCGTTCGGCACCTGCTGGAGGGCAGCGTGCGGCGCGACGGTGACGCGGTGCGGGTCACGGTGCAGCTGATCGACGCGGACACCGGCTTCCACCTGTGGGCGGGCACCTACGACCGCGAATGGCGCAAGCTGCTGGTCGTGCAGAGAGACATCGCGCAGGCGGTCGCCGAGGCACTGCAGGTCGTGCTCGTGCCCGGCGTCGGCACCGGGGCCGCAACTGCGGACGTCGATCCTCGGGCCCTGGAGCCATACCTCGCGGGCCTTGCGCTGCTGCGCCAGCCGGGGGATGCGAGCGGCATGCGCGAGGCCTCGCGGCGGTTTGCCGAGGCGATCGAGCTGGCGCCGGATTTCGCCGGCGCTCACGCCGGCCTGTGCCGGGCGAGGCTGCGCCAGTTCGAGCAGTCGCGCGATCCCGCGGCGCTTACGGCCGGCGAGTTGTCCTGCCAGCGCGCGCTCGAGATCGACCGGTCGCAGGTCGATACGGAAAAGGCCCTCGCCCAGCTGCGGGTTTCCAGCGGCGACTACGCCGAAGCCGCGGATCGCTATCGGGGGCTGCTGGAGCGCTATCCCCTGGACGCGGACATCCACATCGGGCTCGCCGACGCGCTCGCGGGACAGGGAACGCAGGACCTCGCGGAACTCGGCTATCGGCACGCCGCCGAGGTGGAGCCTTCGTACTGGGCCGCGCACAGTGCGCTGGGCGCCTTCTATTTCGAGCATGGGCGCATCGAGGAGGCCGAGGCTTCATTCGAGACGGTAGCCACGCTGGTGCCGGCCAGCGCGCTGGCCTGGAGCAACCTCGGTGCCACTCGGCAGATGCTGGGAGACTTCGGCGGCGCGCTCGCCGCGTACCAGACCTCGCTGATGCTGGAGCCCTCGGTCGCTGCACACTCGAACCTGGGCTCGACCCATTTCTACCTGGGCCAGTTCGAACAGGCTGTACATGAATACGAGCAGGCCATCGCGCTGGGCGGTCGTGACCAGTCGATCTGGGGCAACCTGGGCGACGCGCTCTGGCAGGTAGAGGGTCGCCGCGACGATGCCGTCGCGGCCTACCGCAAGGCGATCGAGCTCGCTGAGGCGGAGCTGACGAGGGTAGGCGGGGACCCGATGCTGGCCGCGCAACTCGGCTACTACTGGGGCCGCGCCGGTGAAGTCGGTCGCTCCGGCGGTTACCTGGACCAGGCGCTCGCGGCCGGCGCCGATCACATCTACGTGCAGTACTACCGCGCCGTCGCCGCAAGCGATCGGGGCGATGTGGACGAGGCGCTGGCGGCGCTCGGCCGCCTCGTGGATCTGGGCTATCCGGTGGCGCTGCTGCGCGCGGGCCCCGAATTCGGTCTGCTCGCCGGCGATGAGCGGTTCAAGGCTCTTCTGGACGGTGCCGACCGGGCCTGAGAGAGACCCGGCGGCGTGGCAAATGGCGATCCGTACATCGGAGGTGCGTGATGATCGAAGATACGACTGCGGTTGCCGGCAAAGCCGAGCTGACGATTCATCTGGCGCAAGCGCCTGCAGGTCACCTGATGCTTGCCGTCGTGGACGGTCAAGGCAACGGCGGCGGCAACGTGAAGATCAAGCCCGGCCGGAAGATGAAATTCAAGAACGCGACAGGCTTTCGGTGCACGCTCTTGTTCCTCGAGATCACGGACGCGGACGAGCCGGATCCGGGCTGCGACATGTCCCGCTGGATCTTCGAAGACCCCAGGCCAGGTGAACCGGTTCCGGTCGACTGCAGCGTCGAGCTGCCTGTCGGCTACACCTGGAAGCCGACCTTGAAGACCGGGATCGACCTCGCCGTGAAGTACACGGTCACGTTGCTGGAAAAGCCGGACGTTCCACCGCTGGATCCGATCATCATCGTCCGACCCTGAACGCATGCCGAGCGAGCCCGGCCGGCATCGGCCGGGCCGCGTTACTTGACGACCTTGAGCGCCGGGCGCTTGCGCTCGCCGCCGCCCGGCGACGGTGGGCCCTCGCCCTGCGACTCACCCTCCGGCGAACCCGGAGGCGGGGCGCCCTGCTCCTCGGTGAAGATCATCCCCTGCCCGGTTTCCCGGGCGTAGATCGCGAGCACCGCGTCGATCGGCACGCGCA
>CAZKLS010000042.1:0-20897 GCA_964553405.1 uncultured Steroidobacteraceae bacterium
TTCTCGCTCATTCCAAGCCCGACACCGGGCGGCACTGACGAAATTGCAACTGCCGCAGACATAGGGGTTATTGTTAACTACGGACTTGGACTATATCGGTCCTGCGTTGCCGGTCAAGAGTTAAATATATTCGTATACATACTGACTAGCCCTACTTAGGTCGAACAGGCTAGCCACTGCGGCGACGTGGAAAAATCTCAATATTTCCATGGTCTAGGCGGGCTCCTGGCGGAAGAGCGAAGTCTAAAAATCGCTCAGCCAGTGTTATGTAACATCTGATTATGTAAAAGTTCTGAACAAGGGCCATTTAACGTAATTGTTCCAATTGGCGAGTGGGGCTCTTCAGGGCCCGCAGGGCAGACGATCACCAAAACCTAGTCAGAACAGTCGCTTAGTGGGATTTTCGCCACCGGTTTTGGCCAAGATTCTGTAAGTCCCGGTTCGGCAGGGGCTTGATTCAGCGAAATTCGCCGGCGTGGCGAATACGCCACACGTTGCGTGGAGCAGCCCGTTTCCGGGCTCTGCAGATACGGTGTGTTGCAGAAACAAGACGGCCGGCCCCTCGTCGGAGGGACCGGCCATCCAAGTGAGCTTCCGCCGCGGGCGACTAGATCTTCTTCTCTATCTTTGCGGTCTCGCGAAGTTCGTCCAGGTAAGCCTGGAGCTTCTTGCGCCGCGCGATCATCTCGACCTGCTGCTTCACATCTTCATACGCCGGGGGTTCGGGGCTGCGGATGTCCTCGAGCTGGATTACGTGCCAGCCGAATTCACTCTGTACCGGTACCGTGGTCAGGGCGCCTTTCTCAAGGCCCATCACCGCATCAGCGAACGGCTTGACCATCGTCTGCGGCGCGAACCAGCCCAGGTCGCCGCCCTGGCTGGCGCTGCCGCTGTCCTTGGATTCAGCAGCCGCCAGCTTTGCGAAGTCGCCGCCGGCCTGCAGCTGGGAAATGATGGACTCCGCCGTCTCCTGGTTCTCGACGAGAATGTGGCGGGCCTTGTACTCCTGCGGCATTCCGGCGATCTGCTCATCGTATTCGGCGCGGATCTCTTCCTCCGTTAGCGGATGCGACTCGTCGTATTTCTCTGTCGCCGCCTCAGCGAGGATCTGCATCTTCAGCAGGTCGATGCGTGCCTGAACGGCAGGGTCTTTCCCGAGGCCCTCTTTCTCGGCCGCCTGGGACGCCAGCAACATGTTGACCAGCTGGTCGAGCAGCTGGTCCTTCTGCTCGGTTGTCGCCTCGTCCGCCGGCTTTCCGGTCACCGCGCGCAGGAACACGTCGAAGACTTCGGCGCTGATCGGCTTGCCGTTGACTACCGCCACGGCGTTCTCGGCGCTTGCGGCGGACGCGGGGGCGCCGCCACCGGCGTTGTCCGCGGGCCGCGTGCAGGCGGCGAGCAGGGCGCCGCCGGCGAGGATCAGGAAAGTCAGTTTGTAATTGCGCATCAGGACCTCAGTGGTGAAAGCGTTCAGGGATGAACTGGCTCGCCGGGCGAAAGCGCCTGGATCGAGAGAGCGTGAATGTCGGTCTGCATCATGTCGCCGACCGCGTCGTAGACCAGCCGATGCCTCCTCAAGGTCGGGAGGCCCGCGAATGCATCGGCGACGATCAGCACCGTGAAATGACCGCGGCCGTCGGCCGCGCCGGCATGGCCCGCATGAAGGTGGCTGTCGTCCGTCACTTCCAGCTGCTCGGGCCGCAGTGCGGCCTCGAGCCGCTCCCGGAGCCGGACTTCGCGGGACCCGATCACGGCAGGACCTTCAGGAAGGGTCGGACTTCGAAGGAACTGAAGACGCCCTCGGTCACGTATGGATCCTCGGCAATCCAGGCTTCGGCCTCACGCAGCGAAGCGAACTCGGCCACGATCAGGCTGCCGGTGAATCCGGCAGGACCGGGGTCCGGCGAGTCGATGGCGGGCAGAGGTCCTGCCAGGACCATGCGCCCCTGATCGACGAGCGCCTGTGCTCGCGCGAGGTGCTCGGGTCGCACTCGCCGACGTATCGCGAGGGCATCCGGGGCGTCGCGTCCGATGATGACGTACAGCATTCAGTTGCCTGGTTCGGTGGCCCGGCGGGAGATCCAGACGCCCTGGGCGAGCGCGAAGACCAGCGTCAGGCCCATCAGGCCGAACAGCTTGAAGTTGACCCAGGTCGCCTCATCGAAGCGGAAAGCGACCCACAGGTTCAGGGCGCCCGCGAACAGGAAGAAGGCTACCCAGGCGAAATTCAGCCGGTTCCAGTCGCCAGCCTGCAGCTGGACGTTCTCGCCCATCAGCCGCTCGACGAGCGTCGGCCCGCGGAGGTAGTGCGTGGCGAGGAACGCGATCGCGAAGAGCCAGTTCACGATCGTCGGCTTCCACTTGATGAACACGGCGTCGTGGATCAGCAGCGTCAGTCCACCGAACACCAGCACCAGTAACGCCGAGGTGAGCAGCATCGGGCTCACCTTGCGGAAGCGGATCCAGCTGGCCAGCGTCTGTATCAGTACGCCGACGATCAGCACGCCCGTCGCCACGTAGATGTCGGCGAGCTTGTAGGCGACGAAGAAGGCGATGACCGGCAGAAGGTCGAACAGGAACTGCATGCGTCCGTAAGCGTCTCGGCGTCCGGCAGGCGCGAAGGGCGCGTATCATACCAAGCCGTTTGCCTGCGTCGTGTCCGAGATCGAAATCAGTGGCGCTGCTGCTCACAATCCACCCGGTCAACCCCCAGCCGCGGCTGATCCGGCAGGCCATCGCGGCGATGCGCGACGGCAGCGTCGTCGTCTACCCGACGGACTCGAGCTATGCGCTGGGCTGCTGGATCGGTGACAAGGAGGCCATGGAGCGGATCCGGCGGATCCGGCACGCGGACAAGGACCACAATTTCACGCTGGTGTGCCGCGACCTGTCCGAAATTGCGCACTACGCGAGGGTGGACAACCGGCAGTACCGCACGCTGAAGGCGTCGACGCCGGGACCCTACACGTTCATCCTCGAGGCCACCCGGGAGGTGCCCAAGCGGTTGCAGAACCCGAAGCGGCGGACCATAGGCATCCGCGTACCCGACAACGCGATCGTGCGGATGCTGCTGGCCGAGCTGGGGGAGCCGATCATGAGTTCCACGCTGCTGCTGCCCGGCGACGATGCGCCGCTGACCGACGCGCTGGAAATCCGTGAGCGCCTCCAGCACGAGGTCGACCTGGTGATCGACGGTGGCCCCGGCGGCATCCTGCCGAGCAGCGTCATCGACCTGACGGGGGAGGCGCCGGTCGTGGTGCGGCGTGGCAAGGGAGATGTTTCGGCGTTCGAATGAGCCTCTCCTGGCGACGCCTGCGTATATATAATCGCGGCTTCCGACACCGGGGATGGCAGCGCTTCCTGTCAGGTAATCTGGGAAGCGTCCTTAAGTAATTGAATTATAAGTCTATATATCAAGAACCTAGGGAACGGCGTTGAGCTCTAACGTAACGGCGTCGCGGCGCGTGCTCTCGGGAATGCGCCCCACGGGCAGCCTTCATCTCGGCAACTACCACGGCGCTCTGAGGAACTGGACGGAACTGCAGTACCAGTACGACTGCTACTTCTTCGTGGCTGACCTGCATGCGCTGACGACCGGGTACGAAGACACGCAGGGCATCGACGAGCACGTCTGGCAGATGACGGTGGACTGGCTCGCTGCGGGTCTCAACCCGGCCGTCTGCACAATGTTCATCCAGTCCCGCGTGCCGGAGCATGCCGAGCTGCACCTGCTGCTGTCGATGATCACGCCGCTCGGGTGGCTCGAGCGCGTTCCCACCTACAAGGACCAGCAGGAGCAGCTCAAGGAGCGGGACCTCGCTACGTACGGCTTCCTCGGCTATCCGTTGCTGCAGAGCGCAGACATCCTGCTGTACCGACCGATGTACGTGCCGGTGGGCGAGGACCAGGTCGCGCACGTCGAGATCACGCGCGAGATCGCGCGACGCTTCAATTACATCTACGGGCGCGAGCCGGACTTCGAGGCCAGGGCGGAACGGGCGCTGAAGCACCTCGGCAGCCGCAATGCCGCGCGCTATGGGGAACTGCGGCGTGCCTACCAGGAGCAGGGCGATGCCGAAGCCCTCGCCCGCGCCCAGGCGCTGCTGGAGGGCAATTCGCGGCTGACCGTTGCCGACCGGGAACGTTTGCTCGGCTACCTCGACAACACCGGCCGCACGATACTGCCTGAACCCGACGCGCTGCTTACTGCCACGCCGAGGGTCACCGGGCTCGACGGCCGCAAGATGTCGAAGTCCTACAACAACACGATCGGCCTTCGCGAGAGCCCGGACTCGGTCGCGACGAAGCTGCGGACCATGCAGACCGACCCGGCCCGGGTACGCCGGACCGATCCGGGGGACCCGGAAAAGTGCCCCGTCTGGGACCTGCACCTGATCTACTCCAGCGACGAGACGCGGAACTGGGCCATGGAAGGCTGCCGCACGGCGGGCATCGGCTGCCTGGAATGCAAGAAGCCGCTGATCGACCGGGTCGTCGAGGAGGTCAGCTCGATGCGGCAGCGGGCGCAGGAGTACGAAGAGAATCCGGAACTGGTCCGCGGCATCCTCTCCGAGGGTTGCGCCAAGGCACGCGAGGTCGCGGGCGCCACGCTGGACGACGTCAAGCAGGCCATGGGCCTCGTATACCGGTGAGGATAGATTCATGAGCAAACCGGACCTCACCGTATTGGACGGCGCCGGCAGCGCCGACGTGCAGGCTGTCTCGCATGCGGCGAGGCCGGAGCAGGCCGAGATGCCGTTCGCGATCGTCGAGGGCGAGGCCGTAACGCAGCTGCCACGGGATCTGTATATCCCGCCGGATGCGCTGCAGGTGATCCTGGAGGCGTTCGAAGGGCCGCTGGACCTGCTGCTGTACCTGATCCGGCGACAGAACCTCGACATTCTCGACATCCCGATTGCCGACATCACGCGCCAGTACATGCAGTACATCGAAGTGATGCATGAGCTGCAGTTCGAGCTCGCAGGCGAGTACCTGGTGATGGCCGCGACGCTGGCCGAGATCAAGTCGCGCATGCTGTTGCCACGGCCG
The DNA here is from genome assembly GCA_964553405.1 of uncultured Steroidobacteraceae bacterium. Taxonomy (GTDB): domain Bacteria; phylum Pseudomonadota; class Gammaproteobacteria; order Steroidobacterales; family Steroidobacteraceae; genus DATIRA01. The sequence continues at coordinate 5,050 of CAZKLS010000042.1, forward strand.
GCGGCCGAGGTCGGGGCGGATGAGGCGGACCCGCGGGCCGAGCTGATCCGGCGGCTGCAGGAGTACGAGCGGTTCAAGGCCGCGGCGGAGAATCTCGACGAGTTGCCGCGCCTCGAGCGCGACTCTTTCCAGGCCACCGCCGAGGTCGCCGAGCGGCGCGTCGTGCGGGCGCTGCCGAACGTCTCGCTGCAGGAGATGCTCGTGGCGTTGAAGGACGTGATGGTCCGCGCGGAGATGTTCGCCCACCATCACATCCGGCTCGAGCGCCTGTCGGTGCGACAGCGCATGTCGGACGTGCTCGAAGCGCTCCGCAGCCAGGCGTTCGTCGAGTTCATAAATCTCTTCCGGCCGGAGGAAGGCCGCATGGGTGTCACGGTGACGTTCGCCGCGATCCTGGAACTGCTCAAGGAAGGGCTGGTCGAAATCGTCCAGGCGGAACCGTTTGCGCCGATACACCTGCGGGCTGGGTCATCCCGGCACGTGAAACTCGTCGTCGACAACGAGCGACCGGGCGTCGTCAGGCAGATCGAACAATGACTGGAAATCCCCTCACCCAGGTCGTCGAGGCCATCCTGCTGGCTGCCGGAAAGCCGGTGAAGATCGAGCAGATGCGGGAGTTGTTCGACGAGCACGAGCGACCCTCGGAAGACGAGCTCAGGTCGGCGCTCGACGAGCTGGGCCGCGGATGCGCGGAGAGAGCCGTGGAGCTGGTTGAAGTCGCAAGCGGCTGGCGGATGCAGATCCGCCCCCGGCATTCGGATGTCGTCTCGCGGTTGTGGCAGGAACGGCCCGCACGTTATTCCCGCGCTCTGCTCGAGACGCTGGCGTTGATCGCATACCGTCAGCCGATCACGCGCGGCGAGATCGAGGCCATCAGGGGCGTCGCGGTCAGCTCCTCGATCATGCGCACCCTCCAGGAGCGCAACTGGATCCGCATCGTCGGACATCGCGAGGTTCCGGGGCGACCGGAACTGCTCGGCACGACCCGGGAGTTCCTGGACTATTTCGGGCTCAAGAAGCTCGACGACCTTCCCACGCTCGCCGAACTGCGCGACCTGGACGACATGAAGGTCCAGCTCGAATTGCCGTCCGCCGGCGCCGAGGAGCAGGGCAGCGCGGAAGCGGCCGTCGAATCACTGCAGGGATCCGCCGTCGTGATCGACGGGGAGCAGGGCAGCGCCGATGAGGAGTCGGGTGAGGCCGGCGAGGACTCGCCGGAGCAGGATCCCGGCGACGAAGATTCGAGGCCGGCGCCATCGCTGGTCGCAGCACCTCCGCAAGACCTGGAACGCTGATCCGCACGATGGACGAGCGGCTCCACAAGCTGCTCGCGCAGCACGGCATCGGTTCGCGCCGGGAGGTGGAGACCTGGATCCGCGAGGGTCGGGTACTGGTCAATGGTCGACCGGCCGAGGTCGGCCAGAAAGTCGCGCCTGGTGACCGGATCGCCGTCGATGGCCGCGACGTCACGCGCCGGCTGGCGACGAACAAGGCGCTGAAAGTCCTCGTCTACCACAAGCCGAGCGGTGAGATGTCCCGTGGCGGGCAGGGCGACGAGCGGGCAGGGGTCGAGGAACGGCTGCCCGGGCTGCGCTCGGGGCGCTGGGTCGCGGTCAACGCGCTCGGCTACGGTGAGGACGGCCTGCTGCTGCTGACGAACGACGGTACGCTGGCGGCTGAGGCCGGGCGTCGCGGCCGCGACTGGCCGGTCGAGTACCGCGTGCGTGCGCTGCAGCCGAAGGGGGGCGGTGAGTGGCCCGAGCTGCCGCGACAGGTGGTCGCAGGGCAGGAAGTCATCGATCTCGAGGCGGCCGAACTGGCCGGGCAGGGCGCCAGCAACGCGTGGTACCGGGTGGCCTGTGCCCGTTCGATACCCCGTGGCGGTGTGCGCGCACTGTTCGATGCCGCGGGACTCAAGGTCAACCGCGTGATGCTGGTGCGCTGGGGCCCGTTCACGCTGCCCCGCGACCTGCCGCGCGGCCGGCATCGCGAACTCACCCGGGCCGAATCCGAACCGCTGCTCGAGCTGACGGGCCGGACCCGGGAGTCCTCGCCGGTCGGTCCGGCGGGCAGGCGCAGGCCGCCGGGGCGCGGGCGCCGTCGCCCTACTGGGCGTTGAAGCGCTGCCCGGTGACGCCTTCGGCGGCGGCGCCGAGCAGGAACAGGTACGGCGCAAGCACGGCGGAGGGCTCGGGAAGCGTCGCCGGGTCCTCGCCAGGGTAGGCCTTGGCCCGCATCCGTGTCCTGGTCTTGCCGGGGTTGACGCTGTTGACCCTGATCTTCGTCAGCGTGTCGGTCTCATCGGACAGGACCTGCATCAGGCCCTCGATCGCGAATTTCGACGCCGCATACGCGCCCCAGTAGGCCCGGCCCCGGACCGATACGCCGCTGCCGGTGAAGATTACCGAAGCATCGCTCGAGGCACGCAGCAGCGGCAGCAAGGTGCGCGTGAGTATGAACGGGGCGTTCACGTTGACGTGCATCACCTTCAACCAGGTGACCACGTCGTAGTGCTCGACTGGCGCGAGCTCGCCCAGCAGCCCGGCGCAGTGGACGAGCCCGTCGAGGCGGCCGAACTCGCCACGTACGGCCTCGGCCAGCGTCGAATATTGCCCGGCATCCGCGGTCTCGAAATCCATCGGTGCAATCGAGGGCCGTGGCGCGCCGCTGCCGACGATCTCGTCGTAGACGCGCTCGAGCGAGCGGACCTTTCGGCCACTGAGCACGACGCTGGCGCCGAGGGAGGCGCAGGCGCGTGCCAGCTCACCGCCGATGCCGCCGCTCGCTCCAGTGATCATCACGACGCGCTCCGCGAGCGAATCCGCCTGCGGCCGGTAAGCGCGCACCTCGGCTTCACTGATCATTCCGGGCTGGTTCCTCTTCCCCGTCGTCTTCGCGCGGGCTGCGCGTCAGCTTGTCCACGGTGGACAGTTCCTCGATGTCGCGCCTCGGGCGCAAGCCGAGCTCGGTGAATTTCCGCGCGCCCGGCAGCACCTGTCTCTCGAGCGAACCGACCGCGCTGTTGTAGGCGTCCACACTCTGGCCGAGCGACCGGCCGATCCGCGCCAGGTAGCCGCTGAACGTGGCGAGCCGCTTGTAGAGATCCTCGCCGAGCGCCTGGATCCGGGCAGCGTTCTCGGCGAGCTGGTCCTGCCGCCAGCCGTATGCCACCGCCTTGAGCAGCGCGACGAAACTCGACGGCGTCGCAATGATGACCTGCTGACGTATCGCGTCCTCGAGCAGCGAGGGGATCTCCCCGACGGCGGCGGAGAGGAACTGGTCGCCTGGGATGAACAGCACGACGAAGTCGGGACTCTGTTCGAACTGGGACCAGTATGCCTTCTGGGCCAGCTGGCGCACGCGCTCCTGCACGGCCTGCGCATGCCGCCTGACGGCGACCAGCCGGTCCTCCTCGCTGGTCGCTTCCGCGGCCGACAGGTAGGCGTCCAGCGGCGTCTTGACGTCCACCACCAGCTGACGGCCGTGCGGCATGTTGACGATCATGTCGGGTCGAAGCGCGCCTTCCTCGCCCTGAACGTGAACCTGCTCGACGAAGTCGCAGTGCTCGACCATGCCGGCGAGTTCGACGAGCCGCCGCAGCGTCATCTCCCCCCATTGCCCGCGCACCTCGGGGCGCCGCAGCGCAGTGACCAGGCTGCGCGTCTCCTTCTGCAGCGCGAGCTGCCCGAGTGCCACGTTCTCGATCGAGCTGCGCAGCGCGCCGAAGCTCTCCGCGCGCTCCTTCTCGATGCGCGTCATCTGCTCGTGCGTGCGGGCCAGCGCTTCCCTGACGGGCGAAAGCATGGATTCGACGGCCTTTTCACGGTCGACGAGATTGCGAAGCGCCGTTTCCTGCTGCTGGCCGAGCACCTGTCGCGCTATCTGCAGGAAGGTCTCGTTGTTGCTGCGCAGCGCCTCGCCCGCGACCGCATCGAACCCGCCCTTGAGCCGCTCCAGCGCGAGTTGCAGCGACCTTTCCCGCTCGGTTGCGAGTTCCTCCTGGGAGCGGCTCTCGGCACGCGCCGCGGCGAGTTCCAGCTCCAGCGCATGAACCCTGCGGCGTCCGACCAGCCAGCCGACCAGCGCGCCGGCCGCGAGCAGCAGCACCAGCAGCAGCGGGAAGAACAACTCGGATTCGAGCGTCATGCGCGCACTCCGGCGGCCGTTCCGGGCCACGCTTGCAGCCAGGAGTCGATCTCCGCGGGCTCCCTCGCAATGGCGTCGGCCTGCCAGCTCGACGGGTCGTCCTCGTCGCTGATGTAGCCGTAGGCGGCGACGACCGTGAACATGCCGGCGGCACGTCCGGCCTGAATGTCGCGTTCCGCGTCGCCCACGTACACGCAGCGGGCGGGTTCCACGCCGATCAGCGTCGCGGCATGCAGCAGCGGCAGCGGGTGCGGCTTGCGTTCGGCGACTGTGTCGCCGCTGACCACGCAACTTGCGCGGCGGTCGATACCCAGGCTGGTCAGCAACGGATCCGTGAGCCAGCCCGGCTTGTTGGTGACGATGCCCCAGGGCGTCCCGCGACGTTCGAGTCCCGCCAGCAGTGGATCGAGCCCGGGAAACAGGCGGGAGTGCTCGGCGAGGTTCTGCGCATAGAGTTCCAGGAACCGGCCGCGAAGCCGCTCGAATTCCTGCGCGTCCGCTTCCGGGAAGCCCAGCTTCACCAGGCGGGCCGCGCCGTGCGAGACGTTGGGTCGTATCCGCTCCTGCGGCAGCGCGGGCCGTCCATGCTCGACCCGCAGCCGGTTGAGCGCGGCGCCCATGTCCGGCGCCGTGTCGAGCAGCGTGCCGTCGAGGTCCAGCAGCAGCGCGGAAAAGGAGCTCAATCCGGGACCCCCGCGCGACCGGCCGGCCTGGCGAGGTGCATCAGGTAGTTGACACGCGCGTCGGTGTTCAGCGTCGCGCTGCGCGAGAACGGGTCGTAGTCGATCCCGGCGATGCCCTTCACCGTGAGACCGGCGGCCTTGGCCCAGGCTGCGAGCTCCGAGGGGCGGATGAATTTCTCGTAGCTGTGGGTTCCCGGAGGCAGCAGCCGCAGCAGGTACTCCGCTCCGAGCACGGCACGCAGGTAGGCCCTGGGCGTGCGGTTGAGCGTGGAGACGAATACTTCACCGCCGGGTCGTACCAGGCGCGCGAGCGCCGCAATCACCGATGCGGGGTCGGGAACGTGCTCGAGCATTTCCATGCACGTGGCCACGTCGAACTCGCCCGGACGATCGGCGGCGAGTTCCTCCGCAGAGATCCGCAGGTACTCGAGCGGCAGGTCCTGCGGCAGGGCATGCAGCCTGGCGACCTCGAGCAGCTCTCCGGCCAGGTCGATGCCCGTCACCCGGGCACGCCTGAGCGCCATGGCTTCAGCAAGCAGTCCACCGCCGCAGCCCACGTCCACGACCGCGCGTCCCGCCAGTGGACCGGCGCGTTCCACGTACGCGAGTCGAACAGGGTTCAGGTCGTGGAGCGGCCGCATCTCTCCTTCCGGATCCCACCAGCGGCTGGCGGCGGCTTCGAACCGGGAAATCTCGGCGGGATCGAAGTTAGGCATCGTCGGGCACCGGCGGGGGTTCAGCCGCGGACCGCAGCCTGCGCCGCCAGCCTTCTGCGCGCGACAGTACCTGCTGCTCATCGAGGTACGGCAGACGACCGTCCCCGTAAACCCGCCGCCCTGCAACCCAGGTGTCGCTGACCTGTGCGGAGCTGGCTGAGTACACGAGCACGGCCGCGACCTCGTGTACCGGCCAGCTGCGCGGATCCATCAGGTCGATGCAGCACAGGTCGGCCCACTTGCCGGGCAACAGGCTGCCGGTCGCGTCGGACAGCCCGAGCACCCGGGCGCCGCCGAGCGTGGCCATTCGCAGCAGGTCAGCAGCCACGACGCTGCCGGGCCCTGCGGACACGCCGCTGGCGAGCAGGCCGGCCGTGCGGGCTTCGCCGAGTACGTCGAGGTCGTTGTTCGCGGCAGGACGGTCTGTGCCGAGCGCGACGGTCACGCCGTGACCGAGCAGGCTAGGCAGCGGGCAGACGCCGCTGCCCAGCTTCAGGTCGGACTCCGGGCAATGAATGACCGAGGCGCCGGCCCGGGCGAGGATCTCGATGTCGCCCGGCTCCGCCTGGGTGAAGTGGACCGCGACCAGCAGCGGACTCGCATAGCCGAGTTCGGCCAGCCGGGCGAGCGGACGGCGACCGGATTCCTGGACGCTGCGCTCGACCTCCCAGGCCGCCTCGTGGAGCGGCACGGCCACGGGCAGCTCGAGCTCGTCCGCGAGCCGGCGCACGCGCTTGAGGGTTGCGTCCGACAGTTCATGCGCGGCCGGAGTCGCCAGGTGAGTGCTGACCAGGGGATCGCCGCGGTACTCGTCCCGCAGGCGCATTCCCTTCTCGATGTGCTCGTCCGGCGTGGACGCCCAGCTGGTCGCGGATTCGGTCACGTACAGGCCGATGCTTACCCGCACGTGCAGCTCGGCCGCCGTACGGGCGACGACCTCAGGCCACAGCTGGGGGTCGGCGAAGCACGTCACGCCACCGCGCAGCATCTCGGCAATCGCGAGCTCGGTGCCATCACGTACGTATTCGGGATCCGCCCAGCGCCGTTCGAGCGGCGAGACCGTTTCCTGCAGCCAGGGCCCGAGTCGGAGGTTTTCCGCGCGACCGCGCAGCAGGGTCATCGCCGAATGCGCGTGCGCGTTCACGAGACCCGGCAGCACCGCATGGGTGGGACGCTCGTGGACTTGGCGGGCCTCGAATCGTCGCCGGGCCTCCGCCGCCGGCAGCACCGCGACGATCCGCCCGCCGCGGACGGCGACGGCGTGGTCGTCGAGGACCCTTCCGTCCGGCTCCATCGGCAGGACCCAGCGAGCGAGTATCAGCGTGTCGACTGGCTCCATCGGGCAAGCGGCGCAGAAAGGGCAGCAAGTATAGCGGCTCGAGGCTGGGGCCCGTCAGTCGGCGAGTCCCTGGAGGGCTCGGTCGGGGTGCCCCGCTGTGTTAATATTGCTGGTCTTTTTTACCCGGTATCTGCCGGGCCCCGGGATCGCTGCGCCATGGCCGAAATCGCCCGAGAAATCCTGCACGTCAACCTCGAGGACGAGATGAAGCAGTCCTACCTCGATTACGCGATGAGCGTGATCGTGGGACGCGCGCTGCCCGACGTCCGTGACGGCCTGAAGCCGGTGCATCGTCGCGTGCTGTACGCGATGCGGGAACTCGGCAACGAGTGGAACAAGCCCTACAAGAAGTCGGCCCGCGTCGTCGGCGACGTGATCGGCAAGTACCACCCGCACGGCGATACCGCCGTGTACGACACGATCGTGCGCATGGCGCAGCCCTTCTCGATGCGGTACATGCTCGTCGACGGCCAGGGCAACTTCGGCTCGGTCGACGGCGACGCCCCGGCCGCGATGCGTTACACGGAAGTGCGCATGTCGCGCATCGCCGCCGAGCTGCTCGCCGACATCGACAAGGAGACGGTGGACTTCGTCCCGAACTACGACGAGTCCGAGCACGAGCCCTCCGTTCTGCCGACCCGAGTGCCGAACCTGCTCGTCAACGGGTCCTCCGGAATCGCCGTGGGCATGGCGACGAACATACCGCCGCACAACCTGACCGAGGTCGTGAACGCCTGCGTCGCGCTGATCGACAATCCCGCCATCACGATTCCGGAACTGATGGAGCACGTGCCGGGCCCGGACTTCCCGACCGCGGGGATCATCAACGGCGCGCGGGAGATATACAGCGCCTACACGACCGGTCGGGGCCGTTTGCTGGTCAGGGCGAAGACCGAGGTCGAGGAGATCGAGCACTCCGGCCGGGAAGCGATCATCGTCACCGAGCTGCCTTACCAGGTGAACAAGGCGCGGCTGCTCGAGCGGATCGCGGACCTGGTGCGCGGCAAGCAGATCGAGGGCATCTCGGAGCTGCGCGACGAGTCCGACAAGGACGGCATGCGCGTCGTGATCGAGCTCAAGCGCGGCGAGGTCGCGGAAATCGTCCTCAACAACCTCTACAAGCAGACTCCGATGGAGTCGGTGTTCGGCATCAACATCGTCGCGCTGCAGGACGGCCAGCCGCGACTGCTGAACCTGAAGGACCTGCTCGAGGCGTTCCTGCGGCACCGGCGCGAGATCGTCACCCGGCGTACGGTCTTCGAACTGCGCAAGGCCCGCGAGCGCGCCCACGTCCTCGAAGGCCTGGCGGTCGCGCTGGCGAACCTCGACGACGTGATCGCGCTGATCCGCGCGGCTGCGACGCCCGCCGAGGCCAAGGCCGGTCTCGTCGGACGCAGCTGGAAGTCCGGCATGGTTCCCCAGATGCTCGAACGTGTGGGCTCGGTGTCCGTCCGCCCGGACGGACTGGACGAACACACGGGCCTCGGGCCCGAGGGCTACCGTTTGACCGAGACCCAGGCGCAGGCGATTCTCGATCTGCGCCTGCACCGGCTCACCGGGCTCGAGCAGGACAAGATCCTGGCCGAATACGGACAGTTGCTGGACACGATCAACGACCTCGGCGACATCCTCGCGCGCAGGGAGCGGCTCACGGCCGTGATTCGCCAGGAACTGATCGAGATCCGGGAGCAGTACGGCGATCCGCGCCGGACGCGCATCGAACAGGACGAATCCGACCTGACGATCGAGGACCTGATCACGCCGCAGGACGTCGTGGTCACGCTGTCGCACGGCGGTTACGCCAAGGCCCAGCCCGTCAGCGAATATCGCGCCCAGGGTCGTGGCGGGCGCGGCAAGGCCGCGACTGCGGTCAAGGACGAGGACTTCGTCGAGACGCTGTTCGTGGCCAACACGCACGACACGCTGCTGTGCTTCTCGAGCCGCGGCCAGCTCTTCTGGCTCAAGGTGTACCGCCTCCCGCAGGCGGGCCGCGGTTCGCGCGGCAAGCCCATCGTGAACCTGCTGCCGTTGCGCGAAGGCGAGCGCATCACCGCGGTGCTGCCGATCCGGGAGTTCGAGGACGAGCGATTCGTCTTCATGGCGACCTCGCGCGGCGTCGTCAAGAAGACGCCGCTGCCGGCTTTTTCACGCCCGCGCACGGCAGGCATCATCGCGGTCGGACTCGACGAAGGCGACGAGCTGGTCGGCGTGGCGATCACCGATGGTCTCAGCGACGTCATGCTGTGCTCTGCCGGCGGCAAGGCGATCCGCTTCTCGGAGCGGGATGTGCGCCCGATGGGCCGGACGGCCGCCGGCGTCAGGGGCATCCGACTGCCGGAAGGCGACGCGGTGATTTCGCTGATCATCCCCGATCCGGACGGGTTGATCCTGACCGCGTCCGAGAACGGCTACGGCAAGCTCACGCCGGTCAGCGAATTTCCCAGCCACCGTCGGGGCGGGCAGGGCGTCATCGGGATGCAGACGACGGAGCGAAACGGTTGCCTGGTGGCCGCGACCCAGGTCGCGTCTTCGGACGAGCTGATGCTGATGAGCTCGAGCGGGACCCTCGTGCGGACCCGGACGTCGGAGATCTCCGTGCTCGGACGCAATACGCAGGGCGTCCGGCTGATCCGCCTCGACGACGGCGAGCAGCTGATGGGAGTGGTGACCGTCGAGCCCGAGAGCGATGAGGACGACTCCGACGGCGCGGCCGAGGGCGCGGCGGACGCCGCGGCGGAGCAGCCCGGAGCCGACTGAGCACGGGGCTGGCATCAGCGGGCGCGGAGCGCTGCCCGCCTGCTACACTGCGCTGCAAAATCATCCGGAATCCCCGACCATGACGCGTGTATTCAACTTCAGCGCGGGGCCTGCGGCCCTGCCGGCCGAAGTCCTCGAACAGATCCGCGACGAGATGCTCGACTGGCACGGCCAGGGCATGTCCGTGATGGAGATGAGCCATCGCGGCAAGGCCTTCACCGGCATCGCGGCCCGGGCGGAGGCGGACCTGCGCGAGTTGCTCGCGGTGCCGGACGATTACCGGGTGCTGTTCCTGCAGGGCGGTGCCACCGGGCAGTTCGCCGGCGTGCCGATGAATCTCGCGACAGCCGATGCGACGGCGGACTACGTGAACACCGGCGCGTGGTCGAAGAAGGCGATCGGCGAGGCGAAGCGTTACTGCAAGGTGAACGTGGCCGCCGACGCGGCGGAAGGCAAGTACACCTCGATCCCGGCGCCCGACAGCTGGCGCCTGACCCCGGGCGCCGCCTACCTGCACTACACGCCGAACGAGACGATTGGCGGCGTCGAGTTCCCGTTCGTTCCGGAATCGGGCGACGTCCCGCTGGTGGCCGACATGTCCTCGACGATCCTGTCGCGCCCGATCGACGTCAGCCGCTTCGGGGTGATCTACGCCGGAGCGCAGAAGAACATCGGTCCCGCCGGCCTGGTCGTCGTGGTCGTGCGCGAGGACCTGCTCGGACGGGCTCGCCCGGAAACGCCGACCGTGCTGGACTGGAAGGCCATGGCTGCCGACGGCTCGATGACCAACACGCCGCCTACGTTCGCCTGGTACGTCGCCGGCCTGGTCTTCCAGTGGGTCAAGCAGCAGGGCGGCCTCGAGGTGATGGGCCGCCGAAATCGCGCCAAGGCGGAGCTGCTCTACCGCGCCATCGACGATTCGGATTTCTACCGCAGCCCGGTCGATCGCGACTGCCGGTCCTGGATGAACGTGCCGTTCACGCTGGCCGATCCGTCCCTGGACGCAGCGTTCCTGGAGGGGGCGCGCGCAGCAGGACTGCTCAGTCTCGAGGGCCACCGCTCGGTCGGGGGCATGCGCGCGAGCATCTACAATGCCATGCCGATGGCCGGCGTCGAGGCACTGGTCGCGTACATGGGGGAATTCGAGCGGAAGAACGGATGATGTCGTTCAAGATCCTCACGCTGAACAACATTTCGCTGCGCGGCCTGGATCGCCTGCCACGCGATCGCTACGAGGTCGCCTCGGAGATCGGCCATCCGGACGCGATCATGCTCCGCTCGGCGGACATGCACGGCATGGAGATCCCCGCCAGCGTGCTCGCGGTCGCGAGGGCCGGGGCCGGCACGAACAACATTCCCGTTGCCCGGCTGAGCTCGCGCGGCATTCCGGTGTTCAACGCTCCGGGCGCCAACGCGAACGCGGTGAAGGAGCTGGTGCTCGCGGCCTTGTTTCTCTCGTCGCGCCACATCTGCCAGGCCTGGGGCTACGTCCGCGGCCTGCAGGGCGACGACGAGGCGCTCGAGGAAGCGGTCGAACGCGGCAAGAAGCAGTTCAGCGGACAGGAACTGCCGGGTCGCACGCTCGGCGTCGTGGGGCTGGGCGCGATCGGGGTCGAGGTGGCGAACGCGGCTCTTGCGCTGCGGATGCAGGTGCTCGGTCACGATCCACAGATCACGGTGCAACGCGCCTGGCAGCTGTCGGCCGGCGTCGAGCAGGCCAGGAGCCTCGACGAGCTGTTCGCGCGGTCCGACTTCGTCACGGTGCACGTGCCGCAGAACGACGCGACCCGCGGACTGGTCAGCCAGTCCCGCATCGCCCTGATGCGCCCGGGCGGGGTGATCCTGAACTTCGCGCGTGCAGCCGTCGTCGACGAGGCAGCGGTGCTCGAGGGGCTCGACAGCGGGCAACTCGCCGCCTACGTCTGCGACTTCCCGACGCGGCGCATCAAGGACCACCCGAAGGTCGTGGCCTTGCCGCATCTCGGCGCCTCGACCAGCGAGGCCGAGGAGAACTGCGCCGTGATGGTCGCGGACACGCTGCGCGACTTCCTCGAGAACGGCAACGTGCGCAATTCGGTCAATTTCCCGGAGTCGGTGCTGCCGCGGATCGGCGAGCACCGCATCGCGATCTCCAACGCCAACGTGCCGAACATGGTGGGGCAGATTTCGACCAGCCTGGCCGCTGCCGGGCTGAACATCGCCGACCTGCTGAACAAGTCCCGCGGCGAGATCGCCTACACGCTGATCGATACGGACGGGCTGATCCCGCCCGAGGTGCTGCAGTCGATCCGTTCGATCCCGGGCGTGCTGGCGGCACGGCTGGTCTGAGCATGCCGAAGGCGAAGAAGTCCTCGAAGCGTCGCGCGAGTGCGCGGCCGCGCGGCACGCCGCAGCGGCTGCGCAAGCCGGAGCTCGAGGCGATCAGGGAACGGATCGACGAGATCGATGCCGGCCTGCACCGCCTGATAAACGAGCGTGCGAAGCTCGCCAGGCAGGTGGGCATCTCGAAGCACAAGGATGGCCACACGGTGGACTTCTACCGGCCCGAACGCGAGGCGCAGGTGCTCAGGCTCGCAAGGGAGCGCAACCGCCGCGAGCACGGTCCACTGCGGGACGAGGAAATCCTGCGGCTGTTCCGCGAGATCATGTCGGCCTGCCTGGCGCAGCAGGAGCCGCTCAAGGTCGGCTTCCTCGGTCCGGAAGGCACGTTCACGCAGCAGGCCGTGCTCAAGCAGTTCGGGCATTCCGTGCGGGCCCTGCCGCTCACCTCGATCGAGGAGGTCTTCCACGAGGTCGAAGCAGGCTCGGCGGATTTCGGCGTGGTTCCGATCGAGAATTCCAGCGAGGGTACGGTAAACAACACGCTGGACATGTTCCTGAACTCGCCGCTGCACATCTGCGGCGAGGTCGAGCTGCTGATCCACCACAATCTGATGGGCCGCATGGGGCTGCTGGAGCAAGTGCGCCGCGTCTGCGCCCACCAGCAGGCGCTGGCCCAGTGCCGCGGCTGGCTCGAGGAGCACCTGCCGGGAATCGAGCGCGTGCCGGTTGCGAGCAATGCCGAGGGCGCGCGTCGTGCCCGCGACGAAGACGGTACCGCCGCGATTGCCGGGACCGCGGCAGCCGAGGTCTATGGCCTGAACCTGCTGTTTCCGGAGATCGAGGATCGTCCGGACAACACGACCCGCTTCCTCGTCATCGGGCGCAAGACGTTCCCGCCGAGCGGCCGGGACAAGACGACGCTGCTGGTGTCTGCCGCCGATACCGATTCTCCAGGTGCGCTGTTCCAGCTGCTGGAGCCCTTTGCGCGTCATGGCATCAGCATGACGCGGATCGAGTCGCGCCCGTCCCGCAAGCGTCGGTGGCACTACGTGTTTTTCATCGATCTCGAGGGACACGCCGAGGTGGAGCCCCTCGCGACCGCGCTCGAGGAGATCAAGGCTCATTCCTCGCTCTGCAAGGTCCTCGGTTCCTACCCGCAGGCCATCCTCTGAGATGAGTTCGTATCGGGTCGAGCCGGGAGGACGGATCGCCGGCGAGGCGACGGTCCCCGGTGACAAGTCGATCTCGCACCGGGCGCTGATGCTCGGCGCGATCGCGAGTGGTCGAACCCGGATCAGCGGCTTCCTCGAGGGGGAAGACTGCCTCGCGACGCTGGCAGCCGTCGAGCGCCTGGGGGCCAGCGTGCAAAGACCCTCGCCTGCAACCGTCATCGTCGAGGGCGCGGGACTGCGTGGACTGGCGAGCCCTCGCGGCGACCTGGACATGGGCAACGCCGGAACGGCGATGCGCCTGTTCATGGGACTGCTGAGCGGGCAGCGCTTCGATTCGGTGCTGGTCGGGGACGCGTCGCTGATGCGCCGACCGATGGAAAGGGTAGCCGTGCCGCTGCGCCTGATGGGAGCCGGCATCGCGACCCGCGACGGGCGTCCGCCAGTGCGGATTTCGGCCGGGCCGCCGCTGCGCGGCATCCGCTACGAGATGCCGGTAGCCAGCGCCCAGGTGAAGTCGGCGCTGCTGCTCGCAGGGCTCTATGCGGATGGCCCCACCACGGTCGTCGAGCCGGCCCTGACGCGTGATCATTCGGAGCGGATGCTGCAGAGCTTCGGCTGCAAGGTGACCTCGCGGCGGGGCGAGGTCGTGCTCGAGCCGCCGGCCGGGCTTGAGGCAACCGATGTCGAGGTTCCCGGAGACTTCTCGTCGGCCGCGTTCCTGATCGTCGCAGCCTGCATCGCTGCGCGGGAGCCGTTCATGATCCGCGGCGTCGGGGTCAACCCGACGCGAACCGGGCTGCTGGAGATCCTGGCGCTGATGGGGGCGGACCTGCGACTGCTCAACCACCGCAGCCTCGGCAGCGAGCCGGTGGCGGACATCGAGGTGCGCCCGGCCGCGCTGCGGGGGATCGTCGTGCCCGAGCGCCTGGTGCCGCTCGCGATCGACGAACTGCCGGCCGTGTTCGTTGCCGCAGCCTGCGCCGAGGGCGAGACCGTCGTGACCGGTGCCGAGGAGCTGCGCGTCAAGGAGAGCGACCGGATCGCAACGATGGCGCAGGGGCTCGGGCAGGTCGGGGTCGTCAGCGAAGCCCTGCCGGACGGCATCCGTATCGCCGGCGGAGCGATCGGCGGCGGTGTCGTGGACAGCGGTGGCGATCACCGGGTGGCGATGTCCTTCGTCGTCGCCGGCCTGCGCGCGAGCCAGCCGATCGAGATTCTCGATACGGCCAACGTCGCAACCTCGTTCCCGGGGTTCGCGGCGTTGTCGCGCGCGGTGGGGATGCGCCTCGAGGAACGTGCCTGACGGGGAGGGGCGATGATCGTTCCTGTGATCGCGATCGACGGGCCGAGCGGCTCGGGCAAGGGGACCGTCAGCCGGTTGCTGGCGCGGCGGCTGGGGTGGCACCTGCTCGACAGCGGTGCACTCTACCGCCTGGTGGCGCTGGCAGGGCTCGCGCGGGGCCTGGAACCGCAGGACGAGGCCGGACACGCGGCGGTCGCTGCCAGCCTCGATGCACGGTTCGACGTGGACGGCTCCGGCGAGGAGCGCGTGCTGCTGGACGGGCGCGACGTGACCGGGGAGCTGCGCAGCGAGGCGACCGGCAGCGCGGCCTCGAGGGTTGCCGCGATGCCGGCGGTGCGGGCGGCTCTGATCGGCCGCCAGCGCGGCTTCGCGACGGCGCCGGGCCTCGTCGCCGACGGGCGCGACATGGGGTCCATCGTGTTCCCGGACGCGCCACTGAAGATCTTCCTGACGGCGAGCCCGGAGGAACGGGCGCGGAGGCGCCATAAGCAGTTGATAGAAAAGGGACTTACTGTTAATCTAGCCGACCTTTCGCGGGAAATCCGCGAGCGGGATCATCGTGACGCCAACCGGTCCGTGGCGCCCCTCAGGGCATCAGACGACGCCGTGGTCATCGACTCGACCAACGTCGGCGTCGGTGACGTGGTTGAGCAGATCGAGAATCTCGCCCGCTCGAGGATAGCCGCGATTCACTGACGGAAACACCGCTGCCGCGCATGCGGGGCGGTGTCGTTTTCTTGCATGCGCCCGGCAGGACGCCTGGGTGCAATCCAATCAACCCTCGCTGGCGGGAGGCTGGCGTGGACATGGGTCGCCTGAGACCCCGGAAGCAATTTTAAATGAGCGAGAGCTTTGCCCAACTGTTCGAAGAGAGCCTGGCGAGTCAGCGGATACGCCCCGGCCAGATTCTCACCGGCCGCGTCATCGACGTTAATGCCGACGTCGTCCTGGTCAGTGCCGGCCTGAAGTCCGAAGCGGTCATCCCCACGCAGCAGTTCAAGAACGAGCGTGGCGAGATCGAGGTCAGCGTAGGCGACGAGGTCGAGGTCGCACTCGACAGCGTCGAGGATGGCTCCGGCGAGACCCGCCTGTCGCGCGAGAAGGCGAAGCGGGCCCGCACCTGGGAGCGCCTGGAGAAGGCGTTCGAGGATGGCGAGACGGTGTCCGGCCTGATCAACGGCCGCGTCAAGGGCGGCTTCACCGTCGACATCGACTTCGTGCGCGCGTTCCTGCCCGGTTCGCTGGTGGACGTGCGCCCCGTGCGCGACCCGAGCTACCTCGAGGGCAAGACGCTCGAGTTCAAGGTCATCAAGCTCGACCAGAAGCGCAACAACGTCGTGGTTTCGCGTCGCGCCGTGGTGGAGCAGGAGTACAGCGCCGAGCGCAGCGAACTGCTCGACAAGCTGCAGG
>CAZKLS010000043.1:0-20372 GCA_964553405.1 uncultured Steroidobacteraceae bacterium
AGGACGCCGCGAAGCCGGATTCCGCGCACGACTTCGGTCGCAACGTCATTCCCGACGCGATCGACAAGCTGCGGGTGTTCGCCTATCCGTTCGAGGACGTGCGGACCAAGGCGCAGAACTACTGGCGCGACGTCGGCACGGTCGAAGCCTACTACGAGGCGAACATGGAGCTGGTGCGGGTTTCGCCGGAGCTCAACATCTACGACGAGCAGTGGCCGATCTGGACCTACCAGGAGCAGTTGCCGCCGGCGAAGTTCGTGTTCGACGACAACGACCGGCGCGGACAGGCTGTGGACTCGATGGTGTCGGGAGGTTGCATCATCTCGGGGTCCCGGGTCGCGAACTCGCTGCTGTTCTCGAACGTGCGCGTGCACGACTACAGTCAGGTCGAGCGCTCGGTGATACTGCCGCGGGTCCGGATCGGCGAGCGCTGCGTCATCCGGGACGCGATCATCGACTCCGGCACCGTCATCCCGGACGGAATGCAGATCGGCGTCGACAAGGAAGCCGACCGCGCGCGCTTTCACGTCACCGAGGGCGGCATCGTGCTCGCCACGTCGAAGATGCTCAGGCGGGTGGCAGCCCAGGGCGGCTGAAGCGGGAGGATGCGATAAAGATGCGAAGAATGCTCACACGGGCCACGGCGCTGCTCGCGCTGCTGGCCGTGCTCGCCTCATGTGCGACCGGGCCGAAGCTCGAGACCCCGCGCCTGAAGGTCATTGGCATCGAGATGATGTCCACCGACATGTTCGCGCAGCGCTTCAAGGTCCGGATGCTGGTGCAGAACCCGAACGACATGGAGCTGCAGGTCCGCGGGCTGGACTACCAGATCATCCTGATGGGCGACAGCTTCGCGGACGGGGTCAGCAACGACCAGTTCCTGCTGCCGGCTCTGGGCGAGGCGGAGTTCGACATGATGATCACGACCAACTTCGTCAGCAGCTTCGGCCGGCTGATCAGCCGCATGGGCGGCGGCAAGCTGGAGGACATCGAGTACGAGATCGTCGGCAAGATCTTCGTCGACAAGGGGATGCTCAGGAAGATCCCGTTCAGTCACCGCGGCACGGTGGACTTCTCGCGCGCACTGGGCGAGAAGAAGGGCGAGCAGGCGCTCTAGGCCGGTCGTGCCTCAGGTCGCGGCCGCGAGTTGCGCGTAGAGCCGCTCGTACTCCGCGCCCTGCCTGTCCCAGGAGAAGTCCTCGCTCATGCCGTTCTGCACGAGCCGTCGCCAGACGCTCGGCCAGGCATACCACTCCAGCGCCGTCGACAGGGCCCAGCGCACGGCCTCTGCATCGAAGTCGTTGAACACGACGCCGGTGCCCTGGCCCGTCGCCGGATCGAAGTGCCGCACCGAGTCGGCCAGCCCGCCGGTGCGCCGCACGATCGGCACCGTGCCGTAGCGCATGCTGTACATCTGGTTGAGGCCGCAGGGTTCGTACATCGAAGGCATCAGGAACATGTCCGCGGCCGCCTCGATCAGGTGCGCGAGCTCTTCGCTGTAGCCGCTGTAGAACACGGCACGACCGGGAAAGCGCTGCTGCAGGCCGTGCAGGAAGCGCTCGTAGCGGGACTCGCCGCTGCCGAGCACGACGAGCCGGACGTCGCGGCTGGCGAGCAGTTCGGGCAGCACGTCGAACAGCAGGTCGATGCCCTTCTGCGAGGTCAGCCGGCTCACCATTCCGATCAGCGGCGTCGCCGACGGCGTGGGCATGCGCAGCAGGTCGAGCAGCGCCGACTTGTTGAGCGCCTTGCCGCTCAGGTCGCCGGAATCGAAGTGGTGCGGGATGAAGCGGTCCGTTGACGGATTCCACTCGTCGTAGTCCACGCCGTTCAGGATGCCGTGCAGTGCGGCGCCGCGGGCCCGCAGGTCGGCGTCGAGGCCGTGGCCGCCTTCCGGACTGCGGATTTCCCGCGCGTAGGTCGGGCTGACCGTCGTGATCGCATCGGCGTAGATCACGCCGTGGCGCATCGGGTTGACGCGGCCTGCCGCGAGGTCCGACTGGTGCAGCATCGAGCGCTCGACGCCGGGACCGACGTCGGCCCAGGACGCGGCGCCGAAGATCCCCTGGTAGCCGATGTTGTGGATCGTGAATACGCTGCGCGTCTCGCCGAACAGCTGCCGGTCCCAGCCGTACGCAGTCTTCAACAGCAGCGGCCCGAACGCCGTGTGCCAGTCGTTGCAGTGCAGGATCTGCGGCGCGAAGCCCATCACCTGGCAGCACTCGAGCGCGGCACGCGTCAGCATCAGGTAGCGCAGGTGTTCGTCGTGCGAGTCGGAGTAGATCAACGGCCGGTCGAACAGCGGGGGGCAGTCGACCATGTACACGCGCAGCGGCGTGCCGGCCGCGTCGGCTGCGTGCACGTCGTAGCGGTACTCGTGCGAGCCGACCTTGACGGATCGGCCCTGCAGGTCGCCGACCGGGTGATGCTCCACGCCCCGCAGTTCCATCTGCCCGTGCAGCGGGACGAAGACGCGGACGTCGTGCCGCTGTCGCGCGAGATAGCGCGTCAGCGCCGTCGAGACGTCGCCGAGCCCGCCGCTCTTGGCGAGCGGCGCGAACTCGGCGGACACGAAGCAGATTCGCATGGCAGTGTCGGGGTTGTCCGAGGTTGCTCCGCCGGGACAGCCGCGCAGGAACGGCGTTCCGGTCAGGTCACTTGTCTTCGTCGCGCCCCTTGTCGCGTTTCGAGATCAGCGCCTTCAGCATGCCGTCCTGCATCTTGGACAGCGCCTCCAGGTTCTGGCGCGTCAGGTCGGCCATCGTCGCGAGCGGCGTGTTCGCCACGATCTTCGAGATCTGCGACTGGAGAAGTTCCTGCTGCCGGAGGAAGGTCTCGACGCTGCGCTCGAGGAAGCTGGCCAGCAGCCCCTGCATCGGGTTGCCGTAGAAGCGGATGATCGACTCGAGCACCGCCGTGGAGAGGATCGGGCGACCGAACTGCTCCTGGTCGGCGATGACCTGCAGCAATATCTGGCGCGTGAGGTCCCGGCCGGTCTTGTCCTCGACCACGCGGACCTTTTCTCCCTTGACGATCAGGCCGCGGATGTCGTCCAGCGTGATGTGCCGGCTCTGCGAGGCGTCGTACAGGCGCCGGTTGGCGTATTTCTTGATCAGGCGTTCCTGCGTCATGCCGCGCAGTTTACCCGTGATTTTGCGCTGCACGAAACGCAGCGCCGCAAAAGCGGAGGCGGCGGACGTCGCACCGGGTCCGCCGCGCTCCGTCGGACCGGTATCAGGCGGCCTTGCCGACCTTCTCCGTGGACTCCTCGAACCACTTGGCCATGCTGGCCTGCGCGTCGGTGGTGAGCTTCGTGAAGTCCTGCTGGCGCTTTGCCGCCTTCTCGACGAACTTGCCGGCAATCTCGGCCTGGCGCGACGCCAGCGTGCCGAGGTCGCGCGCCTTCACCGAGGCGTTCATCTGGTCGAGGCCGAACTGCAGCCAGTCGCCGGCGAGTTCGTACTGGAAGCGGGCCAGCTTCTCGACGTTGGCGGCGAGCAGTGTCCCGAACTCGGTCGCCGGTGCGAAGGCGCGGCCGGCCTGTTCGACATAATCCTGAAACGCGCTGAATTCGGTCTTCTTCGTCGCCATGGAACAGCCCTCCTTAATAAGGTCGGTTGATTCTAGGCCGTGTTATTTTGCAGTGCAACATGAAATGCAGCCGCGGGTCCCGGACTGCCCGTGAGCTCCGGGGGAGCGGCTATAGCATTGTTTTATATTGATAAAGACCCGCTGGATCAGCCGAATTCGGCGATGCGATTCTCGCGCCGTCCCGCGCGGGGCGGGGGTATTTGTGCGCCGCACAATCCCCGTGGCGACACCGGGCGCGAAGCCGGGCCTGCGCGGCCGCCGCGACGTACACTGTGTCGGGAAAATCGAGGGGGTCCGGCAATGAGTGAAGATGCAAGGGCGGCCGCGCTGGCCACCCTGTCTGCGGCGGTTGGACGCGAAGTCCACGTCAGCGACTGGCTGGAAGTGACCCAGCAAAGGGTGAACGAGTTCGCCGAGGCGACCGGCGACCACCAGTGGATACACGTCGACCACGAGCGCGCGGTCCGGGAGTCGCCCTGGCGCACGACCATCGCCCATGGGTATCTGACGCTTTCGCTGTACCCGATGTTGCGCGGGCTCGTGGATTCGCAGACTCCGCCGTATCCCGGCGTGCGCCAGGTGATCAACTACGGGCTCGACAAGCTGCGCTTTCCGAACGCGGTCAAGGTCGGCGCGCGGATCCGTGCCCGCTGCACGATCCTCCGTGTCGAGGAGATCCCGGGGGCGCTGCAGATCGCGGAGCAGTACACGGTGGAGATCGAGGGTGAAGCGAAGCCCGCATGTGTCGCGGAAGCGATCATGCGCCTGTACTTCTGATTTCCGGTGCTTCGCTGCTCATTCCCGTCCGGAATGAGCCGGCCCGCGGGCTTCACATATAGTCGAAGAGCAGACTGCGCAGGGGGAGGAACCAAGCCTTGATCTACGACAGCATTCTCCAGACCATCGGGCGCACGCCGATCGTCCGGGTCAATCGCCTCGCGCCCGGGCACGTGGACATGTACGTGAAGTGCGAGTACTTCAACCCGCTGTCCTCTGTGAAGGACCGCCTAGCGATCGCGATCATCGAGGACGCCGAGCGCAGTGGGGCACTGAAGCCCGGCCAGACGGTGGTCGAGGCCACCTCCGGCAACACCGGCATCGCGCTGGCGATGGTCTGTGCGGCCAAGGGCTATCCGTTCGTCGCGCTGATGGTCGAGACCTTCTCGGTGGAGCGGCGCAAGATCATGCGCATGCTCGGTGCGAAGGTGATCCTGACGCCTGCCGCAGAGCGTGGCAGCGGCATGGTGCGCAAGGCCGAGGAACTCGCGAAGAAACACGGCTGGTTCCTTGCGCGCCAGTTCGAGAACCCGGCCAATCCCGCCTACCACCGGCAGACGACCGGCGCGGAGATCCTGAGTGATTTCGCCGGCCGGCGACTCGACGCGTTCGTCACGGGCTGGGGAACCGGCGGCACGCTGACCGGAGCCGGCGAGTTGATCAGGCTCGCCCGGCCCGAGGTTCGAATCGTCGCGACGGAGCCCGCGGGCGCGTCGCTGCTGGCGGGCGCCGAGTGGAAGCCCCACAAGATCCAGGGCTGGACCCCGGACTTCGTGCCGCCGGTGCTGAACCGCGCAGTACCGCACGAGATCGTCCCGGTCACTGACGAGGAATCGATCGCCGCGGCGCGGTCCCTCGCCGCGAAGGAGGGCATCTTCTGCGGCATCTCGGCCGGAGGCACGTTTGCCGCGGCGCTGAAGGTCGCCGAGCAGGCCGCGAAGGGCTCGGTGATTCTCGCGATGCTGCCCGACACCGGCGAGCGCTACATGTCGACGCCGCTGTTCGAGGGTATCGCAGAGGGATCCGACCCCGAGCCCTGACCGCGGGCACCGGGACCGGCTGCGCCGGGGGCCGGCCGCGCGCCGCGTCCGCAGGGCGGCCTCCGGCTGCATCTTCGCGGCGGCGAACTGCGAAGAGGTGCGATAATTCGTGCCCGTCGTCGCGTCGACCCTGCCAGAAGCCGTCCCAGATGTCCGACTCACTCAAGAAGGTGCTGACCGGCGCCGTCATCGGCGCGCTGCTGGTCGGTTTCCTGTGGCACGCGTCGCTGCGGCGCGGCGGACCCGCTCCGGCCGCGCCGTCGGCGGGCGGTGGCAGCGCGCGGCCCGCGGTGGCCGTGGTCACTGCGCCGGTGCGGGCCGAGCGCCTCGCTTTCGAGCTCGAGGCGCTGGGCACGGCCCGGGCCAACGAGTCGGTCGACGTGACGGCCAAGGTCTCGAACCTCGTCACCGCGGTGAAGTTCGCCGAGGGACAGCAGGTGCAGCAGGGCGCGGTACTGGTCGAGCTCGATGGCGCCCAGGCGCGGGCCGATCTCGCCATCGCCGAGGCGGCGCTCGCGGAGAGCCGCAGCCAGTACGCGCGCAGCCGCGAGCTCTACACGACCCGCGCGCTCTCCGAGGCGCAGCTCGAGCAGATCGAGGCGACGCTGAAAGCCAACGAGGCCCGCGTCGTCGCGGCGCGTTCGCGGCTCGGCGATACCGTCATCCGCGCGCCGTTCGCCGGACGCGTGGGTCTTCGCAGGGTCAGCGTCGGCAGCCTGGTCAACCCGGGCACGGTCATCACGACGCTGGACGACACGCGCACGATCAAGCTCGACTTCACGATCCCGGAGACATTTCTCGCCGAGGTGAGTCCGGGACTCGCGATCACGGCTCACAGCGTCGCCTACCCCGATCGCAGCTTCACCGGCGAGGTCGCGAGCATCGACTCGCGCATCGATCCGAGCACCCGCTCGGTGACCGTGCGCGCGCTGGTGCCGAACCCGGAGCGGATCCTCAAGCCCGGCATGTTCCTGACCGTGCGGCTGGTGCGCGGCGAGCGGGATGCGCTGGTGATTCCCGAGGAGGCGGTCGTGCCGGAGCAGGGCGACGTGTTCGTGTTCGTCATCGAGGACGGCGTCGCCGAGAAGCGGCTGATACAGACCGGCCAGCGGCGCGTGGGCTCCGTGCAGGTGACCGACGGCCTCGCAGCGGGCGAGGTCGTCGTGATCGAGGGGACCCAGAAGCTGCGTAACGGTGCCGAGGTGCGCGTGGTCGGCGAGGCGCCCGCGCCGGAGTCCGCGAGCACCGCGGCGGGAGCCGGGACGTGAAGCTATCGGCCGTTTCGGTCCAGCGCCCGGTCTTCGCGACCGTCGTCAGCCTGCTGCTGGTGATCCTCGGGCTGCTCGCGGCCACCCGTCTGCCGGTGCGCGAGTTGCCCGACGTCGAGTCGCCGGTCATCTCGATCGAGACCGACTACCGCGGCGCATCGGCCGACGTCGTCGAGACCAAGATCACTCAGGTGATCGAGGACCGCGTGGCGGGGCTCGAGGGCATCACCAAGATCACCTCGCAGAGCATCGACGGGCGTTCCTCGATCGACCTCGAGTTCTCGCCGGAGCGGGACGTGGACGAGGCCGCCAACGACGTCCGCGACCGGGTCTCGCGCGTCGCCGACGACCTCCCGCCGGAGGCCGACCCGCCGGACATCGGCAAGGCCGCGTCGGGTTCCGAGCCGATCATGTGGATCAACCTCGCCAGCGACACCTTGAGCGCGCTGGAACTCACCGACTACGCCGAGCGCGTGCTGGTCGAGCGGCTCGGCGTGCTGCCCGGCGTGGCGCGGGTGAGGATCGGCGGCGCCCGGCGCTATGCGATGCGGATCTGGATCGACCGCGAGGCGCTGGCCGCGCGCCTGCTGACGGTGGCGGACATCGAGGCGGCGCTGCGGCGGGAAAACGTGCAGCTGCCGGCGGGGCGGCTCGAGTCCGCGCAACGCGAGTTCACGCTGCGTACCGAGACCGGCCTGAACACGGAGCAGGAGTTCCGCGGTCTCGCGGTCGGCCGGGGACCCGACGGTTACCTGGTCAGGCTCGGCGAGGTGGCCGACGTGCGCCTGGCCGCGGAGAACGAACGCAGCGTGTCGCGCTCGAACGGCGTGCCCGGGGTCAGCATCGGCATCGAGCAGATATCGAAGGCCAACACGCTCGAGGTCGCGGCCGGCGTGCGCGCCGAACTCGACCGCCTGCGTCCCGACCTGCCGCCCGGCACCGTGCTCGAGGTGAACCTCGACCGTTCCGTGTTCATCGGCGAGTCGATGAAGGAAGTGCTGGTCGCGCTCGGGATCGCGCTGGTGCTGGTGCTGGTCGTGATCTACCTGTTCCTCGGCAACCTGCGCGCCACGCTGATTCCGGCGCTGACGATCCCGGTGTCGATCATCGCCGCGTTCATCGTCATGGCCGCGATGGGATTCTCGATCAACACGCTGACGCTGCTCGGCCTGGTGCTGGCGATTGGGCTGGTCGTGGACGACTCGATCGTCGTGCTCGAGAACATCTACCGTCGCCTCGAGACCGGGGAGCCCGCGCTGATCGCGGCCGTGGACGGCGCCCGCGAGATCGGCTTCGCCGTGATCGCGACCACGCTGGTGCTGGTCGCCGTGTTCGTGCCGATCTCGTTCCTCGAAGGCGACGTCGGCAAGCTGTTCCGCGAGTTCGGCTTCACGATCGCGGCGGCCGTGCTGTTCTCGTCGCTGGTCGCGCTGACGCTGACGCCGATGCTGGCCTCGAAGCTGCTGGGCCGCGGAGCGGTACGCTCCCGGTTCTCCAGCGCCGTGGACGACTTCTTCGAGAAGCTCGCGGGCGGCTACGAGAAGCAGCTGCGCAGGCTGATGCGGCGGCCCTGGCTGGTCGTGGCCGCGATGATCGGCGCGGCCGCGCTGGCCGCGCTGCTGTTTCGCACGCTGCCGAGCGAGCTCGCGCCGTCGGAGGACCGCGGTTTCATCTTCCTCGGCCTGACCGGTCCCGAGGGCTCGTCGCTCGAGTACATGGACCGGCATGCGCGGATGGCCGAAGAGGTCCTGGCGCGGGAGGTCGCGACCGGCGAGATGCTGCGGGGCATCGTACGCATCCCGGGCGGATTCGGCGGCGGCGCAAGCATGAACCAGGCCCGCGGTTTCGCAGTGCTGGCGCCCTGGGGCGAGCGCGAGCGCAGCGCCGACGAGATCGCTCAGTCGGTGCGTGCCGAGCTCAACAAGCTGCCCGGCGTGCGCGCCAGCGTCGGCGTGCCGGGTGGCTGGTCGCGTGGCCGGGGTTCCCCGGTCCAGGTCGTGCTCGGTGGCACCGACTACGCAGAGCTGGTCCAGTGGCGGGACCTGCTGATGGCGCGGATGGAGGAAAACCCGGGGCTCTCGAACGTGATCTCCGACTACGAGGAGCGCAAGCCCGAGCTGAAGGTCGAGGTGGACCGCGACCGGGCCGCGGACCTCGGCATCTCGCTCGCGAACGTCGGGCGCACGCTGGAGACGGTGCTCGGCTCGCGGATCGTCACGACCTTCATCGATCGCGACCGGGAGTACGACGTGATCCTGCAGGGTCGCGCCGAGGACCGCGCAACGCCCGACGACCTGGACAACCTCTACCTGCGGTCCGAGCGGACCGGCGAGCTGATTCCGCTGTCGAACCTGGTCCGGCTCACCGAGACCGCGGGGCCGATGCGCCTCAATCGCTTCGACCGGCTGCGGGCGATCACGATCAGCGCGGCGCTGGAGCCCGGCTATCCGCTTGGCGAGGCGCTCGAGTTCGTCGAGGGGGTCGTCGAGCGGGAGATGCCGCCTTCGGTGCGGCTGAATTTCGACGGCGAGTCGCGGGAGTTCAAGGAATCGGGCAGCGAGCTGTACTTCATGTTCCTGCTGGCGCTGATCGTCGTGTTCCTGGTCCTCGCCGCGCAGTTCGAGAGTTTCCTGCACCCGTTCGTGATCATGACCACGGTCCCGCTCGCGGTGATCGGCGCGCTGGTGGGCTTGTGGGTCTATGGGATGTCGATCAACGTCTTCAGCCAGATCGCCGGCATCATGCTGGTCGGCCTCGCGGCGAAGAACGGCATCCTGATCGTCGAATTCGCCAACCAGCTGCGCGACCGCGGCATCGAGTTCGGCGAAGCGGTCATCGAGGCCGCCTCGATCCGGCTGCGCCCGGTGCTGATGACCAGCTTCTGCACGGCCTTCGGCGCGCTGCCGCTGATGCTCGCGAGCGGCGCCGGTGCGGAATCGCGCCGGGCGATCGGCGTCGTGGTCTTCTACGGGGTGGTCGTCTCGGTGCTGCTCACGCTGGCCGTCGTGCCGGCGGTCTACACGCTGGTCGCACGCAACACCGGCTCGCCGCAGCGCATCGCCAGGGCGCTGGATCGGCTGCGCGAAGCCCGTTCCGGCTCCCCGGCCGGGTTGTCAGGAGATGCGTCGGGTTCTCGGAATATCCCATAAGTTATTGATAAGAAATAGATGAGATCCAAGGTTCGGGCGTGACCGGGCCTTGCTAGAATCGGTCCGGGGCCCAGGGGTCCAGCCATGCCGAAATCTCCCTACGAGCAACTCGAACAGGAGTTCCGACGCCTGCACGCATTCCGCGGCGCAGCCAGCGTGCTGCGCTGGGACGCGGTGGTGATGATGCCGCGGGGCAGCGCAGACGTACGTGGCGAGCAGCTGGCGGCGCTGGACTCGGAGTGCCACGTGCTGCTCACCTCGCCGAAGCTCTCGCGACTGCTCGAACGTGCCGAGGCGAGCCAGTCGCAGCTCGAGGACTGGCAGCGCGCGAACCTGTGGGAGATGCGCCGGGAGCGCGACCACGCGATCGCCACGCCGGTCTCGCTGGTGACCCGGCTCGCGCGGGCGACCGCGCTCGCAGAAGTGCGCTGGGCCGAAGCCCGCCAGGAGAACAGCTTCGAACTGTTCGCGCCGCATCTGGAGGAAGTGGTCGCGCTGACGCGCGACAAGGCGCAGGTACTCTCGAAGGCACTGGGACTCTCGCCGTACGACGCATTGATCGACGGGTTCAGTCCGGGTTTTCTCAGCGAGGACATCGACCAGCTCTTCCGGGTGGTCTCGCGGCGCCTGCCCTCGCTGATCCGCGAGTCGATCGAGCTGCAGGCGGAGCAGCCGCCGCTGCCGCTCGATGGCAAGGTGAGCACGGCCAAGCAGCGCTCGCTCGCCATCGACGTGATGCGTGCGCTCGGCTTCCCGTTCCATCGCGGGCGGCTGGACGAGAGCGATCATCCGTTCACGGAGGGCGTGCCCGGCGACGTGCGGATCACCACGCGCTTCGATGCCAGGGATCCGTTCGGCGGATTGATGGGCGCATTGCACGAGACCGGCCAGGCCATGTACGACCTCGGCCTGCCGGAGGCGTGGCGCGACCAGCCGGTCGGCCGCGACCGGGGCATGGCGCTGGAGGAGAGCCAGTCGCTGCTGCTCGAGATGATCATCGGCCGCAGCCGTGCTTTTCTCACCTGGCTCAGGCCGCTGCTCGACAAGCACTACGGTGTCACGGGCCCGGCCTGGGAGGTCGAGAATCTCTACCGCGCGCTGATCCGCGTGCGACGCGGCGCGATCCGGGTCGAAGCCGACGAACTCACGTATCCCGTCCACATCGTGCTGCGCTACGAGCTCGAGAAGAAAATCCTGGACGGGTCCCTGCCGATCCGCGACCTGCCCGAGGCCTGGAAGGAGGGGATCGAGTCACGGCTCGGGCTGCGCCCTGCCAGCGATGCGGAAGGCTGCCTGCAGGACGCGCACTGGGCGCTCGGTTCGTTCGGCTACTTCCCGTCGTACGCGCTCGGCTCGTTCATCGCCGCGCAGTTGAACGAGGCGCTGCGCCGGGACCAGCCGACGTTGGACGAGGACATCGCGGCAGGGCGGTTCAGCGGCCTGTTCGACTGGCTGCGCGAGAACGTCCACGGGCTGGGCGCGAGCGTCGGCTCTCAGGAACTCATCAGGCGCGCGACCGGACGCACCTTGTCCGCGAACCCCTGGCTGCGGTACGCGGAGTACAAGTACCTCGAGGACGCTACTCGATCGTGACGGCGGTGCCGCTCGCGCTGACCATCAGCATGCTGCCGCTGACCTGTATCGTCTCGTAGTCCAGGTCCACCGCGATCACGGCATTCGCGCCCTGTCGGCGCGCCTCCTCGGCCATCTCCTCGATCGCGGTCTTCTTCGCGTCGCGGAGCACCTTCTCGTAGGCGCCGGAGCGGCCGCCCACCAGGTCGCGGATTCCGGCGAACACGTCGCGGAACAGGTTCGCTCCCAGGATGGCCTCGCCGCTGACGACGCCGTGGTAGCGGACGATCCGGTGCCCCTCGAGGCTGTTGGCGGTGACGATCAGCATGCTGCGGCTCCTCCAGTGCGGGTCTTGCGGCCTGTGACCGGATGATACCGGTGCGGTGACCGCCGCGGCGAGGCGGCGGCCGAGCCGGTAAGATGCCGCCCGATGAACGCGGTGCTCCAGCGTCCTTCCGGCAACTTCAAGCGGCTGCAGTCACGGCTGCGCAGCGCGGTCGGTCGTGCGATCGAGGACTACGGCATGATCGAGCCGGGCGACCGCGTGATGGTGTGCCTCTCCGGAGGCAAGGACTCCTACACGCTGCTCGACGTGCTGCTCTCGCTGCAGCGCAGTGCACCGGTGCAGTTCGAGCTGGTGGCGGTCAACCTGGACCAGAAGCAGCCGGGATTCCCGGCACAGGTGCTGCCGGATTACCTGTCGGCGCTGGGCGTCCGCTACGAGATCCTCGAGCAGGACACCTACAGCGTGGTCAAGCGGGTCGTGCCGGAGGGCAGCACCATGTGCGGGCTGTGCTCGCGACTGAGGCGCGGCCGGCTCTATCGCTACGCTGCGGAGCAGGGCATCACGAAGATCGCGCTCGGGCATCATCGCGACGACATCGTCGAGACGCTGTTCCTGAACATGTTCTTCGGCGGGCGCATGAAGGCCATGCCGCCGAAGCTGCTGTCCGAGGACGGTCGCCACGTGGTGATCCGGCCGCTGGCCTATGTCGCCGAGCGCGACATCGAGCGGTACGCGCGGGCGCGTCGCTTCCCGATCATTCCGTGCAGGCTCTGCGGTTCGCAGGACGGCCTGCAGCGCGTGGCCGTCAAGAGGATGCTGACCGCCTGGGAGCGCGAGCATCCGGGCAGGATCGAGTCCATCTTCGCGGCGATGAGAAACGTCACTGCCTCGCACCTCGCGGATCCGGCACTGTTCGACTTCGCTGCGCTCCGTCGCACCGACACCGAGAGCGGGCTGCCGTCCGGTGCAACCGACCTCGAGCCCTGGGACGAACGGTAGCGCGACGCGGCTGCCGTATCATCGGAACCATGGCGGAGCTTCCACTCGACCCGTCCGGCACCGACCTGCCGCGACCGATACCGGCGAGCTACTGGGTCGTGCCCGGACGCCTGCTGGTCGGCGAGTATCCGGGCTCGGTCTCGCGCGCCGCGGCGATGGAGCGGTTGCGCGCGTTCCTGTCGGCGGGGGTGACCTGCTTCATCGACCTGACCGAATCGGGCGAGCTGCCGTCGTACGAGCGGCTGCTGCCGTTCGAGACGCCGGCGGGCCGGCGAGTCGAATACCTGCGAGAGCCGATCACCGATCACGCGGTGCCCGAGAGCCGCGCAGTCATGAGCAGGATTCTCGCGATGCTCGATGACGCGCTGTCCGCGGGCCACGTCGTTTACCTGCACTGTCGAGGCGGTGTCGGCCGCAGCGCGATGGCGGCCGGCTGCTGGCTCGCGGCACGCGGGCAGGACGGCGAGCGTGCGCTCGAGGCGCTGCAGGAGTTCTGGCAGGCCTCGCGACACTCGGAGATCTGGCCGACCGTGCCGGAGACCGACGAGCAGCGGTGCTACGTCCGCGACTGGATCGGTTCCGGCGCAGGTGCGGCGACCGACGCGGATCGCTGCCGTGGTGCGTTGCTCGGGCTCGCCCTCGGGGAGGCGATCGCGCTGGCCGGTCCGTCGGCAGCGCCAGGGTTACCGCTGGCCTGGGGCCAGCACACGGCGCTGGCGCTGTGCCTGGCGGAGAGCCTGCTGGAGCGGCGGCGGATGGATGCGCGGGACCAGATGGAGCGCTACCTGCGCTGGAGCCGCGCCGGCCACCTCGCGGCCGGCGGCCAGCCGCCGCAGCCGACGCCGGACATCGCACGCGCGCTGGCCAGCTACGAGTGGCGGGGGTTGCCGATGGCCGGCTCGCACGACCCGCAGGACCGGTCCACCGGGAGCCTCTCGCGGGTCGTGGCGGCAGCGCTGGTTGCGCGACGCGACGCCAGCCGCGCCGTATCACTCGCCGCGGAATGCTCGCGTACCACCCACCAGTCGCCGGTCGTGCTCGACGCCTGCCGCTATTTCGCGGCGCTGCTGCTCGGCGCGATCGCGGGCGGGGAACCGCAACAGGTCCTGGCGGGTCGCTGCGAGCCTGCGCCGGGACTCTGGGCGGCGCAGCCGCTCAGGGACGAGCTCGACGAGCTGATTGGCGCCCACGTGGCCGGCGGAGCGAAGGCCGATCCACCGGCGGCGTCGCCGGGCGTGATTGAGGTCCTCGGCGCCGCGATCCGTGCGGCAGGCGAATCGCGCGACTTCGAGACGGTCGTCTCGGCGGCGATCGCTGCGGGTGGAGAACCGGCACTGCAGGCGGCGCTGGCCGGCAGCCTGGCCGGTGCGCTTCACGGCGCGTCTGCCGTGCCGATGCAATCGTTCCGTCGCCTGCAGCAGCGCGAGTTGCTCGAGGAATTCGCAGCCCGGCTGGCGGGGCGGCAGGACCCGCCGGCGGCTCCGCAGGCGCCGAGGGTCACCGGCGCATGACGCCCGCCGGATCGGCGGGAGCCGGGCGCGGAGTCGCTCGTCGGCGGGCCCGGTCGAGTCGCGACTGGGTCGGTCTCAGCGACAGCGAGCTGCTCGAGCTGCGTTTCTGCGACCTGGGGCTGCGACTCGACGATGCGCGCCTGCTGGCTGCGATCGAGGCGCTGCACGGCGAACTCGAGGCCCGGCAGGTGGGTTTCCGGCCGCACTACTGGCTGGCGGACGAGTGGTTCTCGCCGGATGGCGTGCCCGGCATCGCAATCCCGTTCTACCTGGCCCACCCGCGCCTCGCGGCGCTGGAGCGGCGCCAGATGCACGAAGTCGAGGGCGGCAATCGCCGATGGCTGATGAGGATCCTCAGGCACGAGGCCGGGCACGCCGTCGACACGGCCTACGGGTTGCGGCGGCGCCGCGCCTGGCGGGAGGTCTTCGGCAAGGCTTCACAGCCTTATCCGACCCGCTACCGGCCGCGCCCGGCCAGCCGTCGGTTCGTGCTGCATCTCGGGCTCTGGTACGCGCAGAGCCATCCGACCGAGGACTTTGCCGAGACGTTCGCCGTCTGGCTGACGCCCCGGTCGCGCTGGCGGCGGGATTACGACGGCTGGCCCGCGCTGAAGAAGCTCGAGTTCGTGGATCGCACGATGCGCGAGCTGCGTGGCCGGCCGCCGCGCAACGCCTCGAGGACGCTGGTCGAGCCGCTCGAGGAGAGCACCCGCACGCTGCGCGAGCATTACCGGCGCAGGCTCGGTCGTTACCCCGACCGCGCATCGCGGGTCTATGACCGGCAGCTGCACCGCGTGTTCGCGCAACGCGGCACCGAGGGCGCCGAACCCTCGGCGGCAAGCTATTTGCGGGAGTCCCGCCCGCGCCTTCGACAGGCGCTGGTGAAGCATGCCGGGGTTCATCCGTATCTGGCGAGCCACGTGCTGCGGACCGCCACCGAGCGCGCGCGCGTGCAGGGCTTGAAGCTGAAGCCGGCGACCGGCGACCTCGAGCAGTCCGTGCTGCAGATGCTCGAGCGCATCATCCTCGATACGCTGCTCCGCGACCGCGAGGACTTCGCGCTATGAAGAGGCTCCGTGTGCTGGTGCTGGTGCACGAGTCGCTGGTGCCGCCCGACAGCCTCGACGGGTACACCGAGCAGCAGGTGGACGAGTGGCGCTCTGAATACGACGTCAGGTCCACGCTGCAGGCGATGGGCCACCAGGTGCTGATGCTGGGCCTGGGCGACAATCTCGCGGACCTCCGCAATGCGATCGTCGAGTGGCAGCCCGACGTCGCGTTCAACCTGCTGGAGGAGTTCCAGGGCATCGTGACCCACGACCAGTACGTCGTGTCGTACCTGGAGCTGATGCGGCAGCCGTACACGGGCTGCAACCCAAGGGGCATGATGATCTCGCGGGACAAGGTGCTCTCGAAGCAGGTGCTGAGCTACCACCGGATTCCCACGGCGCGCTTCGCGCTGCTGCCGCGCGGACGCAGGTTCAGCGTGCCGAGGCGCCTGAAGTTCCCGCTGTTCGTGAAGTCCGCGACCGAGGATGCGTCGCGTGGAATTTCCCAGGCCTCGATCGTCAGGGATGCCTCGAGGCTGCGCGAGCGCGTCGAGTTCATACACGAGCAGACGGACTCGGACGCGCTGGTCGAGGAGTACGTCGAGGGACGCGAGCTCTACGTCGGCGTGATCGGCAACGAGCGGCTGACCAGCTTCCCGATCTGGGAAATGGACTTCGGCACGCTGCCCGAGGTGATGGCCGGGATCGCGACCCGCAAGGTCAAGTGGGACCGCAAGTACCAGGCCAAGCACGGCATCGCCACGGGACCTGCGCGCGACCTGCCGGACGGCATGGATTCACGGGTGGCGCGGCTCGCGCGGCGGATCTACCGGGCGCTCAGCCTGAGCGGCTATGCGCGCATCGACCTGCGGCTCAGGCCGGACGGCAGCGTCTTCGTGCTGGAGGCAAACGCCAACCCGAACCTGGCGCAGATCGAGGATTTCTCGGTCTCCGCGCTGTCGGCCGGGGTCGGCTACGACGCGCTGCTCGGGCGCATACTGCAGCTCGGCATGGACTACCAGGTCGCCTGGCGGCAGGCCTGAGCCGCCACCGGCCGCACGCTCAGGCGTGCTTCTCCGGACGGCCCTCGACCGTCACTTCGTACTCGGCGCCGCTCAGCCACTCCTGCAGGTGTGGATCCTGCAGCGCAAAGTCGAAGTAGGCCTGCGCGGTCGGACTCAGCTCGGCCCCGTAGGAGTAGAAACGCAGCAGCACCGGGGCGAACATCGCGTCCGCCGCGCAGTAGTCGCCAAACAGCCACGGCCCTGCGCTCTGGAAACGGCTGCGGCAGTCCGACCAGGTCGCGTCGATTCTCGCAACGTCGGCCCGCCCGGCACCGCTGAGCGGCACCTGCAGGCCTCGCGACGTAGCCTGCATCGACCACTCGTTGCGCATCGCCTGGAAGCCCGCGTGCATCTCGGCGCTCACCGCGCGGGCCTCCGCGCGGGTCGTCCGGTCCCCGGGCCAGGCCCGGCCGCCGGCGAGCTCGTTGACGTATTCGCAGATTGCGATCGACTCCCACACCCGCAGCGGCCCGTCGAGCAGGACCGGCACCCGGCGGCTCGGCGAGTACCGCGAAATCTCCCGCTCGAACTGCGCCGTATCGAGTGGCAGGCGGATTTCCTCGAACTCGATCCCGAGGTGCTTGAGCAGGATCCACGGCCTGAGCGACCAGGAGGACAGGGCCTTGTCACCGATGACGAGCTTGAGCACCTTCAGGGACCTCTCCAGCGACTGCTACAGCGTATGGCCGAGCCGCTGGAAATGCGTGCGCTCGAAAATCGTCTGACAGTTGATGCAGCGACTCACGAACGGCACGGCTTCCAGGCGCTCCTGGTCGATGGCCCGGCCGCAGCCAGCGCAGGTGCCGAAACTGCCGTCCGAGATGCGCCGCAGTGCTGCCTCGACGGCGCGCAACTCTTCAAGGTCGCGATCGATCTCGGCCAGGTTCACATCGACCATCAGGTCCGCGAAGGACTCGTCCTCGAGGTCGTGGACCTGGTCAGCGATCTGCGCGTACTGCTCGGAGTCGCTGCGCAGCAGGGTCTGCCGGATCTCCTCCCGCAATTCGCCCTCGCGGTGCTGCAGCCGTGAGCGCAGCCCCTGAACCCATTGTCTGCCGGGGTTTCCACCCATGACGTGCTCCCTGCCATTTGAGCCGCCGTTAGCATTGACCGGGAGGCCGCCGGAACCAATAAGGGACTTGCGCAGCCGTGCCGGGCGCAAAGCGTGAACCCCAGGCCCCTCCAGCTGTCACAATACGCGCTGAGACTGGGTCCTGGTCCCGCCCCGGGCAGGGCATTCGTCAGCGAACCCGGAGAGGAACTGGACATGGACAAGGACAAGACGACGACCCCGCGGCCCCGCAAGGCCGCGGCCAAGAAGGCGCCAGCCGCGAAGAAGGCCCCCGCCAAGGCCGCTGCGCCGCGCAAGAGCGCGACGGGCACGGCGCGGCGCAAGCCGCGGGTCAGCGACTCGGCAACGACCCTGACGGCCGACGACCGGCTGCAGATGATCCGGACCGCGGCATACTTCCGTGCCGAGCGGCGCGGGTTCGCGCCGGGCCACGAGGCCGAGGACTGGCTCGCGGCCGAGGCGGAGGTCGAGGCGCAGCTCGCGGCCGTGACCCGCAGGCCCCGGGCGAGGAAGGCCGCGAAGCCGGGTGCCGACTGAGGTCGGCCGGGCCGCGGTCGCAAGCCGGCGGCAGATCGAGGAGTGGCATGGATCACGGGCTGCGTTGCTGGAAGTGCGGCGTTTCCTTGGCGGATTACAGCCTTCCGCTGCGGCGCCTCGAGGAGTGCCGCGGCTGTGGCGCCGAGCTGCACGTCTGCCGGATGTGCGAGTTCTACGACACCGCTGTAGCGAAGCACTGTCGCGAGCCGGTGGCGGAGGAGGTCAAGGACAAGACCCGCGCGAACTTCTGCGACTATTTCCGGCCGACGCCCGAGGCCTATCGGCCCGGTGACCTGTCAGCAGCCGACCGGGCCCGGGCCGAGCTCGAAGCCCTGTTCGGCAAGAAATAGCACGGCCCAGGGACTACCAGGAGAGATCACCATATGCAGACAGTTTCGGCGTGGACGCTCGGCCTGGCCGGGCTGCTGGTTTTCGCGTCCGGCGTGCAGCCGGCGTCGGCGGGCGAGGCGACGGTCACGGCGCGCCCGGAGATCTATGCCCCGTTCACGTTGAGCGCTGACCTCTCCGGCCTCAGCGACAAGGAGCGGCAGATGCTCGGCCTGTTCATCGACGCGGCCGTGATCATGGACGGCCTGTTCTGGGAGCAGGCCTATCCCGGCGATCGCGACGCGCTGCTGAAGCGGATCGAGGACCCGGCGACGGCGCGCTTCGTCGAGCTCAACTACGGGCCCTGGGATCGGCTGGCCGGCAATGCTCCGTTCGTGCCGGGCGTGGGACCGAAGCCGCCCGGCGCCGGTTTTTACCCGCCGGACATGACCCGCGAGGAATTCGAGCAGTCCGACCTTCCGGGCAAGCAGAGCGAGTACACCGTGCTGCGGCGTGACTCGACGGGCGCGCTCGTGGTCGTGCCCTACAGCCGCGAGTGGCATTTCGAGCTCGGCCGGGCCGCCCGCCTGCTCGATCAGGCCGCCGCGCTGGCCGAGGACCCCGGGCTGCGGGCCTACCTGAGCGCGCGCGCCGCGGCGCTGATGTCGAACGACTACCGCGCGAGCGACCTCGCGTGGATGGACATGAAGGACAACCGCATCGACCTGGTGATCGGTCCGATCGAGACCTATGAGGACCGGTTGTTCGGCTACAAGGCGGCGTTCGAGGCCTACGTGCTGATCAAGGACCTCGAGTGGAGCCGCCGGCTGGCCCGTTACGCGGCGATGCTCCCGGCATTGCAGCGGGGACTGCCGGTACCGGACAAGTACAAGGCCGAGACGCCGGGAACCTCCTCGGACCTCAATGCCTACGAAGTGGTGTACTACGCCGGCGACTGCAATGCCGGGTCGAAGACGATCGCGATCAACCTGCCGAACGACGAACAGGTCCAGCTGAGCAAGGGCACGCGCAGACTGCAGCTGAAGAACGCGATGCAGGCCAAGTTCGACCGCATCATGCTGCCGATCGCCGGCGAGCTGATCGTGCCCGAGCAGCGACGGCACGTGACCTTCGACGCGTTCTTCGCCAACACGATGTTCCACGAAGTCGCGCACGGGCTCGGCATCAAGGACACGGTCAACGGCCGCGGCAGCGTTCGCGACGCACTGAAGGAGCTCGGCTCGGGCGTCGAGGAAGGCAAGGCCGACGTGCTCGGGCTTTACATGGTGACCGCGCTGCACGAGCAGGGCGAGCTCACGGGCGCGCTCGAGGACTACTACGTGACGTTCCTCGCGGGGATTTTCCGCTCGGTTCGCTTCGGCGCGGCCTCGGCCCACGGCCAGGCCAACATGGTCCGGTTCAATTTCTTCGCCGACCGCGGCGCATTCGAGCGTGGCGAGGACGGCCTGTATCGCGTCGACATGAAGGCCATGCGCGCGGCCGTGGACGAGCTGTCCCGGACGATCCTCGTGCTGCAGGGCGACGGCGACTACGCGGGCGTGCAGCGGCTGAACGCCGAGCTCGGCGTGGTCAGGCCGCAGCTGGTGGCGGATCTCGACCGGCTCGCGCAGGCGAACATCCCGGTGGACGTCAGCTTCACGCAGGGCAAGGAGGTGCTCGGGCTCGGCCTCGGGGCCCAGCGCTGATGGTGCTGGAGCAGGTTCTCGAGGGCCGTCCCAGGGATCTCGGCGGTTTCAGCGTGCGGCGGCTGCTGCCGTCGGCGGAGCTGCGCTCGGTCGGGCCGTTCGTCTTCTTCGACCACATGGGCCCGGCGCGCTTCGCGACCGGTGAAGGCGTGGACGTGCGTCCGCATCCCCACATCGGCCTGGCCACGGTGACTTACCTGTTCGAAGGGCAGTTCATGCATCGCGACAGTCTCGGCACGGCGCAGCTGATCCGCCCCGGTGACGTGAACTGGATGGTGGCCGGCCGAGGCATCGTGCATTCCGAGCGGACCCCGGCGGAAGCGCGGCAGGCGCAGGGCGGGGCGGCGCTGCACGGGATACAGGTCTGGGTCGCGTTGCCGCAGGCCGACCAGGAGACCGATCCGAGCTTCGAGCACCACGCAGC
>CAZKLS010000044.1:0-20117 GCA_964553405.1 uncultured Steroidobacteraceae bacterium
ACCCGCGACACGCAGGCGGTGAGCTTGCGCGCGGTGTCCAGGTGCAGGAACTCGTTCGGCCCGTGCGCGTTCGACTTCGGCCCCAGCACGCCCGTCACCAGGAACTGCGTGGTCGGGAACAGCCGGCCGAGCATGCCCATGAACGGGATGCTGCCGCCCGTGCCCATGTACATCGCATCGGCGCCGAAGTACTCGCGCGAGGCCTCCTGCATCGAGCGCTCGAGCCACGGCGCGAGCGTCGGTGCGTTCCAGCCGCCGGTCGCATCGTTGACCGTGAAGCTGACGGCCGCGCCGTAGGGCGGGTCGCGCTCCAGCGTGTCCTTCAGCGCCCGTGCCGCCGCCTTCGGGTCCATCGTCGGTGTGAGGCGGAACGACAACTTCAACGAGGTTGCGGGTCGCAGCGTGTTGCCGGCGCTCGAGAACGGCGGGATCCCCTCGGCACCGGTGACGCTCAGCGTCGGCCGCCAGGTGCTGTTCAGCAGCAGCTCGAACGGGTCGTTCGAGACCGGCCGCATTCCATCGGCCAGCGGGAACTTCCGGAACACGGTCTCGCCGAGCACCTTCGCGGTGGCCGCAGCCTGTGCGCGGCGGTCGGCCGGGATCGGCGTGTTGAGCTCCTCGACCAGGATCGCGCCGGTGGCCGCGTCCTCGACCCGCGCCAGCAGTTCCCGCAGCACCCGGAAGCTCGACGCGACGATGCCGCTGGCCGCACCGGAGTGCACGCCCTCGCCGAGCACCTCGGCCCGCAGCGTGCCGATCAGGTTGCCGCGCAGCGAGGTGGTGCACCACAACTGCTCATAGTTGCCGCACTCGGCGTCCAGGCACACGACCAGCGATGGCGAGCCGAGGCGCTCGCCCAGCGCCTCGATGTGGTACGGGAGATCGGGGCTGCCGCTTTCCTCGCTCGCCTCGATCAGCACGACGCAGCGGGCGTGCGGCACCGATTGCTCCTGCAGCGCGCGTATCGCGGTCAGCGAGGAGAACAGCGCGTAGCCGTCGTCGGCGCCGCCGCGGCCATAGAGCTTGCCGTCGCGCAGCACTGGCTTCCACGGCTCGAGCCCGTCCGACCAGCCCGTGAACTCCGGCTGCTTGTCCAGGTGCCCGTACATCAGCACGCAGTCGTCCACCTGGCCCGCGATGTCCACCAGCAGCACCGGCGTGCGCCCCGGGAGCCTCAACACCTCGACCTTCATGCCGTCGATCGGCTGCGCCTCGGCCCAGCGGCGCATCAGCTGCACCGCTTCTTCCATGTAGCCGTGGGCTTCCCAGTCCGCGTCGAACATCGGCGACTTGTTTGGTATGCGAACGTACTCGACGAGCTGCGGCAGGATGGAGCCGTCCCACTCGCGCTCGACGGTGGCCTTTATCTTTGCTGGATCGATCATCTGTCTTCTCACCTGAGGTCTTTGGAGGAAAATGAAACCGGTTCAGTGGGCCGTGCCGGCGGCATCGAACCCGAAGAAACGCAACGCGTTCGCGGTCGTCGCCGCCGCGATCCGGGCCGGATCCTCGCCGCGGCAGCGGGCCACGCTGTCGAGGATGTGGGGCAGGTGCCGGGGCTCGTTGCGGCGCGTGGCCGGCTTCGGCACCAGGTCCCGAGGCAGCAGGTACGGCGCGTCGGTCTCGAGCATCAGCCGCTCGGGCGGAATCAGCCTCACCAGCTCGCGCAGGTGCTGCCCGCGCCGCTCGTCGCAGATCCAGCCGGTGATGCCGACGTAGAGCCCGCGCTCCAGGTACGCCCGCAGCTCGTGCTCCTCGCCGGTGAAGCAGTGCGCCACCGCGGCCGGCAGGCGGGGCAGGTAGTCGTCCAGGATGCCGACGAACGCGTCGTGCGCGTCACGCTGGTGCAGGAACACGGGCTTCGACAGTTCCACGGCCAGCTCGAGCTGCAGCCGGAAGGCCCGTTCCTGGTCCACGTGCGGCGAGAAATTGCGGAAGTAATCGAGTCCGCACTCGCCGGCGGCGCCCACCTCCGGCATCAGCATCAGTTCCCTGAGGACCGGTACGTCATCCAGACCGAATTCGCGCGAATGGTGCGGATGGATGCCCGCCGTGGCCCGGAAGCGGGCCGGGTTGCCGCGGGCCAGCGCGATCGCCGCACGGGTGCTGTCGATCGTGCTGCCCGTGATGACCATGTGGCGCACGCCGACCGCGACTGCGTCCTCGACGACCTGCTCGCGGTCGTGGTCGAAACTGTCGTGGGCAAGGTTCAGCCCGATGTCTACCAGCGTCGGAATCATGCCTGCGGAGCTTGTGCTAATGTCTGCCGTTTCGTGCCGTCGCGGCGCGGGACCGGAGCCGGCATTCTAGCCAGCACGGGGCCTCCCGTGTCGCAGCGGCGCACTCCATCCGAGAGATCAAGATGTCCCTGGACAAGACGGCGCTGGAGAGCCTGCGCCTGCCGAAGGGCGCCGATTCGGGGCGCTACGAGGACGCGCCGCGGCGCAATCGCCGGCGCTGGATCATTGCCGGCGTGGCGCTCGCGCTGCTGGCGCTGCTCGCCTGGCGGCTGCTCGGCGGACCGCTCGCGGTCCGCACCGCGACTGTGCAGGGGCCGGCCGGGGCCTCGGAGGGCGCGGTGCTGAACGCGTCGGGCTACGTGGTCGCCCGCCGGCTCGCGACGGTGAGTTCCAAGGTGACCGGCCGGCTCGTCGAAGTGCTGTTCGAGGAAGGCGCCCGCGTCGAGCAGGACCAGGTGCTCGCGCGGCTCGACCCCTCGATGGCGCAGGCCGAGTTCGAGGTCGCGGAGAAGAGCCTGCTGGCCGCGCGGCGCGGCCTGCGCGAGATCGAGGTGCGTCTCGCCGACGCCCGCCGGACTCGGGATCGGAACCGCAGCCTGGTGGAGCGCAAGCTCGTCGCCGAGAGCGTGCTCGATGCGTCCGAGGCCGAGGCGGACGCGCTCGCCGCGCGCCTCGAATCCGCCCGCGCGGAGGTGGCCGTGGCCGAGAGCAATCTCGCGCTGCGACGGCAGTCGCTCGACGACCTGGTGATCCGCGCACCGTTCGCGGGCGTCGTGATCTCCAAGGACGCCCAGCCGGGCGAGACCGTGTCGCCGATCTCGGCCGGCGGTGGCTTCACCCGCACCGGCATCGCGACGATCGTCGACATGGCGTCGCGCGAGATCGAGGTGGACGTCAACGAGGCCTACATCAACCGGGTGAGCGACGACCAACAGGTGAACGCGGTGCTCGACGCGTACCCGGACTGGAGCATTCCCGCGCACGTGATCAGCATCGTGCCCACCGCGGACCGGCAGAAGGCGACCGTGCGGGTGCGCATCGCGTTCGACGAGCTCGATCCGCGCATCCTGCCGGACATGGGCATCAAGGTGAGTTTCCTCGAGGATGGCGCTGGCGCCGCGCCCGGCGCGGCGAGCACGATCCCGGCGAACGCCGTGCAGGCGGCGGACGGATCGAGCTACGCCTGGGTCGTGCGCGACGGCAAGGTCGAGCGCCGGATGCTGCGGACCGGCGCAGCCGAGGGCGACCGCGTGCCGGTGCTCGAGGGGCTGCAGGCCGGCGAGGTCGTCGTCGTCGACCCGCCGAGGCGCCTGCGTGACGGCGCGGTGGTCGAACTGCAGGGCGAATGAACGTGGCCGGGACGTCGATCGTCCGCATCCGCGATCTCGTCAAGGTCTACCGACGCGGGGTCGAGGAGGTCCGCGTGCTCGACGGGCTGTCGCTCGACATCGACTCCGGCGACTTCGTCGCGTTGATGGGACCGTCCGGGTCCGGCAAGTCCACGTTGCTCAACCTGATCGGCGGCCTCGACCGCCCGACCTCCGGCAGCCTCGAGGTGGCGGGCTTGCGCGTGGACCAGCTGAGCGACGGGGCGCTCGCCCGCTGGCGGGCCGACCACGTCGGGTTCGTCTTCCA
The DNA here is from genome assembly GCA_964553405.1 of uncultured Steroidobacteraceae bacterium. Lineage (GTDB taxonomy): Bacteria > Pseudomonadota > Gammaproteobacteria > Steroidobacterales > Steroidobacteraceae > DATIRA01. Next base: position 3,876 of record CAZKLS010000044.1, read on the forward strand.
GATGTACAACCTGCTGCCGGTGCTCTCGGCCGAGCGCAACGTCGAGTTGCCGCTGCTGTTGAAGGACCTCTCGCGCGAGCAGCGCTCGCGGCGCGTCGCGGCGGCGCTGGCGCTGGTCGGCCTGACCGAGCGGGCCCGGCACCGCCCCCGCGAGCTCTCCGGCGGGCAGGAGCAGCGCGTCGGCATCGCGCGGGCCATCGTCACGGACCCGACGCTGTTGCTCTGCGACGAGCCGACCGGCGACCTGGACCGCAAGTCCGGCGACGAGGTGCTCGACCTGCTGCAGGCGCTGAACGACGACTACGGCAAGACCATCATCATGGTCACGCACGACCCGCATGCTGCCGAGCGGGCCCATCGCACCGTGCATCTCGACAAGGGCCTGCTGAGCGAGGCGGCGGCGTGATCGGCAAGTACCTGCCGCTGCTCGCGGCGAGCCTGCGCCGCAAGCGGCTGCGCACCGCGTTCACGCTCGCCTCGATCGCGATCGCGTTCCTGCTGTTCGGCCTCGCCGAATCGATGCGCAACGCGTTCCAGAGCGGCGTGGACGTGGCCGGCGCGGACCGCCTGCTGACGATGCACAAGGTCTCCTTCACGATGCTGCTGCCGGCGAGCTACGAGAACCGCATCCGCGCGGTGGACGGCGTCGTGGCGGTGATCCCGCAGACCTGGTTCGGCGCCTGGTTCCGCGACCAGCGCAACCAGATCCCGGCGTTCCCGACCGACCCGAAGGACATGCTGCGCATCTACCCCGAGTTCGTGATCCCCGAGGACCAGAAGCAGGCCTGGCTCGCCGACCGCACCGGCGTGCTGATCGGCCGCGCGCTGGTGGATGCGTTCGGCTGGCAGCCGGGCGACGTGATCCCGCTGCGCTCCGCGATCTGGCGCCAGCAGGACGGCTCGGACGCCTGGCCGGTGACGGTGCGCGCGGTCTACGAGCTGCCTGAGGGCGGGGACACGCGGCAGATCTTCATCAACCAGGACTACTTCGAGGAGGCGAAGTCGTTCGCCAAGGGGCTGATCGGCTGGTACGTCGTTAAGATCGAGGACCCGTCGCAGGTCGAGCGGGTCTCGGCGGACATCGATGCGCTGTTCGCGAATTCACCCGCGGAAACGAAGACCTCCTCGGAGCGGGCGATGGCGCAGTCCTTCGTCAACCAGGTCGGCAACATCGGCGCGATCCTGACGGCGATCGTGACCGCGGTGTTCTTTACGATGCTGCTGGTGACGGCCAACACGATGGCGCAGTCGGTGCGCGAGCGGACCAGCGAGATCGGCGTGCTGAAGACGCTGGGGTTCTCGAGCCCGGGCGTGCTGGGGCTGGTGCTGTCCGAGTCGGTGCTGATCACGGTGCTGGGCGGGGCGCTCGGCATCGCGACGGCCTGGTGGGCGGGCGTGCAGTTCGAGTCGCTGCTTGCGCAGTACCTGCCGGGCTTCCGTTTACCGGCCTCGGCCGCCGTGAAGGCGTTCGCGTTCATGGTGGCGCTCGGGCTCGTGGCCGGCGCGCTGCCGGCGGTGCAGGCGATGCGCCTCGGGATCGTCGACGCGCTGCGGCGGGACTGAGCGCGGCATGGGCTCCTCGATCAGGCAGATGCTGACGGTCACCGCGATGAACGTCCGCAACCTGCCGGCACGACTCGGTACGTCGCTGGTGGCCGTGATCGGCATCGGCGGCGTCGTGGCGGTGCTGGTCTCATTGCTCGCGATGGGCGAGGGCTTCCGGGCCGCGCTCGAACTCTCGGGCCGCGACGACGTGGCGCTGATCCTGCGCGGCGGCTCGCCCGACGAGCTCTCGAGCGGGCTCGACCGCGAGCAGGCCCGCATCGTCTCGAACGCGCCCGGCATCGCGCGGGACGGGTCCGGTCCGCTGGCCTCGCCCGAGCTCTACACGATCGTGGACCTGCCGATGCGCAGCACCGGCACCGGGGCCAACGTCCCGTTCCGCGGCGTCACCGCGCGCGGACCGCAGCTTCGCGACGGCTTCCGGTTGCTGGCCGGGCGCATGTTCCGCTCCGGCACCAACGAGGTCATCGTCGGTCGCGGAGTCTTCGCGCAGTTCGGCAACGTGGACCTCGGGCGCGAGGTCCGGTGGGGCTCGCAGACCTGGACCGTCGTCGGCGTGTTCGAGGCGGGCGGCAGCGTCTCGGAGTCCGAGGTCTGGACCGACCTGACGGTGCTGCAGGGCGTGTACCGGCGGGGCAGCAGCGTGCAGTCGATCCGCGTGCGACTCGTCTCGCCGGCTGCGCTCGGGCAGTTGCAGCAGGCGCTCGAGTCCGATCCGCGCGTCAACGTCAGCGTGCGCAGCGAGCGGCAGTTCTATGCCGACCAGTCGCGGGTGCTGATCGCGCTCGTGAAGTACGTCGGCACGACGATCGCGGTGCTGATGGGCGTCGGCGCCGTGTTCGCGGCGTTGAACACGATGTACTCGGCGGTCTCCTCGCGCACGCGCGAGATCGCGACGCTGCGCGCGCTCGGTTTCGGCGCCGCGCCGGTACTGGTGTCGGTGCTGGCCGAGGCCGTGACGCTCGGTCTGCTCGGCGGGATCGTCGGCGGCCTGGTCGTCTACTTCGGGCTGAACGGCTACCAGGCGTCCACGCTGAACTGGGCGAGCTTCACGCAGATCACGTTCGCGTTCACGGTCACGCCGCAGCTGCTGCTGACGGGTCTCGGCTATTCGCTCATACTCGGCCTGGTCGGCGGCCTGCTGCCCGGGCTGCGCGCTGCGAGGATGCCGGTCGTCGCGGGCTTGCGGGAGTTGTAACTGAACATGAGAAAACCGAGAGGGCAGGCGGCCGGGCGCGCGGCGGCCGTGAATCCCCTGCAGATGTCGCTCTGGTCGGACCGCGATACCGGCGCGGGCTGGCAGGTCCGGATCAGCCGGCGGGCGCGCCGGCTTTCGATGCGGGTGTTCCCGGGCGGACGGGTCGAGGTGGTCGTGCCGCCGGGCGTCGGTGTCGCGGCGATCGAGCGTTTCGTCTCGCGCCACCGCGAATGGGCGGAGCGGCAGTCGCGCGAATTCGAATTGCAGGCGCCGACCGCGACCGAGCGGCGACCCCGCTCCATCGAGCTCGCCGCGGCGGCCCGGAGCTGGTCGGTGGAATACGATCCCGCGGGCCGTTGCGCGATACGCGACGCGGGCGACGGCCGGCTGTTGCTCGGTGGTTGCGGGGCCGGCGACGCGGAGATCGGCCGTGCGCTGCTCGGATGGCTCTACCGCGCCGCGGCGGAGCACCTCGGCGAAAGGCTGGAGGACCTTTCCCGGCAGACGGGACTCGACTACGCGCGGCTGCAGCTGCGGCGGCAGCGGACGCGCTGGGGCAGCTGCTCCTCGGCCGGCACGATCAGCCTGAACGTCTGCCTGATGTTCCAGCGACCGGAGGTCGTGCGTTACCTGCTGCTGCACGAGCTCTGCCACCGGCGGCACATGAACCACTCGGGCCGTTTCTGGCGCCTGGTCGAGTCGTTCGAGCAGGACTGGCGTGGGCTCGACGCGGAGCTGGTACAGGGCTGGCGGAACGTCCCCGCCTGGGTCTTCCCCTGAGCCGCGGCAGCGGCGGCGTCCACGGTCCCGGTGGTCGCGGCGCGGCCTGCTGCGGCATACTCCCCGGCTCATGACCGACCGACTGCACAACGTCAACGTCCTCTCGAGCGAGCTGCTGCCGACGCCCGAGCAGGTGAAGAGCGAGCTGCCGACGCCGGTCGCGGCGGAGGAGTTCGTCTACCGCAGCCGCGCGCGACTGCAGGCCATCCTCGACCGCAAGGATCCGCGGCTGTTCGTCGTCGTCGGGCCCTGCTCGATCCACGACCCGGCCGCGGCGCGCGAATACGCGCTGCGGCTGCGCGGCCTCGCGGAGCGGGTCGAGCAGACGATGATGCTGGTGATGCGGGTCTACTTCGAGAAGCCGCGCACGACGATCGGCTGGAAGGGACTGATCAACGACCCGGACATGGACGACTCGTTCCACATCGAGCGTGGGATCCGCCTGGCCCGCGAGCTGCTGCTGTTCCTCGCCGAGAGCGGCCTGCCGGCGGCGACCGAGGCGCTCGATCCGATCATGCCTCAGTACCTGTCGGAGTTGATCAGCTGGACCGCGATCGGCGCGCGCACGACCGAGTCGCAGACGCACCGCGAGATGGCGAGCGGCCTGTCGACGCCGGTGGGATTCAAGAACGGCACGGACGGCTCGCTGACCGTCGCGATCAACGCGCTGCAGTCCGCGCGGCATCCGCATCACTTCCTCGGCATCACGCAGCAGGGGCAGTCGGCGGTGTTCCGCACGCGGGGCAACCGTTACGGGCACATCGTGCTGCGTGGCGGAGCCGGACGCTCGAATTACGACTCCGTCAACATCGCGCTCTGCGAGCGCGAGCTGGACGCGGCGGGGCTGCCGCAGAACATCGTCGTCGACTGCAGCCACGGCAACTCGAGCAAGGACCCGGCCGTGCAGCCGCTGGTGGCCGAGAACCTCGGCAACCAGATCGTCGAGGGCAACCGCTCGATCGTCGGGCTGATGCTGGAGAGCAACCTGCACTGGGGCAGCCAGCCGATACCCGCCGACCGCTCCGAGCTCAAGTACGGTGTCTCGGTAACCGACGCGTGCATCGACTGGGAGACCACGGAGGGACTGCTGCTGTCGCTGCACCAGCGGCTCAGCGGCGCGCCCCGGTTCAGGCGCGGCCCGGCGGCCGCCTGAAGCACGGGCCGCCGGCACCGGATCGAAACCGCAGTCACTCGCGCCCCGAACCGCACTGCTAACATTCCGTTTTCCCGCCGCAACCCGTAACTCCCCCGGAGGATCCGCAATGACCATCAAAGTGGGTGACAAGATGCCCGCCGGCGCGTTCATGCACATGAGCAAGGACGGCCCGCAGAAACTGACGACCGACGAGCTCTTCAAGGGCAAGAAGGTGGTGTTGTTCTCGGTACCCGGCGCGTTCACGCCGACCTGCGACGCGCGGCATCTGCCGGGCTTCGTCATGGATGCGGACAAGTTCCAGGCCAAGGGCGTCGACACGATCGCCTGCATGGCCGTCAACGACGTGTTCGTGATGAACGCCTGGGGCAAGGCCTCGGCCGTGGACGGCAAGGTGCTGATGCTCGCCGACGGCAACGGTGAATATGCCAAGGCACTCGGGCTGGAGATGGACGGCCGCGGCTTCGGCATGGGCATGCGCGGCCAGCGCTTCGCGCTGGTCGTCGACGACGGCGTCGTCAAGGGTCTCTTCGTCGAGGAGCCCGGGCAGTTCAAGGTCTCGAGTTCCGAGCACGTGCTGGCCCAGCTCTGAGCCTTCCGCCATGGCACCCGTCACGACCTTGTATGCGGGCCTGCTGGGGCTTCTGTACCTGGCGCTCGCCTACCTGGTCGTGCGGGGCCGGCAGCGGCACAAGATCAATCTCGGCACCGGTCCCCAGGGCGAGATCGAGCGGCAGGTACGGGTCCACGCGAACCTGGTCGAATACGCGCCGATGTTCCTGGTGCTGCTGTTGCTGGCCGAGCTGGCCGCTGCGCCGCCCTGGCTGCTGCACGGCGCGGGCGCGGGATTCGTGGCCGCCCGGGTGGCCCACGCGCAGGGGCTCTCGAGCACGGCAGGCGTGTCCCGGGGCCGCTTCTGGGGCACCGCGCTGACCTGGCTTCTCATTCTCGTGCTCTCGATCTACTTGATCTTCAAGAGCTTCTGAACTTCGGCCGTCCGGCCGACTCTCAGTCACTGACCGGCACCCGGCCGGCCGCCCGGCATTGCACCCGGCGGTCGGGCTGGAGGGTGGCGGACGGCGAAATTCGCCGTCGACTAGGGTATATTTGCCCAGATTTTTCGATAACTTACAGCATGAAACGTAGAATAACTCTCAACTCGGGGTTCACGCTGATCGAGCTCCTGATCGTCATCGTCATCCTGGGCCTGCTGCTGTCGCTGGTGGCGCCGACGATGTTTTCGAAGGTCAGCTCCTCGCAGCGCAAGACCGCGCTGGCGCAGATGCAGATGCTGGCCACCTCGCTGGATACCTATCGGCTGGACATCGGCGAGTACCCGCCGAACCTCGCCGAACTGCGCCAGAGCAGCCGGCCCGGCTGGGACGGCCCGTACCTGCCGCGCGAGCTGCCGGCCGACCCCTGGGGCAATCCCTACCAGTACCAGGTCCCGGGCGAGGGCGGCCAGCCCTACGTGCTCCGCAGCTTCGGCAAGGACGGCCGGCCCGGCGGCGAGGACGAGGACGAGGACATCGTCTTTCAATGACGGCCCTGAGCGCGCTGCTGACTGACTCCGGCGTCGATCCCGCGGACCTCGACAAGGCGCGCAGCTACCAGCAGAAATACGGCGGCCGGCTCGAGCAGATCCTGGTGAACATGGGGAGCCTGTCGGCCGATTCGCTGCCCGGCATCTTCAGCCGGCTGCTCGGCGCGCCGGTGCTGCCGGCCCGCTTCGCCGCCGACTGGCAGCCGCCCGAGGGCGTGGACGAACTGCCGCTCGACTTCCTGCTCGAGCGCGGCTGGCTGCCCATCGAGCGGCCCGACGGCCGCTGGGTGTTCGCGACCCACGCGCCACTCGACCTCGAGGTCAGCGAATGGCTCAGCCAGGGGCAGCTGCCCTGCGAGCTCCGGCTCGCGAGCGAGGAGCAGTTCGACGTGCTGAAGGCGCGCCTCGGCCGGCTCAAGGACGCGGCGCCGGGTCCGGGCCTCAGCTCGGTCGAGGAGGGGCGGCTGCGGGAACTCGCCTCCGAGGCGCCGACCGTCAATCTGCTGAACACGCTGATCGGCCGCGCGCTGAAGCAGGGCGCCTCCGACATGCACATCGAGCCGCAGGGCAGCCGTGCCCGGGTGCGGTTCCGCATCGACGGCGTGCTGCACGAGGTGGACGCGATCGCGCCGGCGATGGTGCTGCCGGTGATCACGCGGCTGAAGATCCTGGCCGGCATGGACATCGGCGAGCGCCGGCGCCCGCAGGACGGCAAGGTCGACCTGCGGCTCGCCGGCGAGGACATCGACATCCGCGTCTCGACGCTGCCGGTGTCCGAGGGCGAGAGCGCGGTGATGCGCTTCCTGCGCAAGGGCGCGCTGGTCTACGACATGAAGCTGCTCGGCCTGTCCGCGGACGTCGAGACCCGGGTGCTCGAGGACCTCGCCGTGACCTCCGGCGTGGTGCTGCTCACCGGTCCCACCGGCTCGGGCAAGACCACGACGCTGTACACGTTCCTCTCGCGCCTGAACCGGCCCGAGGTGAAGATCATCACGCTCGAGGACCCGATCGAGTACCAGCTCGCCGGCGTCAACCAGGTGCAGGTGCAGCCTGCGATCGGCTTCGACTTCGCCACGGGCCTGCGCAGCATCGTGCGACAGGACCCGGACATCATCATGGTCGGCGAGATCCGCGACCGCGAGACCGCGGCGATCGCGATGCAGTCCGCGCTGACCGGCCACCTGGTGTTCTCGACCGTGCACACCAACGACGCGCCGAGCGCCTACACGCGGCTGCTGGACCTCGGCGTCGAGGAATACCTGCTGAACGCCGCGCTGCGCTCGATCGTCGCGCAACGGCTCGCGCGCCGGCTCTGCCCGCACTGCGCCGAGCCGCACCCGGACGCCGCGGCGCTGCTCGAGAAGTTCGGCCTGCACGAGTTCGCCGCGCGGGCCGGCATCGCGACGCCGCGCCTGCTGCAGGAACGCGGCTGCGACGACTGCGGCCACACCGGCTACCGGGGCCGGATGGCGGTCGTCGAGTACCTGCGCTGCGACGAGGGCATCAAGGCGCTCGACGTCGGTCCGCACTTCCTCGCCGAGGCCCGCCGCTACTGCGCCTCGCAGGGCTGGCGCTCGCTGCTCGAGGACGGCTACCTGAAGGCGCTGACCGGCGAGACCACGCTCGAGGAAGTGCTGCGGGTGGCCGGCTGATGGGCCGCTTCCGTTTCGAGGGATTCGACGGATCCGGCGCGCGGGTGTCGGGCTTCGTCGAGTCGGACGCGCTGGACCTCGCGCGGGACGACCTGCGCAGCCGCGGCGTGCTGGTCAGCGCGCTCGAGCGCGAAGGCGGCGGCAAGGACTGGCGGGAGTCGCTGGGGCTTCGGTCCGAGCGCGTGCGGCTCGAGGACCTCGAGTTCCTGACCTCGGAACTGAGCCTGCTGCTCGACAGCGGCGTGCGGATCGACCGTGCGATCGGCATCCTCGAGCGCTCCGCGAAAGGCGGTGCGGTCGGCAAGCTCCTCGGGGGTCTGTCCGGCCAGCTGAAGCAGGGCCGGCAGCTTTCGGAGGCTGTCGCGGACCAGCAGGGCGTGTTCGACCCGCTGTTCGTGAACCTGGTGGCCGTCGGCGAGGAGAGCGGCCGGCTGCCGGACGTGTTCCGCCGCCTGTCCGAGGACCTGCGCTTCCGCCGCGACGTGCGGCAGAAAGTGCTGCAGGCCGCGTCCTACCCGATGGTCGTGCTCGGCGTTTGCATCGTCGCGCTGCTGTTCATCTTCAACTTCGTCGTGCCGAACCTGAGCACGCTGTTCACCGACGCGAGCGAACTGCCCTGGTACACGACCGCGCTGTTGGGTGCCAGCGGGTTCATGCAGAAGTACCAGTGGCTGCTCGGCGTGGGGCTGGTCGCGGTCGGGGTCGCGCTGTGGCAGGCGCGCGGCCGGCCCGGAGCGATCGAGGCGCGCGAGCGGCTCGCGCTCGGCACGCCGCTCATCCGCGACGCGGCGCTGACGGTCGAGCGGATCCGCTTCGCGAGCGGACTCGGCATGATGCTCGAGTCCGGCGTGCCGGTGGACCGCGCGCTGCAGCTCGCGACCGGCAGCATCCGGCACGGGCAGTTGCGGCGCGAGACGTCGATCGCGGTGGAGAAAGTGCGCCGCGGCGAGCAGCTCTCGGCGACACTGCGCCAGACGCGGCTGTTTCCGGATTTCTACGCGTCGCTGCTCGAGGTCGGCGAGGAGAGCGGGGAGCTCGGCAAGGTTTTCACCGAGATCGCGCGGCGCAGCCGCGACGATTTCTCCTCCTGGACGCAGCGCCTGACGACGCTGCTCGAGCCGCTGCTGATCCTGCTGATGGGCCTGATCGTGGGCGGCGTGGTCGTCGTGATGATGCTGAGCATCACCTCCGTCGCGGACATCGGGCTGTAGCGATGACGAACGCGCGCGGCTTCACGCTGGTCGAACTGCTGGTGGTGCTCGCGATCCTCGGGCTGCTGCTCGGGCTCGTCGGTCCGCTGGCCGTGGACCGAATCGACAAAGCGCGCGCGCAGGAAGAGTGGTTGGTGCTCGAGCGCACGGTGACCGGGCTCGCGTTCCGCGCCTTCGCCGAAGGCAAGCCGGTGAGCCTGCGCGGCGAGGGCGCCGAGCTTCGCTGGAGCATCGGCGAGCAGGAGCGGGTCGTGCCTTTCGAGCGGCTGTTCTTCGAGCCCGCGCAGCAGCTCAGCATCAACCGCAACGGCATCGCCCATCCCGCGAGCCTCGCGCTGCGCCAGGGCGGGCGCGAGCGCCGTCTCGAGCTCAATGGCTGGCTGGAGGAGAGCCCGTGAGGCGGGAGGCCGGCTTCACGCTGATCGAGGTGCTGATCGCCGCGACGATCCTGTTCACGGTGCTGGCGGTCGCGAGCGAGACCTATCGCACTGCGCTGCTCGCCTCGGCGAAGGCCGAGACCGTCGTCGAGATGCTGACGCCGCTGCCGCTGATCACGTCGTCGATCCGCAACCAGCTGCGCACCAATCCGCAGGAACGGCTGCAGGGCGCAGCCGAGCTGCTCGGCGTCGAGTACAACTGGCAGGCCGAGACCGCGCGCTACGGCTCGCCCGCGCCGCGCTTCGACCCGGACCAGATCGAGTTCACCGAGTACTCACCGCGCTACCGCCTCTACGACGTGGAGCTGAAACTGCAGCTGCGCGGCCAGCAACGCACCTTCCTGTACCAGGAGCTCGCATGGGGCCCATGGCGACCAAGGTAAGGACCAGCGGCTTCACGCTGATCGAGCTGCTGATCGCGCTGGCGATCTTCGGCATGGTCGTGGGCATCGCGAGCTACGGCTATTCGCTGTTCACGCGCCACTGGGAGGGGCGGCTGGGCCGCTACGATCGTGCCCAGTCCCAGTACCAGCGGCTGGACCTCGTGGTCGCGGCGCTCGAGGACACGCTGCCGTACGTGGTGCGGAACGAGCGCGGCGCGCCGGGCTTCTATTTTCTCGGGCGCGAGGAAGGCCTCACGCTGGTGACCAAGAGCCCGGTGTTCAACCCGGGCGAGCTGGCCGTGATCCGGGTCTTCCGGGAGCCGGCCGACGACGGGAACTGGAACCTGCTCTACGAGGAGGCGCCGCTCACCGGCGTGCAGCTGCGCCAGTCCTCCCAGGTGCTGCCGTTCCAGCATCGGATGCAGGTGTTGTCCGGAATCGCGGACCTGCGCTTCGGCTACTACGGCTGGGAGTCGCTGCAGCAGCGCTTCGAGGCCTCGGAATCGCCCGAGCTGGGAATCGCGCCGCGGTGGTTCGACGAGTACGACGGGCTGATCCTGCGGCAGCATCCGGAGCGCATTGCGTTGCGCCTGGGCGGGACCGAGGCCGTCGTGTTCGTGCCGGAACGCGCCGACGTGAGCTTCCGGCGCTACTCGGGGGCCGAATGAGCCGGCAGCGCGGCATCGCACTGATCCAGGTGCTGCTGATCGCCGGCATCATCGGCCTGCTGATGATGCAGCTCGGGCTGACCGCGCGCGAGCAGGTCGCGCGCGCAAAACGGCTCGACGATCGCGCGACGCTCGAGCTGGCTGCGCTGTCGCGCGAGACCGCGCTGATCTACACGCTCTTGACCGAGCCCTGGGTCGTCAATCCGGACAGTGCGAATCCCTACGCGGCCGCCTGGAACTTCAGTGGACAGCCGTTCACGGTGGACGAGATCACGTTTACGCTGCAGGACGAGTCCGGGCGGCTGCGGGTGCCGCTCTACGGTGCCGCGGAGTTCGCGGACGTCGTGGCGGGCCTCGGCGTGGACCGGGACCGGGCGCGGCGGCTCGGCGCGCAGCTGATGGACCTGCAGGGCGCATCGGCCAGCCTCGCGGCACTGGGTTCGGACCCGGGCAATGGCTCGCCCGAGCCGGGCAGGGGCTATCCATTGCAGGACCTCGCGGAGCTGAAGCTGCTGCCCGACATGAGCGAGGACCTGTACCTTCGCCTTCGGCCATTGCTGACGCTGTACCCCACGCCGGGGTTCAACCCGATGACGGCCCCGCCCGAGTTGCTCCGCGCGCAGCTGAGCGACAGCCAGCTTCGGGGCCTCGCCGATGCGCGCGATGCAGGGGAGGTCGACATGCTGGCGCTGATGAAGATCACCGGCGTGCAGCCGGACGAGATGACCGTCTTCTCGGCGGGCCCGGCGCTCGAGCTGGGCTTGCGGATCGAGCGCGGTGACAGTCGCGTCGAGCGGCGCAGCACGATCATCGTGCGGCCGTACCAGAGTGTGCCGGTCGCGATCTGGCAGCGCTCGGGCAACGAGGAACAGGGCAGTACATGAGCAGTGGCGCCGAAACGACGGATCGGGCGGCGGCGGGCGGACGGCTGCACGGGGCACTGCGCCGCCGCATCGTCTGGCTGACCGACCAGCGCCGTGACCTCGAGGGCGACCCGGGCAATGCCGCCGCGCTGGTGGCGGTGCTCGGACGCGAGCATTACGTCGAGCGCCGCCGCAAGTACCCGATCCACTCGCGGCGCGACCTCGAGGCCGTGCTGCGCCAGGAACTCGCCGAGGCGCCCCCGACGCTGACGCTGATCGGCGAGCCGGACCAGGAGAAGCGCGAGGTGAGCTTCTTCGAGCTGCGCCCCGGCGTGCTCGAACGGGTGGGCCGTGCGTTCTGGCTGGTGCCGGAGAGCGCGGTGCTGGCAGGCACGCTGCCCCGGGGTCGGGTGGCCAGTGTCGAGCGCGATGGCTACAGCTATTTCCTGTCGGCCAACGGCGTGAGCCAGCCGGCTGGCGGTACCGTGGCGACGGCCGAGCTCTTCGCGCTCGCCGCGGGCCTCGACTCAGGCGAGGCCCCACTCTCGCTGGGACGCTCCGACCTGGTCGCGCGACTGCCGCAGGGGCTGCGCAGCCTTCCCACCGATGCCTGGCTGAGATTTCGCCAGCCCGCGGCCGCGCGCCGCGCGCCGCTCGAGTGGCGCCGAATCGCGACGGTGGCCGCCGTCGCGCTGGCGTCGTACCTCGCGTTCGCCTCGGGATACCTGCTGCTGACCCGCGAGTCCCGCGAGGCGCGGCTCGCGGAACTCGGACCCGAGGTGGACTCGCTGCTGGCCGCGCAGCGCGAGGTGGACCTGCTGGCCGCGCGGCAGGCCGGCCTCGACGGAGTGCTCGAAGGCCGTGCGGATACGTACCAGCTCTGGCGCATCGTGGGCACTGCCTGGGCCAGCGGTGCGCGCTTGAGCGCGATCGAACTCGAGGACTTCGAGCTGACGCTGCGCGGCAGTGCGCCTGCGGCCACGGACGTGCTCGTGGCGCTGGATCAGAGCCCGGGCGTCACGGGAGCCCGCTTCTCCGCCCCGGTGCGCGGCGGCAAGGGCGGGCTCGAGGACTTCGCGATCACCTTGCGCCTCGCGCGGGAGGCCGGCAGTGGCTGACGCACGGATACAGTGGCTGCTCGGGGTGGCTGGCGCGCTCGCGGTCGTCCGCTTCGTGGTCGTCCCCTGGGTTGAGACTCAGAACGAGCAGCGCCAGCAGCTCGAGATGCTGACGAAACGCCTGGACCGCTCCGAGGGCGTGCTGCAGAACCGGGAGGCGATCGTCGCGGCGAGGGACGCGCTGGCGCGGCAGTCCGAGGCCAGCTTCGCCGCGTTTCCCGAAGCCGTCGCGGACGACGATTCCCGGCTCGCCGCCCAGCAGCGGATCGCCGCGCTGGCATCGCAGGCGGGCCTGCAGGTGTCGTTGTTCGACTGGCTGCTCGACGGCGACGTGGAGGAGGCCGGGCTTGCCTACAGCCGCGCCAGCATCAAGGTCGACGGACCGCTCGACAGGCTGATCCTGATGCACGGGGACCTGGAGAGCGCGCTGCCATTCGCGGCGATCCGGGAGTTCCAGCTGAAGCTCAAGTCGCCCGCGAGCGGACCCGCGACGGACCCGGCCTCGGCCGTGATGGTGCTGGACCTCTTCTACCGGCCGAAGCCGCCGCCGTCGATGCAGGCGGGAGGGCGGCCGTGAGTCTCCGCCGGCAGACGATTCTGGCGGTGGGCGCTCTCGTGCTGCTCGGAGCCTGGGATTTCTTCGGCCGGGTGTACGTGGGCCGCGACGAGTCGCTGCGCGGCTTCGAGCCGCCGCCGGAGGTCGCGTTGCCGGCGCGACCCGACGCGGCAACCGTGCGTCGTGAACTCGTTGCGTGGATGCCGGCGCTCGCGGGCTCGGCCGGCGTCGCGGCGGTGCCCACCGATCCGTCCGGATGGGAACTGACGCTGGTCGGCGTGTTCCGCAAGGACGACGGGGAGTTCGCGGTCGTGCACGCCCGTCCCCGATCGGGCGGCGCAGAGGCGCAGCTGCACTGGGTCGGGGAAGGCGACGAGTTGCACGGGTCCACCGTCGCGGAGATCGGACCCCGCAGAGTGAAGCTCGCGCGCGACGGGGAATCGAGGGAGTTGCTGCTGTTCGAGCCGGGCCGGACTCCGCTAGCTGCGGCGGGCGCGGGCAGCCCGACGCCCGCGCCGGCCGTTCGGACGGGTGGTGGCGCTTCCTACACGCGCGGCTCCGGCAAGGTCGACGAAGTGCGCGCGCGGCTGCGTGCGAACCAGGCGAATGCCTCGCAGCCGAAAAAGACCCCGGCCGCCAGAAGGCCGGTGGCGACGCCGACGCCCGCAGCCGTTGCGGGACCGGAACCCTCGCCTGGTGCCGCCACTGAGCGCCCCGTCGCAAAACCACAGGAACTCGCGCCGGGCGAGGAGGTCCAGCTTCCCTGGGACCTGCCCGTCGTCGAGGAAGGCGGAACCCAGCCCGAGAAGAGGCCGTAGCGCCTGCGGCCCACAGAAGAAGGCATCATGAAACGTCTGATCTTCATGCTCATCTCCACCGCGCTCATCGGCGCGTGCGCACAGACTCCGGACCGGTTCGACGTGCCGCCGCCCCGCGTGGCCGTGCCGCCGCCGGCGGGTTCCTCAGGCGCAGCAGCCGAGCGCGCCGAGGAGCAGGCGGAGGCGGCCGGCGCCGCGGCCGGTCAGGCCGGCGGTGGCGAGCTGCAGCGCCTGAGCGCGCCGCCGCGGACGCCGGCGTCGATGCAGAAGCTCGACTGGTCCGGGCGCTTTCCCGGGAACGACTCGGTCGTCGTCTCGGTGGAAGCCATCTCGCTGCGCGACTTCATCAACTACTCGTTCAACGAGGTGCTGAAATCGAGCTACGTGATCGCCGAGGGGCTGCCGGGCCTCGACGACCCGGTGACGCTGAGCCTCGAGAAGCCGGTCAGCAGCCGCGCCTACTACAAGCTGATGTCCGAGCTGCTCGATTCGCGCGGGATCGGCACCACCTACAAGGACAACGTCTTCTACCTGCATGCAGCGGACGGCAAGGCCCGCGGCACGATCCCGATCGGCTTCGGCCGCAGGCCCCAGGATGTGCCCGACGTCGCCGGCCCGGTCATGCAGATCATCCCGCTGCGCTACGGAATGAACCTCAGCATCGAGCGCACGATCCTCGACCTCGTCAGCGTCGACGCGAAGGCCGACTCGGCGCAGAGCGCGCTGTTCGTGACCGGCGAGCGCGAGAACATCCTGCGCGTGATCGACATCGTCGGGCTGCTCGATCAGCCTGCGAACCGTGCGCGGGAAGTCGGGATCGCGTCGCTCGACTTCGTCGGCAGCCGCGAGGCGGCCGAGCAGCTGGTGACGCTGCTCGAGAACGAGGGCATCTACGCCGGCGTCGGGCGGGCCGAGGGCAAGAACGTGGCGCTGGTGCCGCTCGAGCAGCTCGCGGCGCTGGTCGTGTTCGCCAGCAGCCCGGAGCTGCTGCAGCGCGTGCAGTACTGGCTCCGGCAGCTCGACCAGCCCAACCAGGGACCGGAGGAGCGTTACTTCATCTATCACCCGCGCAATGCGCGGGCCTCGGACCTCGGCGAGTCGCTGGCGCCGCTGCTCGGCGGCGTGATCGGACCGGTCGGGGAATCCGCGGCCAGGGATACGCGCTCGGCGCTCGGCGGCGCGACGACCGCGGCCCAGCGCCGCGACCGGATGCGCAGCCCGGTCAATCCCGAGGAAACGAGCGCCGATGCGCTTTCGGACGGCCAGTACGTGACGCGGGACAACGTGCTGCGGCGCGATGCCCCGCTCGCGAGCGCCGCGCCGCGCGCGATGTCGGTGCAGGGCCAGGGCGTCACGCTCTCGGTGGACCCGCGCTCGAATACGCTGATCTTCTACACGACCGGCCAGCGCTACCAGTCGCTGCTGCCGATGATCCGGCGGCTCGACGTGCCGCCGAAGCAGATCCTGCTCGAGGCCACCGTCGCGGAAGTGACGCTGACCGGCGAGTTCGCCTACGGCGTCGAGTTCGCGTTCCAGGACGGGCGCCTGAGCGGCGGCACCGGCGGCGGGCTGGGGCTGCCGGACGGCGGCTTCTCGCTCAGCTACATCGACAACATCGCGAACTTCGTGCGGTTGAAGCTCTCCGCCACCGACGGCCTCGTCAACGTGCTGTCGAATCCGACGCTGGTGGTGCGCGACGGCGTCGAGGCGGCGATCTCGGTCGGCAACGACGTGCCGACGGTCGGCGCGACGGCGTCCGACCCGATCATCTCCGACACGCAGATCACCCAGGTGCTCTACCGCAAGACCGGCCTCGAGCTGCGCATCCGGCCCACGATCAACGCGCAGGGGCTCGTGGTGATGGAGATCGAGCAACGGATCTCGAATACCCAGCAGGGGGCCTCGAACGTCGAGGGCGCCCCGATCTTCTTCGAGCGCAGCGTCACGACCGAGGTGGTGGCGAGGTCGGGCCAGAGCATCCTGCTCGCGGGCCTGATCTCGGAGGTCGGCAACAACAGCACCGCCAAGGTCCCGGGGCTCGGTGACATCCCCGGCCTCGGCTGGGCGTTTCGCTCCGAGAGCCGCCAGAAGGAGAAAACCGAGCTGATCGTGCTGATCACGCCGCGGGTGATCGACGATCCGGGCGAATGGGCGCAGATCCGGGTCGGGATGCAGCAGGCCTTCCAGCACCTGCGTCTGCCGGAGCCCTCGGCGGCGGCCGCCGTGACGTCGGCGACGACTGTGACCGGTAGTGAAGTTTGCGCGGATCAGGACGGCGACGGCGTCTGCGACGTCGTCG
>CAZKLS010000045.1:0-3122 GCA_964553405.1 uncultured Steroidobacteraceae bacterium
TGTCCTTGCATCAGTTCGATACCACCGTAGAGGGTCTCCGGCGCAGCGCCACGACCAAGACGGTAACGATTGCCGCCAGCATCAGCAGGTGCAGCAGCCAGCCCCGACTCGAGTCCGGCGCACGGTCCGATCATGGCCCGGCTCTCCCTCAGTTGATCGTCACGCTCTGCCCGGGCTCGGGCTGCGGTCCCTGGTCCAGCAGCGAGTCGAGAAGCTCCTGGCCGTTGGCACGGACGAGCTTCAGGAAGCCGAGCGTGTTGTTCGCTGCGCCCGCGAGCCCGAAACGCACGTTGACGAGCTTCGTCCGCACCAGCGAGAACTCGCCGCCGTGGTAGATCAGCAGGCAGTCGCGCATTTCGCAGTCCACGAACTCGTTGTAGTCGAGCGTGACCTGTCCGCCGGTAAACACCTGCTTCACGAATCGCATACGCTCACCCCTCGCCCGGTGCCCGGCTGCGGCGTGCCGCCAGCGTACCGGATCGAACCGGCCGTAACGGCTACCACGCCGCGCGGCTCGCCCGCCGGCGCAGCGCCCAGAACTGGTGGCCGGCGCCGAGCAACTCCGACACCAGGAACACCAGCAGAGCGACCGGCGCATCACGCACCAGCACGAAGTACAGGATCAGGGCAGCCACGGCGAGGCGCGCGAACGCATCGATGATCCCGAGCGGCCGGAGCGGCTGCAGGATGCGCGCGAGCGACCATGCCACGCCGATGACTCCCGCGAGGCAGACGAAGAACCAGTGCACCGGCGCGAAATCCGGCGGCACCCCGGCACCGCCGAGCCTGCCATTCAATGCGTACAGGACCTGGACGAACAGCATCGCCAGCGGAGGCACCGCCAGCAGCGCCGTGACGACCAGGTCGAGCCACGCCCACGCCCGGATGACTCCTGCCTGCCTCGCCATCGGCATCCGCCCGCGCCTGCTCACTTCATCGTCGGCATCACGAACTGAGCCGCCTCGGGCTGCGTCGTCGGCCAGCGCGAGGTCACCGTCTTCAGCCGCGTGTAGAAACGCACGCCGTCGGGACCGTGAACGTGCAGCGGGCCGAACAGCGAACGCTTCCAGCCGCCGAAGGAATGGAAGGCCATCGGCACCGGTATCGGCACGTTGACGCCGACCATGCCGGCCTGCACGCCCAGCGTGAACAGCCGAGCGCTCTCGCCGCTGGCCGTGAAGATCGCGGCGCCGTTGCCGAACTCGTGCTCGTTCACGATCCGGAGCGCAGTGGCCAGGTCCGGCGCGCGCAGCACGCAGAGCACGGGACCGAAGATCTCCTCGCGGTAGATCCGCATCTGCGGCGTGACCTCGTCGAACAGGCAGGGCCCGAGGAAGAACCCGTCCTCGCGGCCCGGCACCCGCAGGTCCCGTCCGTCAACGACCAGCTTCGCGCCCTCCGCGACCCCCAGGTCCACGTAGCCGCGGACCTTGTCGAGGTGCTCCCGCGTGACCAGCGGCCCCATCTCGACATCGTCTGAGGCTCCATCTCCAACCTTCAGTTTTTCAATGAGTTTCTTCAGCGTGTCGACCAGGCGATCCCCGGCCTCGCCGACCGCGACTGCCACCGAGATCGCCATGCATCGCTCGCCGGCCGAGCCATACGCCGCGCCGAGCAGCGCGCTGGCCGCATTGGCCGTATCGGCGTCGGGCATCACGACCATGTGGTTCTTGGCGCCGCCGAGCGCCTGGACCCGCTTGCCGTGCGCGGAGGACGTCCGGTAGATGTGCTCGGCGACCGGCGTGGAGCCCACGAAGCTCACCGCCGCGACCCGCGGATCGGTCAGCAGCGTATCCACCGCCTCGCGATCGCCGTTGACGACGTTGAACACGCCGTCCGGCAGCCCCGCCTCGTTGAGCAGCTCGGCCACGCGCAGCGGGCAGCTCGGGTCCTTTTCCGAGGGCTTCAGCACGAACGTATTCCCGCAGGCGATGGCCACCGGGAACATCCACATCGGCACCATCGCCGGGAAGTTGAACGGCGTGATGCCCGCGCAGACGCCGACGGGCTGGCGCAGCGACCAGCTGTCGACGCCGGTGCCCACGCTCTCGCTGAACTCGCCCTTCAGCAGCTGCGGGATCCCGCAGGCGAACTCGACGACCTCGATGCCCCGGGTGAGCTCGCCCCTCGCGTCGGACAGCACCTTGCCATGCTCGCTCGTGATCAGCCCCACCAGTTCGTCCGCGTGCTCCTCGAGCAGTGCCTTGAACCGGAACATGACCCGCGCGCGCTGCAGCGGTGTAGTTGCCGCCCAGGCCGGCAGCGCTCGCTCGGCGGCCGCGATGGCGCTACGCGTCTCCTCGGCGCTGGCGAAGGCCACGTGGCCACGCAGGCTCCCCGTGGCCGGGTTGAACACCGGTCCTGAGCGCCCGGAGGTACCAGCGACGGCCCGGCCGCCGATGAAGTGGCCGAGGGAAATCAGGGATGCGCCACCGGGCGCGGCGACGGGCTTCGGGCTGCTCATGCTTGCTACTCCTGGGCCCGGCGACTCGTCGGCCGGGACCCGATATTGGACACCAGTTGCCGCGCGACGCGCCAGCCGGGGCATGGAGCTACGACCCGACGCCTGCAGGACAGCTGGCCGCCTCGAATGGCTCGCGTGCCCTCCCCCCTCAGCCGAACAGCCGCTCGGCAGGCAGCACCTCGCCCGCTTCGAGCGTCGGTTGCGCCGCGACCTGCGGGTAGATCGGCGTGAAGTCCGGCGCGGTCTCCCGGAACAACTGCCCGAAATCGTCGATCACGAAATAGCTTTGCTGGAAGCTGTCGATCTTGTATCGGGTGCGCATCACGCGGCGCAGGTCGAACGCGATCCGTCGCGGTTCCGGGCTGGCCAGCGCATGGTCGATCTCGCTCGGCGAGGAGAGGATCCCCGCACCGTAGATGCGCAGCCCCCCGGGCGTGTCGATCAGGCCGAACTCGACCGTGTACCAGTACAGGCGCGCGAGGTACTCGAGCGCATGCAGGCCCTCCGCCTTCAGGCCACCCCGGCCATAGGCCTGCATGTAATCGGCGAACACCGGGTCGAACAGCAGCGGCACGTGCCCGAAGAAGTCGTGGAAGATGTCCGGCTCGACGATGTAGTCGAACTCACTCTCCTCCCGCAGCCAGACGGTCACCGGGAA
>CAZKLS010000045.1:3222-19636 GCA_964553405.1 uncultured Steroidobacteraceae bacterium
CGCGCATGCCGCTGTAGTCGCCACGCAGCCCGTGCGTGCTCGCGCCATAAGTCGCCGGTGCCTTGCCCATAACGCGTGCCAGCCCTTTCGCTTTGCCTGCAGCACAGCATACCCCCGGCGACGCAGGGAAGGGGTCCCCGGGTTTGCTATAGTCTTGCGCCACCCGTCATCAGCGCCCGGGCCAGCACCCGGGAGCTCAGGTACCGCAGATGAAGCTGTCCGCCTCGCTCGCCATCCTCCTGATCTCCGCCGCTGTCGCGCAGGCGCAGGCGGCCTGCCCGTACCCGCAGGCGCCGCAGTCCGTCCCGAACGGCGGTTACGCCACCAAGGAGGAAATGCTGGCCGCGCAGACGGCGATCAAGGAATACCGGGACGAGGTCGAGCAGACGTTTCTTCCCTGCCTCGACCAGGAGAAGGCGGAAGCACTCGCCAGCCTGGATCCGAGCGCCGCGAACTACCAGGAGATGAAGGCCGTGATCGAGTCGATCCACGCCAAGCGCCACAACGCCGCGATCGACGAACTGCAGGCCATGGCCTTGCGCTGGAGCGAGGAAATCAAGGCCTTCAACGCCCGCAACGACAAATGAGCACCACGCGCTCGCCGAAGACCGTCACCTGCTGCCGGACGGCGTCGTCAGGTCCCGCTGATGGACGCTGAGCCCTCCTCCGCTGCCCGGCTGCGACGCCTCGAGCCGAAGGACCGGCTCGGCCGCAGCATGCACGACCTGCGGATCTCGGTGATGGACCGCTGCAACTTCCGTTGCCCCTACTGCATGCCGCGGGAGACGTATCACGAGCGCTACCGCTTCCTGAAGACCACGGAACGGCTGGGCTTCGAGGAAATCGTGCGGATCGCGCGGGCCTGCGTCGGGCTCGGCGTCAGGAAGCTCAGGCTAACGGGCGGGGAACCGCTGCTGCGACAGGGCCTGCCAGACCTGGTCGGCGAACTCTCCGCGATCCGCGGCGCCGACGACATCGCGCTGACGACGAACGGGATCCTGCTCGCGCAGCACGCGGCGGAACTCAAGGCGAACGGCCTGCAGAGGGTCACGGTCAGCCTCGACTCGCTCGACCCCGAGGTCTTCGAGCGGATGAGCGGCGGCTTCGGCGGGCTCGAGCAGGTGCTCGAGGGGATCGAGGCGGCGATCGAGGCGGGTCTGACGCCGGTGAAGATCAACACGGTCGTCCAGCGCGGCGTCAACGAGGACTCCGTGCTGCCGCTGCTGGAGCGGTTCCGCGGCACCGGCGTCATCGTCCGGCTGATCGAGTACATGGACGTCGGCAACCGCAATCACTGGCAACCCGACCAGGTCGTCCACTCGGCGCGGCTGCTCGAGCAGATCCGCCGGCACTGGCCGGTCACTGCGCTGCCCGGCAGCTATCGCGGCGAGGTCGCGGAGCGCTACCGCTACGACGACGGTGCCGGCGAGCTCGGCTTCATCTCCTCGGTGAGCGCGCCGTTCTGCGGCGACTGCAGCCGCGCACGACTGTCCTCGGAGGGCCGGTTCTACACCTGCCTGTTCGCCACGCAGGGGCTGGACCTGCGCGCGCTGCTGCGCGGTGGCGCGAGCGACGAGGAACTCGTTGCCCGGATCCGCGACGGCTGGTCGGTCCGCGCCGACCGCTACAGCGAGCTGCGCGAACAGCTCCGTCGCAAGGAGCAGCCCATACACAAGATCGAGATGAACTACATCGGCGGGTGAGCGAATGCTGAGTCACGTGGACGAGGCCGGGCACCCGGCGATGGTGGACGTGAGCGGCAAGGCCGTCACGCGGCGCACGGCCGTGGCCGAGACGCGGGTGCGGTTTCCGGCCGGCGTTGCCGCGGCCTTGCGGACGTCAGGCTTCGCGACCAGCAAGGGGCCGGTGTTCCAGACGGCGATCATCGCCGGAGTGATGGGCGCCAAGCGCACGCACGAGCTGATCCCGTTCTGCCATCCGCTCGGCCTGGAGAACTGCCGCGTCGAGATCGAGATGAACGACCGTGACGAAGCGGTGATCCGCTGCAGCGTCTCGGTGCACCACAAGACCGGCGTCGAGATGGAGGCCCTGACCGGCGCGTCGGTCGCGGCGCTGACCGTCTACGACATGTGCAAGGCCCTGTCGCACGAGATGCTGATCACGGACACGCGGCTGCTCGAGAAGCACGGCGGACGCCGCGACGTGGGCCCGCAGGCGGCGCCGACATGAGGCAGGTGCAGGTGCGCTATTTTGCCGCGCTGCGCGAGCAGGCGGGCGTCAGCGAGGAGCAACTCGAGACGACGGCCGCGACGCCCGCCGAGCTCTACGAGGAGCTGCGCGCGCGTCACGGCATGCAACTGCCGGCCGCGATGCTGCGCGTCGCGGTGAACGAGGAATTCGTCGACTGGTCGCGGCCGCTCGAGAGCGGCGACCGTGTCGTGTTCATCCCCCCGGTGGCGGGCGGCTGATGCAGAAGTTCTCGTTCAGCTCCGGGGCGCTGTGCCCCGACCAGTACCGCGAGGCGCTGACGGATCCGGCCTCGGGCGGCTATGCCAGCTTCGAGGGCTGGGTGCGGGACAACAACGAAGGCAAGCGCGTACTGCGGCTCGAGTACGAGGCTTTCGAGGAACTCGGCCTCAAGGAGGGCGAGCGCATCGTCGAGGAAGCCATCCGCCGCTACGGCGTGCAGAAAGCCGCCTGCGTGCATCGGGTCGGAGACCTGGCGATCGGCGAGCTGGCCGTCTGGGTGGGCGTCAGCTCGGGTCATCGCGGCGAGGCCTTCGCGGCCTGCCGTTACATCATCGACGAGGTCAAGCACCGGGTGCCGATCTGGAAGAAGGAGCACTACCAGGACGGCGACTCGGGATGGGTCAACTGCGAGCGTTGCGCCGAGGCGGCGCACGAGCACGCACACGATCACGATCACGGGCCCGTCAGGGCCTGACCTGCCCCTTCCCCCGCACGACGTACTTGTAGCTGACCAGCTGCTCGACGCCCACCGGGCCGCGGGCGTGAAAGCGGTCGGTCGAGATCCCGATCTCGGCGCCCATTCCAAACTCACCGCCGTCGGCGTACTGGGTCGATGCGTTGTGCAGCACGATGGCGCTGTCGACGCGCGACAGGAAACACTCCGCCGCAGCCGGATCCTCGGTGACGATGGACTCGGTGTGCGCCGAGCCGTAGCGGGCGATGTGCTCGATCGCCTCGTCCACGCCGTCGACGACGCGGGCCGCGATGATGGCGTCCAGGTACTCGGTGCGCCAGTCCTGCTCGGTGGCAGGCACGACCCGCGGGTCCGCCTGCTGCACGCGCTCGTCGCCGCGGACCTCGCAGCCGGCGTCCAGCAGTTCGCGCACGATCGGCACAAGGTGCGTGCCGAGGCAGGCCTGGTCGATCAGCAGCGTCTCCGCGGCGCCGCAGATGCCGGTACGCCTGAGCTTCGCGTTGCAGACGATCTCCCGCGCCATCGGCAGGTCCGCGGCACCGTCCACGTAGACGTGGCAGTTGCCCTCGAGGTGCCCGATCACGGGCACCCGCGCGTCCTGCTGCACCCGGGCGATCAGGCTCTTGCCACCGCGCGGCACGATGACGTCCACGTAGTCGGTCATTGCCGACAGCATGTAACCGACCGCCGCCCGGTCCGTGGTCGGCACCAGCTGTATGCATGCCTCGGGCAGTTCCGCGGCCGCGAGTCCCTCGACCAGGCAGGCGTGAATCGCGCGGCTCGAGTGCAGGCTCTCGCTGCCGCCACGCAGGATCGCCGCGTTGCCGGACTTGAGGCACAGCGCGCCGGCGTCGCAGGTCACGTTCGGGCGGCTCTCGTAGATGATGCCGATCACGCCGAGCGGCACGCTGACCCGCTGGATCAGCAGGCCGTTCGGCCTGCGCCACTCGGCCAGCACCCGGCCGACAGGGTCGTCGAGCGCGGCGATGTCCTCGACGCCGCGCGCCATGCCCTCGATCCGCGCCGCGTCGAGCAGCAGGCGGTCGAGTGCCGCGCGGCCGAGCCCGGCGGCCCGGGCTTCGTCGAGATCGGTGCGATTCGCGGCCAGGATCTCGTCCGTCCGCCGGCGCAGCGACTGCGCCGCGGCGCCCAGGGCGCGGTTCTTCTGCGGCCCTGACGCACGCGCCAGGACCCGCGCCGCGTCGACTGCCGCGCGGCCCATGCCGTCCATCAGTGCAGCGATATCCTCGGCGCTCATATCAGTACCAGGTCGTCCCGGTGGATCAACTCGTCGCGGCCGCGGTAGCCGAGCAGGCCCTCGAGCTCCCCGCTCTTCCGACCACGGATCAGCTGGGCTTCCTGGCTCGAGTATGCCGCGAGGCCGCGCGCGATCTCCACACCCGCGGGTCCCCGCACGATGACCACGTCCCCCTTGTCGAACCGGCCGACCACGTTCACGACGCCGGCGGGCAGCAGGCTGCGGCCATCGCCGAGCGCGCGAGCCGCGCCCTCGTCCACGTGCAACTCGCCGACGGGCTTCAACAGGCCCGCGATCCATTGCTTGCGCAGCGTCACCGGCGAAGCAGCCGCCACGAACCAGGTGCAGCGCGCGCCCGACTCGATGCGGCTGAGCGGGTTGTGCTCCCGGCCGGCAGCGATGCACATGTGGCAGCCGGCCGCGACCGCGATCTTCGCCGCCAGCAGCTTCGTGACCATGCCGCCCGACCCCACGTCCGAGGCCGAGCCCCCGGCCATCGCTTCGATCTCGGGCGTGATCGCTTCGACCAGCGGCACGAGGCTCGCGTGCGGGTCGCGGCACGGATCGGCGGTGTACAACCCGTCCACGTCGGACAGCAGCACCAAAGCATCGGCGCTGACCATCTGCGCGACCCGGGCGGCGAGGCGGTCGTTGTCCCCGTAGCGGATCTCGGCCGTCGCGACCGTGTCGTTCTCGTTGATGACCGGAATGGCGCCGAGCCGCAGCAGCGTCGTCAAGGTGTTGCGCGCGTTCAGGTACCGGCGTCGCTCCTCGGTGTCGCCCAGCGTCAGCAGCACCTGCGCGACGGCGAAGCCGTGCTGCTCGAGCACCTCTTTCCAGGCATGCGCGAGGCGGATCTGTCCGGCAGCCGCCGCAGCCTGGCTCTCCTCGAGGCGCAAGCGGCCGACGGCCAGGCCGAGCTGCCGCCGGCCGAGCGCGATCGCACCCGAGGAGACGACCACGACCTCCTGACCGCGCGCGCGCAGCGCTGCAATATCCTCCGCCAGTGATTCGAGCCAGCCGCGGTTGACCCGACCGCTGCCCGCCTCCGCGAGCAGCGCCGAGCCGACCTTGACGACGACGCGTCGCGCTGCGGGCAGCCGCGGACCGCCGGCGGCGGCGCCTCGCTTCATGCGAAATAGAGCTGTTCGTCGCTCAGGCTCATCAGCCCCTCGGCACCGGCTCGGGCCGCGGCGGCATGCGCCTCGGCACGCGGCAGGATCCGGTCGAAGTAATGCGCGGCCGTCACGAGCTTCGCCCGATAGAAGTCCGGGTCCGGCACGCCCTCGCCGAGCCGCCGCGCGGCGACTCCGGCCGCGGCCAGCAGGCACCAGCCGAGGCAGACGTAGCCCGAGAACTGCAGGTAGTCGTTGGCCGCGGCGGCCACCTCGTCGGGTCCCTTCATCGCGTTCTTGCACAGGTCGAGCGTCAGCGCGTCCCACTGGTTCACCCGCTCCCCGAGCGCCTTCGCCATGCCGGCGGTCTCGGGCACATCCGCCAACCGGTCGATGGTCTTGCGGAACAGCGCGGCCACGGCCTGCTGGCTCTTGCCGCCGGTGCCGAGGACCTTGCGTCCGAGCAGGTCCATGGCCTGGATGCCGTTCGTGCCCTCGTAGATCGGCGTGATCCGCGCATCGCGCAGCAGCTGCTCAACCCCGGTCTCGCGGATGTAGCCGTGACCCCCGTGGATCTGCACCGCCAGGCTCGTGACCTCGACCGATGCGTCGGTCAGGAACGCCTTGACGATCGGCGTCAGGAACGCGATCAGGTCCTCGGACTGCTGGCGCTTCGTCGGATCGGGATTGAGGTGCGAGCTGTCGATCTCGCGGCCGGTCAGGAAGCACAGCACGCGGCCGCCCTCGACGAACGCCTTCT
Organism: uncultured Steroidobacteraceae bacterium; assembly: GCA_964553405.1. Lineage (GTDB taxonomy): Bacteria > Pseudomonadota > Gammaproteobacteria > Steroidobacterales > Steroidobacteraceae > DATIRA01. The sequence goes on from CAZKLS010000045.1 coordinate 9,261, forward strand.
GCGTGAGCAGCATCCGCCGCACGTCCGGGTGCACGATGATCGGGTCCGCCGGCTTCGACGGGGCCTTCGGACCGGTCAGCGCCCGGCCCTGCAGCCGGTCTGCCGCATAGGCGACCGAAGCCTGCAGCGCGAGTTCCGACAGTCCCTGCCCCTGCAGCCCCACGCCGAGGCGGGCGTGATTCATCATCGTGAACATGCACGCGAGCCCGGCGTTCGCCCGGCCGACCAGCCAGCCGACCGAGTCGTTGAAATGCATGACGCAGGTCGACGAGGCATGGATGCCCATCTTGTGCTCGAGCGAGCCGCAGCTCACGCCGTTGGCCGCGCCGATGCCGTCGCCGTCCGGCAGGAACTTCGGCACCAGGAACAGGCTGATGCCCTTGGTGCCCTCGGGCGCGTCCGGCAGGCGCGCCAGCACCAGGTGCACGATGTTCGGCGTCAGGTCGTGCTCGCCGCAGCTGATGAAGATCTTGGTGCCGGTGATCGCGTAGCTGCCGTCGCCGCGGGGCTCGGCCTTGGTGCGCAGGATGCCCAGGTCCGATCCGGCGTGCGCCTCGGTGAGGCACATCGTTCCGGCCCACTCGCCCGACACCATCTTCGGCAGGTAGGCCTGCTTGAGTTCGTCCGAGGCATGGGACTCGATCGTCAGCACGGCGCTCTCGGTCAGCCCGGAGTACATCTTCCACGCCATGTTCCCGGAGATCAGCATCTCGCTGAACGCGAGCGCGAACCCGCCCGGCATGCCCTGGCCGCCCCAGTCCGGGTCGGCCGTCATCGTGATCCACCCGTCCTCGCAGTACCGCTGGTAGGCCTCCTTGAAGCCCGGCGGCGTGATCACCTTGCCGTCCTCGAGCTTGACGCCGTGCTCGTCGCCCACGCGGTTGGTCGGCGCCAGCACGGTCTCGGCGAACCGCGCACCCTCTTCCAGCACGCCCTCGAGCAGCTCGCGGTTCAACTCATCGCGGCCGAAGGAACGGTAGTGGTGTTCGAAGTCCAGGACTTCATGTACGACGAAACGGAAATCTCTCAGCGGGGCTCTGTAGGCGTGCACGGCAGGTCCTTGTTTTCTCGCTTGACTGTCGGTGAATTTTACGCGACCCGGGGCCCGTTGACCTTGCGTGAGTTGCAGTTGCCTGTCGCGTCGGGCGACCCGTATAGTTGTTCGCGGTCCGTTCGATCCGAGATTCCTCACTTCATTGCAGAGGGTGCGCCCGTGAGCCGCGACTACGATCCGGAACCCGGTCAGTGGTACGAAGATCTCGACCGCGAGGAGATCTTCAAGGTGATTTCGCTGGATCCGGACGAGGCGAGCCTGCGCCTGCAGTGGCTCGACGGCGAGGTCGAGGAAATCGACCTCGATGCCTGGGCCGAGATGGACCTCGAGCTCGCTGACGAGCCCGAGGGCTGGGTTGACGAAGAGGACGAGGACGAGGACGAGGACGAGGACGAGGAAGACGAGGACTGGGACGACGACGAGGACGACGACGACGACTGGGACGAGGACGAGGATGACGACGAGGACTGGGACGACCTCGACGACGACGACGACTACCGCGACCGCGAGTGAGCGGCGCGGACGCCGGTTCGCCTGACGCAGCGTCCCGGCTTCCCAGGGACTACCCGGCCGAGCTCGAGCGGACCTGGCTCGCCCCGGACGGGACACCGGTCCGGATCCGGGCCTTGCGGCCCGACGACCTGCAGCGGGAACTCGAGTTCGCCCGCGCGCTGTCCAGGCAGAGCCTCTACCTGCGGCTTCATTATTCTCCCCGCGAAGTGACCGAGCGGGACGCCGAGCGTCTGCTCGAACTCGACTACCACGACACGATGGCCATCGGCGCGCTGGTGGCCGGGGACCGGGACGACCGGATCGTCGGGGTCAGTCGTTATGCCAGGATCGAGGCCAGCGATCGGGCCGAGTGCGCGATCGTGGTCGCGGACGAATGGCAGGGCCAGGGCCTCGGGACCGAACTGATGCGCAGCCTGGCCGGCGCCGCCAAGGCACGCGGAATGGCCACGCTCGAAGGGACCAGCCTGGCCGAGAACCGTCGCATCCTCGCCTGGGCCCGCAATTTCGGCATCGGGGCGCGAACCGAGGCCGCCGGAGGCGGGCTGGTCCGCGTCATGCTCGAGCTGGATTCTCTGCCCGGATAGCCCGCCTGCACGCCGACCACCAGCGCTGGTGGGCCGACCGGACCTTCCGGCTGCGCTTCACCGATTCGACCAGCAGCTCAGCGTCCCGCGCGGCCAGCAGCTGGTCCAGCCTGCGGGCCAGCCGGGTCCCCAGCTGCGCGCGGTTGAGTTCGATCCACTGCCGGGCCAGCACCGTGTCGCGATGCGAGCCGATCGAGTCCTGCACCCGGCGCAGGCTCCGCAGCAGGCGGCCGGCCTCGACCGGCGCGACGTCGCCGACCGACTCGAGGCCGTAGCGACAATGCTTGAACGCGAGCCTGAGCTGGTGCAGCGCGTCGGCGTCCGCGGGCTTCTTCTCCAGCAGGCGCAGCGCCTTGCGGAACGGTCGATCCACGCGTTCCAGGGCCTGCCCGAGCCCGGCGCCGTTTTCGACCAGCAGCCGCGGGTCCGCTCCCTGGCGCAGCAGCGCCCTGCCGAGCGCGTGCCACTCGGGTCCATCGAGCCGCTCGGTCAGCGCAGCCCGCGCAGCGGCGCGGTCCCGCTCGGCGAGACGGGTCACCCGCGCACGGGCCGTCGGCCTGACGGTGGCGTCAGCGTGCACGACGCTCACGACCAGTTCTGCCAGCACGTCGGCTTCGCGCACCGCGCCGAGGGCCCGGGCAAAGCTGCGCAGGTCGAGCCGGTAGAGCCGTGCCCGCCGCTCATCGAGCATCGGGCGGTAGGTCTTCAACAGCGAGCGCAGCCGCCGGGCCGCGACCCGCCCGTCGTGGACGTCCTCGGGCCGGACTTCGGCGAGGCGGGGAATGATCTCGGCGAGCCGCTGCTGCTGACGGGCCAGCGCGTCGGCGACGTGCCGGCTGCCGGCCCCGAGCCCCGCGAAGTCAGTCGCGTCGATCATCGAGCACCATGCCCAGCAGCGAGCCGACGCTGCAGTGGGCCTCGAGCGGGTGCCGCAGCGGCTGGCGCAGGTCCAGCCGGTACCGGTTCCGCCGCCCATGACGTTCGCGGCGGACGATTCCCGCTGCCTCGAGGTCGCCGAGGATCTTCTGCACCGCGCGCTCGGTGATCCCGACCCGACTGGCGACGTCCCGCAGCCGGCTGTCAGGATCCCGCGCCAGGCACACGAGCACGTGACCGTGATTGCTCAGGAAGGTCCATTGGCGGGTTGTCGAATCGAGGTCGGATCCCACGGGGCACTCGGGAACTTCCAGGGGCTCACGATGTCGGAAGTTTCGTTCCGGTTTCGGGTTTCGTAAAGTATTCTAGGCAGGGTTGCCGGCAAAGTCGCGCCACTCGGCCTTGAATCCCGCAGCGCGACCCCCACCGAAGTGTAGCGGGCCGTCCGGCCCATTTTGGAGACCGTCCCAGACATGAAGCGCATCCTGCTTTTCCTGGCCACGAACCTGGCCATCATCGTGCTGCTCGGCATCGTGCTGCGCCTGCTCGGCATCGAGCGCATCCTCGACGAGCAGGGCATCGGGCTCGACTACGGCAACCTGCTCGTCTTCGCGGCGCTGTTCGGCTTCGCGGGCTCGTTCATCTCGCTGGCGATGTCGAAGTGGACGGCCAAGCGGATGATGGGCGTGAGGGTCATCACCCAGCCGGGCAACTCGGCCGAGAGCTGGCTGCTCAACACGGTCAGGCTGCAGGCCCAGCAGGCCGGTATCGGCATGCCGGAGGTGGGCGTGTTCGACTCGCCAGAGCCGAACGCATTCGCGACCGGCGCGAGGAAGGACGCGGCGCTGGTCGCGGTCAGCACCGGGCTGCTCGCCAGCATGACGCAGAAGGAAGCCGAGGCGGTGCTGGCCCATGAGGTGAGCCACGTCGCGAACGGCGACATGGTCACGCTGGCGCTGATCCAGGGTGTCGTGAACACGTTCGTGATCTTCATCGCGCGCGTGGTCGGCCACACGGTGGACCGGGTCGTGTTCCGCAACGAGGAAGGGCACGGGCCCGCGTTCTGGATCACGACGATCGTCGCCGAAATCGTGCTGGGACTCTTCGCGACGATGATCGTGATGTGGTTCTCGCGCCAGCGCGAGTTCCGTGCCGATGCGGGCGGCGCCCGCCTCGCGGGTCGCGACAACATGGTCGGAGCGCTCGAGCGGCTCCAGCAGCGGCACGCCGGCGCGCTGCCGGACAAGATGGCCGCGTTCGGGATCGCCGGCGGCAAGGTCGGTGGCCTGCGCAAGCTGTTCATGACCCACCCGCCGCTCGAGGAGCGCATCGCCGCACTGCGAAGCGCGGCCTACTGAGAACTGCGGACCCCACTGCAGCGAGACCGCGCCGCGTCCCGGCGCGGTCTTGCTTTGTGGACACCCGGGAGCGCGGCCGATGCCTGAGACTGCCATCGTCTGGTTCCGTCGCGACCTGAGACTCGCGGACAACCCGGCGCTCGAGGCCGCCTGCCGGCTGGCCGAGCGGGTCGTGGCGGTGTACGTGCACGCGCCGGACGAGGAAGGCGACTGGCGCCCAGGGGCCGCGAGCAACTGGTGGCTGCACCACAGCCTCACTTCGCTGGCCGACTCGCTGCGCGAGCGTGGCGGCAGGCTGGTGGTTCGCCGCGGCAACTCGCTCGACGAACTGCTCCGGGTTGCCCGCGAAACCGGCGCGACGCAGGTCTACTGGAACCGCCTGTACGAGCCCCGGATCGAACAGCGGGACGCCCGCATCAAGCTCGCGCTGCGGGAGGCCGGCTGCACGGCCGAGAGCTTCAACGCGGCGCTGCTGTTCGAGCCCTGGCAGGTGCTCACCGGCCAGGGCACGCCCTACCGGGTGTTCACGCCGTTCTGGCGGGAATGTCACCGCAGGCTGGACTCGCTCCCGGTCCCGGCACCGCCACCCGCGCGGATCGTGTCCCCCGGCTCGACGGGGTCGAGCCTCACGCTCGATGCGCTCGAACTGCGGCCCCGCTTGAACTGGGACGCGGGCCTCGAGTCGGCCTGGCGCCCGGGAGAGCCCGCCGCGCTCGGACGGCTGGAGTCCTTCTGCGCGGAGCGATTGCCGCTCTACCCTGCCGGCCGGAACCGGCCGGACCTTGCCGATACGTCGCGGCTGTCGCCGCACCTGCACTTCGGGGAGATCGGCCCGCGGCAGTGCCTCGCGGCTGTGCGCACGGCGCTGCTCGACCACCCGGCCGACGAGAAGGCCGCCGAGGAGTTCCTGCGCGAAATCGGCTGGCGCGAGTTCGCCCACCACCTGCTGCATCACTATCCACACACGCCGGAGCAGCCGCTCGATCCGCGCTTCGAGCGCTTCCCGTGGGACCCGGATCCCAGGCTCCTCGAGGCCTGGCAGCGCGGCCGGACCGGCATCCCGATCGTTGACGCCGGCATGCGGGAGCTGTGGGAAACGGGCTGGATGCACAATCGCGTGCGGATGGTGGTCGCCTCGTTCCTGACCAAGAACCTGCTGCAGGCGTGGCTGGACGGCGCCCGCTGGTTCTGGGACACGCTGGTGGACGCGGACCTCGCCAGCAACACGCTGGGCTGGCAGTGGACGGCCGGCTGCGGCGCGGACGCGGCACCGTACTTCCGGATCTTCAATCCAGTGCTGCAGGCCGAGCGGCACGACCCGGGGCGCGACTACATCCGCCGCTGGGTCCCGGAGCTCGCACGACTCGCGGACAGCCACGTGCACCGTCCCTGGGAGGCCACGCCGGCGATGCTGGCCGAGGCCGGCCTCGAGCTGGGACGCGACTACCCGGAGCCGGTCGCCGACCTCGGCGCCAGCCGCGCCGCGGCGCTCGCGGCCTATGCCCGGATCAAGACCGGGGGTTGAGCGACGCTGAATCCGCCGCGAGAGGCCGCTCGAAATCAGCGACATGCATCGGACCCTGGTTCCCCGCGCCCTCGCCTGCCTCGCGGTCGCCGCGATGCTCGCGTTCCCGGCCGCCCGCGCGTCAACGCTGCCGCCATCGCTGGCCGACGAGGTCAACGGGCTGCGCATGGTCGGTGGTGGCCAGCTCCGCTGGCTCGGGTTCCCGATCTACGATGCCAGCTTGTGGACGGAAGACGGCCGCTACGAGGGCTTCGAGTCCGGCGAGCCGGTCGCGCTGAGCCTCTGGTACCAGCGCAGTTTCTCGCGCGACGACCTGCTCGGCATCACCTCGACAGCCTGGCGCAGGCTCGACCGCTGGAACGCCGCGCAACGCGAGGCCTGGCTCGCCGAGCTGCGCCAGGTCTTCCGCGACACGGAGCCGGGCCACAATTTCACCGCGCTGGTGATCCCGGGCCAGGGCACCCGCTTCTACGACCAGAACGAACTGCTCGGCGAGATCGCGGATCCGAGCTTCGGTCCTGCGTTTCTCGCGATCTGGCTGGACCCCGGGACCGTCGTCAAGGATCTGCGCGTGCAGCTGCTCGGCAGCGAGCAGGCCACGCGTTGAGATTCGTGCCGGTCCGGCGCTGCGCCGGCAAGGGCTGACCCCGCGACGCGGATATGGCAGATTCGGCCGCAAGGTCTCAGCCGGCCATGGGAACGAACGACTCGATGAGACAGGGAACCGACACCTCAGCGGAGCAACCGGGCCGCGCAGCTGGCCGCGTGGCCGGCGCGCTTTCGCGCTGGTTCGACTCCTCCACTGCAGCGTCCCGCGTCGCGGACGGCGCGCAGGACGGCGTCGACTGGCTGCGCATCCTGCCCTTCCTCGGCATGCACCTCGCCTGCCTCGGCATCCTCTGGGTCGGGGTCAGCCCGATCGCGGTGGCGGTGGCGGTCGCGCTGTACGTGCTGCGGATGTTTGCGATCACCGGCTTTTATCACCGCTATTTCTCGCACCGGAGCTTCCGCACCTCGCGTGCCGCGCAATTCGCGTTCGCGCTGCTCGGAGCCTCCGCGGTGCAGCGCGGGCCGATCTGGTGGGCTGCGCATCACCGCCATCATCACGCCCACTCGGACCGGCGCGAAGACGTGCACTCGCCGGTGCAGCGTGGCTTTCTCTGGTCGCACATGGGCTGGTTCCTGTCCAAGCGGCACTTCCAGCCGCCGCTCGATCGCGTGCGGGACCTGCTGCGCTTCCCTGAGCTGCGCTGGCTGGACCGCTTCGACATCGTCGTGCCGGTCGCACTGGCAGTGGCGCTGTTCGCGACCGGCGCGGCACTGGAGCGGTTCGCGCCCGACCTCGGCACCAGCGCATGGCAGCTGCTGGTCTGGGGCTTCTTCGTCTCCACGGTCGCCTGCTACCACGGCACGTATACGATCAACTCGCTGTGTCACGTCTGGGGCCGACGGCGCTACGCGACCCGGGACAACAGCCGCAACAACGCGCTGCTGGCGCTGATCACGCTCGGCGAGGGCTGGCACAACAACCACCACCACTACCCGATGTCGGTTCGCCAGGGCTTCTACTGGTGGGAACTGGACCTCACCTACTACCTGCTGCGCCTGCTCGCGGCGCTCGGCATCGTCTGGGACCTCAAGCCCGTGCCCGGCGCGGTTCGAGAGTCCAACCGGGTGGCGGCATGAGAATCGCCGTCGTAGGCGCCGGAGTCGCCGGCCTGTATGCGGCCTGGAGGCTCTCCCGGCATCACTCGGTCACCATTTTCGAGGCGAACGACTACGCCGGCGGCCACACCAACACGGTGGACGTGGAGCTCAACGGTGCGGGCTACGCGGTCGACACCGGCTTCATCGTCTTCAACGACTGGACCTACCCGAACTTCATCGCGATGCTCGACCGCCTCGGCGTCGCCTGGCAGCCGTCCAACATGAGCTTCAGCCTGCAGTGCGAGCGCACCGGGCTCGAGTACAACGGCACCTCGCTGAACGCGCTGTTCGCACAGCGCCGGAACATTCTGCGTCCGTCGTTCCTGCGCATGATCGCCGACATCCTGCGCTTCAACGCGAGCGCCAGGGGCCTGCTGCGCAGCGACGACGACTCGCTCACGCTCGGCGACTACCTGTCGCGCGGCGGCTACTCGCGTGCCTTCACCGAGCAGTACGTGCTGCCGATGGGCCGTGCGATCTGGTCGGCGGAGTCGAGCGCGATGCTCGAGTTCCCGGCGCGGTTCTTCGTGGACTTCTTCGAGCGGCACGGCTTCCTCTCCGTCAACGATCGGCCTGTCTGGCAGACCGTTCGCGGCGGATCGCGCGAGTACGTGCGGCGACTGCTCGCAGACAGCACCGCGGAACTGCGGCTGAAGTCCCCGGTCACTGGAATCAGCCGGCAGCCCGGCCAGGTGAGCCTGCGGACGGCGCGCGGCGAGGTCGAGCGCTTCGACTACGTCTTCCTGGCCTGTCATGCCGACCAGGCGCTGCGCATGCTCGAGCCGCCCTCCGCCGCCGAGCAGCAGGTGCTGGGGGCCTTTCCGTACGCGGCCAACGAAGCCATCCTGCACACCGACGAGTCGCTGCTGCCGCGCCGGCCCCTCGCGCGGGCCGCCTGGAACTACCACCTGCTGCGCGACCCGCAGGAACCGGTGGCGGTGACCTACGACATGAACGTGCTGCAGTCGCTCGAGGCCCCGGCACGGTTCCTGCTGACGCTGAACCACGGCCGGGCCATCGACGAGCGCCGCATCCTGCGCAGCTTCCAGTATCACCACCCGGTGTACCTGCCGCAGGGGGTCGCTGCCCAGCGACGCCACCGGGAAGTGAACGGCAGCCAGCGCAGCTACTTCTGCGGCGCGTACTGGCGCTACGGCTTCCACGAGGACGGCGTGGTGACCGCCCAGGCCGCGCTGGCCCATTTCGAGGAGGACCTGCAGCGTGCAGAGCTGCCTCTACAAAGGGTCGGTTAGGCATCGCCGCCGCGACCCGGCGGCGCACGCGTTCCGTTACCCGCTCTGCCTGCTGTACCTGGACCTCGCCGAGCTGCCGGACGCGCTCGACGGCCGCTGGCTGTGGTCTGCGCGGCGCCCGGCCCTGGCCCGCTGGCATCGCGGCGACCATCACGGCGATCCGGACACGCCGCTCGATGAAGCGATCCGTACGCTGGTCGAGAGCCGCAGCGGACGGCGGCCGGAGGGCCCGATCCGGCTGCTGACGAGCCCGCGCTACTTCGGCTTCGGCTTCAACCCGGTCAGCTTCTATTACTGCTTCGAACCGGGCGGCAGCGAACTCGCCGCGATCGTGGCCGAGATCAACAATACGCCCTGGGGCGAGCAGCACTGCTACGTGCTGCCGGCCCGGGCCAACGAAGGCACCGCCGCCAAGCTGCGCTTCCGCTTCGGCAAGGATTTCCACGTCTCGCCGTTCCTGCCGATGGACATGGACTACGACTGGCGGTTCAGCCTGCCGTCGGAGCGCCTGCTGGTGCACCTGGAGAACTGGCGCGACGGGTGCCTAGCCTTCGACGCGACGATGACGCTCGAGCGCGAGCCGCTCGGCAGCGCCGCGCTCGCGCGGGCCCTGCTCGCGTACCCGTTCATGACCGGCCAGGTGGTCGGCGGCATCTACTGGCAGGCGCTGCGGCTCTGGCTGAAGCGCGCGCCGTTCTTCACGCATCCGGACAAGACCGGCGCAGGGCACCGCACGCGCGGCGGCCGGATCGAGGGCAGTCACACGTGAAACCCAGCATCATTCCGGCCGACGGGGCGCTGCCCCGCGGCGACCGCTCGAGCTGGCTGCAACGCAGCGGCCGACGGCTGTTCCTGCAGAAGCTCGCCGGCCTGAAGCAGGGCGAGCTGACCGTGATCGACGGCGCGGACCGCTGGAGCTTCGGCCAGCGCGACGCGGCGGCACCGCGCGCGACGATCGAGGTGCTGCATCCGCAGACCTACGCCGATGCGGCTTTCGGCGGCACGGTCGGCGCGGGCGAGGCCTACATCCGCGGCCTGTGGCGCGCAGACGACCTGACCGCGCTGGTGCGGCTGTTCGTTCTTAACCGCGAAGTGATGGAGTCGATGGAGGGTGGCGCGGCGATCCTCACGGCCCCGTTGCGCCGCGTGCTGCACTTCCTGAACCGCAACAGCCGCGACGGCAGCCGACGCAACATCGCGGCGCACTACGATCTCGGCAACGAGCTGTTCGAGCTGTTCCTCGACGAGACGATGGCCTACTCCTGCGGCGTGTTCGAGCACGAGAATGCGACTCTCGAGCAGGCCCAGATCGCCAAGTACGAGCGGATCTGCCGCAAGCTCGGGCTCCAGCCCTCGGATCGGGTGCTCGAGATCGGCACCGGCTGGGGCGGGTTCTCGATCCACGCGGCGCGGCACTACGGCTGCCGAGTGACGACGACGACGATCTCGCGCCGCCAGCACGACTGGGCGGCCGAGCGCATCCGGGCGGCCGGCCTCGAGGACCGC
>CAZKLS010000046.1:0-19368 GCA_964553405.1 uncultured Steroidobacteraceae bacterium
GTGCAGGACGAGATCGCGCAGACCATCGTGCAGGAATTGCGCCTCGAGCTCGCGCCGGAACAACAGCAGGTGGCGCAGCGGGACAAGGCGCCGACGCAGAACGTGGAAGCCTACGAGTTCTACCTGCAGGGACGCGCGGTCTGGAAGCGCCGCGGCGAGGAAAACATCCGCCGCGCGATCGAGCTGTACCAGGCGGCGCTCGGGCGGGACCCGGCGTTCGCGCGGGCCCATGCGGCGCTCGCGTCGGCCTACGTCGTGCTGCCCGGCTACATCAAGGACAAGCAGAGCAGGGATACGGAGCAGTACTTCCGGCTGGCGGAGACCTCCGCGCGGCAGGCGCTCGCGATCGACCCGAACCTCGGCGAGGCCCATGCGGTGCTCGCCGAGATCAACGCCGAGCGCGGCGATCTGCTCGACGCGGAAGCGGGGTTCTTTTTCGCAGTCTCGCTGGAGCCGAACGAGGCCACGCCGCACCACTGGTACTCGATCCTGCTCACCCGGGTCGGCCGGCTCGACGCGGCGCTCGCGCAGGCCCGGCTCGCCCAGGAGCTGGACCCGAGTTCGCCGATCATCGCGGCCAACCTGGCGAACGCCTATTTCGTAAAGGGCAACGACGAGCAGGCGCTCCGCTACACCCGGCTCGCCGCCGAGCTCGGACTCAGCACGAAGGGTACGGGCGTCGAGGCCGCGATCGCGATGCGCCGGGGCGAATGGGAGAAGGCCGAGCAGCTGCTGCTTGCGCAGGAGCACCTGCCGGCCGAGATCAAGGCCGAGATACCGGGCTGGCTGGCGGCGGTGCGGGATCCCGCGCTGCGACCGGCGATGGTCGAGGACATGCGTGCACTGGACCCGGGCGTCGCCGAGCAGATCCAGATGGTCGACTCCTATCTGCAGCTCGATCAGGTCGACCTGGTGTACGACGTGCTCTTCGAAGCGCTGGACAGGAAACCCGAGGCCTGGATCCAGCAGTTCGACCTGAACCTCGCCTGGAGCCCGGAAGGCGCGGCGATGCGACGCGACCCGCGCTTCGCGGAGCTGGCCGATCGCATCGGCGTGCTGGTCGACTACTGGAAGCAGTACGGCTATCCGGACGGCTGCCGCGCCGGGTCCGAGGCCTCGATCGAATGCAGCTGAGCCCGGCCGAGTTCGCGGACCGGTTGCTCGAGTGGTTCGCGGTCGAGGGCCGCAGGGACCTGCCCTGGCAGCTCGAGCCGACACCGTATCGGGTCTGGGTGTCGGAGATCATGCTGCAGCAGACGCAGGTCACGACGGTCATCCCGTACTACGAGACGTTCCTGCAGCGCTTCCCGGACGTCGGTGCGCTCGCGGCTGCGACGCTCGACGAGGTGCTGCACCTGTGGTCGGGCCTCGGCTACTACGCCAGGGCGCGCAACCTGCATCGCTCTGCGCAACTGATCGAGACCGAGTTCGGCGGCGAGTTCCCGCAATCCCTCGAGGACGTGATGCGCCTGCCGGGAGTCGGCCGGTCGACCGCCGGCGCGATCCTGGCGCTGTCGCGCGGCCAGCGGCATCCGATCCTGGACGGCAACGTCAAGCGGGTGCTGGCCCGCTGCTTCGGCGTGGAGGGTTATCCGGGCGAGGCTTCGGTCGAAAAGCGGCTGTGGTCGCTGTCCGAGGCGTGCACTCCCGGGTCGGCCGTGGCCGACTACACGCAGGCCGTGATGGACCTCGGTGCGACCGTCTGCACCCGGGGCAATCCGGCATGCCTGCTCTGTCCGATGAATGAGGGCTGCGTGGCCCGGATCCGCAACCTGCAGCGTCGCCTGCCCGCGCCGCGGCCGCGAAGCCAGCGCCCGACGCGCCAGGCCTGGGTCGTGGTCGCGCTGCGAGGCAGGCACAAGGTGCTGCTCGAGCGCCGGCCGCCGTCGGGCATCTGGGGCGGGATGTGGGGATTGCCGGAGTTTCCGACGCGTGCCCACGCCGACCAGTGGTGCCGCGAGCAGCTCTCGGGAGCGACCGCAGCGCAGCCGGGCGAGCCGCTGCGGCACGCTTTCAGTCACTTCGACTACGAGATGCGTCCGCTGCAGCTGAACTGCCTCGGCAAGTCGAGCCAGCTGCGCGACGACGACCGCTACCGCTGGTACGACGCGGAGAATCCGGCGCGGGTGGGCCTGCCGAAGCCGATCAGCCAGCTGATCGGTCGAGCCATCGGTGCAGATGAGTCTGCTGCGCCGGTGCGACGCGGCGCGACGCGGCTGGCCGGGAGGGACCATGCAAGCGACGACTGAGCAGCCGGGCCCACGCGACATCGAGATTCCGGTCGATGGTCGCGGTCGAGTATTGCAGGGCAGCATGCTGCCACCGCCGCGCGGCGGCGGGATGGTCGTGTTCGCCCACGGCAGCGGCAGCAGCCGCTTCAGCCGCCGCAATCGTTACGTCGCGTCCCGGCTGCAGGCCAGTGGCCTCGGGACCCTGCTGATGGACCTGTTGACGGAGCGCGAAGAAGCCGAGGACGCCGTCACGGCGAGGCTGCGATTCGACATACCGATGCTCGCTTCGAGAGTCGTCGCCACGCTCGACTGGCTCGGTCGGCAACCGGCGACCGGCTCGTGCAGGCTGGGGCTGTTCGGTTCGAGCACCGGCGCCGCGGCGGCATTGATCGCGGCTGCGGAGCGACCGGAGGCGGTGGCAACCGTCGTTTCCAGAGGAGGGCGCCCGGACCTGGCGGGCGAGGCGCTGCCGCGGGTGGCCTGCCCGGTGCTGCTGATCGTCGGTGAACGGGACGATGCCGTAATGGAGCTGAACGAGTCCGCGGCAGCGAGACTCGGTGGTCCGAGCGAGCTGCGCATCGTGGCCGGGGCGACGCACCTGTTCGAGGAACCCGGTGCGCTGGAGGAAGTCGCAGGGCTGGCGGCCGACTGGTTCGCGCAGCGGCTCTGCACCGAGGCTGCCGCGATACGCGACGCAGGCCGGTCCGCGTGAACGGAGCGCCGGCCCCGCTCAGGCCGCTGGCGCGCCAGTGTCTCGTGGCGGGGTCGGTGCTGCTGTGCCTGGCCGTCGCGCTCGGTGCGTTCGGGGCCCACGGCCTCGAGGGTCGCGTGTCGGCGCAGAGGCTGGCCAGCTACCGCACCGGAGTGCTCTATCATTTCCTGCACGCCTTCGGCCTGGTGCTGGTCGGAGTCGTCGCACAGGTCACACGGGAGTCAACGGCGCTGCGCTGGTCGGCCCGCCTGATGCTGGCCGGCATCGCGGTGTTCGGCGGCAGCATCTACCTGATGACGGCCGGGGCGCCGCGCTGGCTCGGCGCGGTCACGCCGATCGGCGGCCTGTCGTTCATGGCGGCCTGGCTGATGCTGGCGCGCCACGCGGTCGGGGCAGCTCAGCCCGGATCCGGGTCCGGCGCGACGTAGCCTTCGGGCGCCTCGGCGCCGCCGCCGAACAGGAATTTCTGCATCTCCTCGACCAGGAACTCGCGGGCCTTCGGGTCGATGGCCGACAGGCGGTACTCGTTGATCAGCATCGTCTGGTGGCGCAACCAGGCCTGCCAGGCTTCCCGGGAGATGTTCTCGTAGATCCGCTTGCCGAGCTCGCCCGGATAGGGAACCCGCTCGAGTCCTTCGGCCTCGCGGCCGAGGTAGCTGCAGTTGACTGTACGGCTCATCAGTTCTCCTCGCCCGTCATGCCAGGGGTCGGTCCGAAACGACGACGCCGTCCTCATCTGCATGGACGAAGTCCCCCGGGCGAAAAGTGACGCCCGCGAACCGGACCGGCACGTCGCGCGCGCCTTCGCCGCGCTTCTCGCTGCGCAGCGGCATCGTACCGAGCGCGCGCAGGCCGAGATCCATCCGGCCGAGCTCGACCGAGTCGCGGATACAGCCGTGGATGATGACGCCGGCCCAGCCGTTGCTGACCGCCGCGCTGCCGAGCTTGTCGCCGAACAGCGCGCGGCGCTTCGAACCACCGCCGTCGACGACCAGCACGCGGCCGTTGCCGGGGCTCTCGACCGCCTCCTTGACGAACGAGTTGTCCTCGAAGCAGCGCACGGTGCTGATGGGACCGCCGAAGGCGTGGCGCCCACCGTAGATGTGGAAGATCGGCTCGCAGACCCGCAGACGATCGGCGAACTCGTCGCACAGGTCAGCGGTTCCCTTCGTTGCAGTCATTGCGACATCCTCGAGGCGCGAAGCCGCTGATTATAGGTCCGGCGCCGCCGGAAACGCCCCGCTGCGCGGATCGGGCGGTGAAAAACGGCACGGAAGGGCCTCAGGCGCCCTTCCATGCCACGGTCCGGCTGCTCGTCTGCCTTACTGGATCTGGATCTGCCGCGGCTGCGGCGTGACCAGCTTCTGCTTCGGGATGCGGATCGTGATCACTCCATCGCGACCTTCGGCCCGGATCCCTTCCTCGTCGATGTTCTCCGGCAGCGCGAAGCGCCGGGCGAACGAGCCGTAGAAGCGCTCCACGCGGTGCGTCTTCTCGTTGTCCTCGGTCTTCTCCTGCTTGCGTTCGCCGGACAGGCTGAGCATGCCGTCCTGCACGGTGATGCTCACGTCTTCCTTGCGGACCTCGGGCAGCTCGGCCTTGATCAGGTACTCGGTCTCGGTCTCGCTGACGTCGGCGGCTGGCGCCCAGACGTGCCCTGCAGGTGCGTTCTCGGCCCCGGGGCGCGCCCAGCGGCGCACGGCCTCGGAGAAGAAGCGGTCGAACGCGTCGTCCACGTCACGGAAAGGTTCCCACTTGATGACTCGCATGTTCATTACCTCCTGGCTCGGACCGGCGGGCCGGTCGCGTCATGCCCGGATAAATGCGAACGGGCTGCGCGGTTTCAAGGGGCAGGGCAACGCAGAAAAACGAACGGCGCGGCAGATGCGCCTGC
Organism: uncultured Steroidobacteraceae bacterium; assembly: GCA_964553405.1. GTDB lineage: Bacteria > Pseudomonadota > Gammaproteobacteria > Steroidobacterales > Steroidobacteraceae > DATIRA01. The sequence continues at coordinate 4,838 of CAZKLS010000046.1, forward strand.
CGCGCCGTCCAGGTCGATCTCTGCCGGGGGCTTACGGACGCTTCACGTAAACCTTGCACCAGCCTGGGCCCGCCACTTCGCGGCCGCCGAAGATGTTGCAGCCGACCCAGGCATCCCCTTCCTTCGCCTTCGGGGCCTGGAGGCAGTTGGTGCACTTCTGGCCGGCCTTGTAGTTCGGGTTGGCCTTCGCGTCCACCTTGGTCGCATCCTCGATGTAGCCGAGTTGCTTCGCCTGTGGCTCGTTCGGGTCAACCCGGCCGCCGGCCGCCTCGGCACGACCGAGCAGCGCGGTCACGGGAATTGCCGCGACTCCCAGCAATGCGCCCTTGATGACGGCGCGGCGCGGAAATTTCTTCTCGGACATTGACATACTCTCCTTGGATGCAGAGCGAGATGGCGTCGGATCGACGGGCCGCTCGTGGGTAATGACGTGCAACTCACAGCATTTTAGTACGACACGTCTGAATTCGACATTCGGCCGGCATCGGGTTCGGCATGTCGCCGGGCGCGTCCGCCAGTTCACGGCATGAATGAGAATCATTGCCTTCTTGGGCCGTCCGGCGCAGCACGCAGTCTGTCCGATGGCCCGTAGAATCGGCAAATGCCAGATCCGCGCCGCAAGCGATGGAAGACCCTGCTCGGGGTTGCACTGAGCGTCGGCGTCGCCTGCATCGCGGCCTGGGTGCTTTACCGGACCTTCCAGCGCATCAGCTTCGCGGACGTGTTGCGCAGCATGCGGGAGACCCCGCTGCGGACGCTGTTTCTCGCCGCGCTCTGCGCCACGGGCGCCTTCGCTACGCTCGCGCTGTACGAGGTCGCGGTGGTGCGCTACGTCAAGCACTGCATCGGGCGGTCCAAGCCGGTGATGACCGCACTGATCGCGTTCCCGCTCGGTCATGCCGTCGGTCAGGCGATGCTCAGCGCCGGCGCGCTGCGCTACCGGATGTACACACCGGCTGGATTCTCAGCGACCGAGGTGGGCGCGACGGTGCTGATGGCCGGCCTGCCATACGCGCTCGCGTTCGGCTGGCTGTTCGACCTGTCACTGGTGTTCGGCGCCGAGCGGCTCGCACCGCTGTTCCACATCGAGAGCCGGTGGCTGCTGCTGCTCGGACTGCTCGGGCTCGTGAAGGACGTCGGCTACCTGCTGTTCGTGTGGCTGCGCAAGGCGCCGATACGGCTCGGCGGCTGGGCCGTGAACCTGCCGAGCGTGCCGATGACGGCGCTGCAACTGCTGGTCGGCTTCGCCGACGTGCTGCTGGTGGCCGGCGTGCTGTACATGCTACTGCCCGCATCGGCGGACCTGGCCTTCCTGCCGTTCCTCGCCGTGTACCTGGCGAGCATCCTGGTCGGCGTGCTGAGCCACGTGCCGGCCGGGATCGGCGTGCTCGAATCGATGCTGTTGCTGCTGCTGCCGCACGTGCCTCCGGAGGAGCTGCTGGCGGCGGTGCTGCTGTATCGCGCGATCTACGAGGTCGTTCCGCTGCTGGTGGCCCTGGTGCTGTGGAGCATGTTCGAGCTGGTCGCGGCGGACGGCGCCCGGGTTCGCCTCACCCGGACGGGATCCTGAAGGCGTCCGTCCGGCACTGACTCGATCAGCGGCGACGCGCAGGCGCTGTCGCGAGGCCCACGGCGGCCAGCAGCGATCGAGCCAGTGCACGTCCGCTCTCGAAGGCCGCCTCGGCCCGCGGTGCGGTGCACCAGTCGCCGCATGCGCCCGCGGCGATTTCCTCGTCCACCAGGCAGGGCAGGCCGAGTGGCTGTTCCACCAGCGCGAGGCGCCAGCGATGTGCCTGCAGGCCGACGGGAACCGGAAGCTTGTCGCCCAGCGCCTCGCCGAACGCCTCGAGCAGCAGCCGCGCGGCCTGCCCCGCGTCGGCCTCGAGCTGCTGCTCGGCCCACCCGGGCGATGAATGCAGCACCCAGGTCTCGGGCCCGGCGGGACGGCCCGGTTTGCTCGAATCGTTGGCGGCCCAGGCCAGCGACCCGCTCGTGTAGCGATAGGCTTGCTCGGTGGCCGCTGCGAGCGGGGCGGCGAACGCGGCCATCGTGGACCAGCAGGGCGCCATGCCGACGCTGGTGAGTCGCCGGAAGGTCCGTCCGTGAGGCCCCAGCAAGGTGAGGGCCCCGGGCGCCGGCACCGCAACGGCGACCGCGTCGAATGCCCCGGGCAGCCGGCCGGCGTCGGTGTCGAGCTCCCATCCCTTGCGGCCGCGCAGCAGTTCTCGAACCCGCACGCCGGTGCGCACGCGCAGTCCGCGCGCGAGTGGCCGTACCACGCTGCTCATGCCGGGCGTGCCGACCAGCCAGTCGTCTATCGGCGCGTCGAACTGCCGCTGGTCTTCGAGGATCCGGGGTCGCCAGGCCCGGGCGCATTCCGAGCGGATCGCGGTCTCGACGTACCTGGTGAACGGCCGGCCGCGGGCGGTCAGGAACTGCGCGCCGTGATCGAACGCGAGTTCGCCGGTCCGCCGGGTGGCCAATCGCCCGCCGAGCCCGCGTGACCGCTCGAATACCGTGACGTCGGCGTCCGTGCGCGCAAGCTCACGCGCGCAACTTAGGCCCGCGATGCCGGCACCGATCACCGCAATCCTGACATTGGCCATCGCTGCTCCGGGCCGCCTGCGGCAGATTCCGCAGTGTAGTGCAGCATCGAACCGCGCGGGCGATGCTCAGAGCGCCTGGAAATACTCCGCCATGCGGCGGCGCTGCTGCTCGTCGGGCAGCGGTGCGGCGCCTGCGGCTGCGTTGTCGCGCATGTGCTGCGGCTTCGAGGTCGCGGGGATCGCGCAAGTCACCGCGGGATGGGAGATCGCGAAGCGCAGGAAATACTGCGCCCAGCTGGCGCAGCCGACCTCCGCGGCCCACGGCGGCAGCGGCTTGCCACGCACCCTTGCGAACAGCGCGCCGTCCGCGAACGGCCGGTTGATCATCACCGCGACGCCGCGGTCCATGCAGAACGGCAGCAGCCGCTGCTCGGCCTCGCGCTCCGCCAGCGAGTAGTTGAATTGCACCCAGTCGAAGCGTTCCTCGCCGAGCACCCGCTCGAGCTCGGCGTGAGCGTCGGCGCGGTAGTGGGTGATGCCCGAGTAGCGGACCTTGCCCTGCTGCTGCAGCGAGCGGATCGTCGGCACGTGCTCGCGCCAGTCGAGCAGGTTGTGGATCTGCAGCAGTTCCAGCCGGTCCGTGCGCAGCCTGCGGAAGGACTCCTCGATCTGCTCCCGACCTGCCTCGCGCCCGCGCGTCCAGACCTTCGTCGCGAACCACAGGCGCGACCGCAGGCCGAGGGACTCGACCAGGTCGCCGATCGTCTGCTCGGCGCGCCCGTACATCGGCGAGGTGTCGATGACCGTGCCGCCCGCGTCGGTGAGCGCGCGCAGCACTTCGCCGAGCGGAGCGCGTTCCGCGTCGGATGCGCCGACGTCGAAGGTATTCGAGGAACCCATGCCGATCACCGGAATGGCCTCGCGGCTTCCCGGGACCGCCCGGGTGGCCATGGTCCGCACCGGTTCCTCGGCCCGCGAGGGCAGCGCGGAGGCGAGCGTGCCTGCTGCGATCCAGTGGACGAGCTCACGGCGGGTCAGCGTGTTGCGCGGCGTCTTCATGCAGATTCCTCCAGCCTGAGAGTCTGGCTTCCGGTTCAGCCGATGCGGTCCTTGAGGCCGAACAGCACCATGATCAGCGCGCCGATCGGGTGGCCGACCAGCATCAGCGCGGCCAGCACGACGACGACCGTCGCGGACGGCTGCCAGACCGGCCATGCGAACAGCAGCATGCCGGCCAGGCTGTCGAGCTGGTCCACGACCCAGAAGATCCGGCCGGTGAGACCGCGGCCCATGGCGCCCGGCGCGATGCCGAGCTGGCGCTTGATGAAACTGTTGGGCAGCTCGCCGGCGATGTAGCCGGTACCGAGCAGCGCGCCCCAGGCGAACGGGTGCTCTGCCGAGAACGGCACCAGCGGCTCGAGTCCGAGGCAGCAATCGTCGAGCGCCGCGAGCAGCCCGGCGGCGAGGCAGGTGACCAGGATCATCACCAGCGCGCCGCGCCAGGTCTTGTTGTCGCCGAACACGCGCCGGCCGCGGAAGTGGGCCCCGCCGTCGATCGGGCGCTGCCGCAGTCCCGGCAGCAGGTCGCGCTTCAGGACCCACAGGTGCACGAGCCCGGCGATCACGAGCGGCAGCGTCAGCCAGATGAGCTGGAGGATCAGTTGCATCGATTCGGGCGCGGTTGGACGGCTGCACGCTAGCAGAATGAGATGGCGTTATCTGCTACAGGATCGGCAGCGCCGTGGATTCCTTGATCACCGTGACCGTGACGGAGGAGTTGATCGACTGGACGTTCGGCAGCTTCGAGAGGTGGTCCAGGTAGAAGGCCTCGTAGGCCTTGATGTCCCGGGTGACGATGCGCAGCATGAAGTCCCATTCCCCCATCGTCGTGTAGCAGTCGAGGACTTCCGGGCGGTCCCGGATCCCCTCGGCGAACGCGGCGATCGCGTCCCTGCCCTGGGTGGACAGCTTGACGTGGGCGAAGATCGTCACGTCGAGTCCCAGCGCCGCGCGGTCGAGCAGCGCCACCCGCCCGCGGATCACGCCGGAATTCTCCAGCTGCTGGATGCGTCGCCAGCAGGTGGTCGTCGACAGTCCAGCTCTCGCGGCGATCTCAGCCACCGGCAGCGACGCTTCGTGCTGCAGCAGGTCGAGGATGCGCCGGTCCAGGCGGTCCAGCAGCGCGTGTGATTTTTCTTTCATGTCTGGACGATACCTGAAATAAGCATTCCGTATTGCTGCAATGCAATGCAACAGCATCAACATGCCGGAGGAGGTCGCCGGTAACCTTGTGGGTTGACCCTGTTCCATTCGCAGCAAGGCGACCACGCGATGCCGACAAAATCACGCCTGCACATTCCCAAGCCTCACTCACGGCCCGGCGAGGAACCCGACTTCAGTTACCTGGAGACCTCCCCTGCCGGGGCGGTGGCCCGGCCGGACGTGAACGCCCGGGTGCGGGACATCAGTCATCTCTCGGTGGAACTGGTCCGGGTGCTGGACGACGAGCACCGCGCAGTGGGCCCATGGCATCCGCACCTCGATGCGCCCGAGCTGCAGGTCGCGCTGCGGCACATGCTGCTGACCCGGATCTTCGACGAGCGGATGCAGCGTGCGCAGCGCCAGGGCAAGATCTCGTTCTACATGCGCTCGCTCGGCGAGGAGGCGATCTCGGTCGCGCAGTGCATGGCGCTGCGCCCCGGGGACATGCTGTTCCCGTCCTATCGCAACCAGGGCCTGTACATGGTGCGCGGGCGCTCGCTCGTGGACCTGATGTGCCAGCTGCTCTCCAACACCCGCGACATGTGCAAGGGCCGGCAGCTGCCGGTGATGTACCACTGGAAGGAGGGGCGGATCTTCTCGATCTCGGGAAACCTGACCACGCAGTTTCCACAGGCCGTGGGTTGGGCCATGGCCGCGGCCATCCGGGGCACGGACGACATCGCAGCCACCTGGATCGGCGAGGGCTCGAGCGCGGAGGCGGATTTCCACCACGCCATGCTGTTCGCTTCCGTCTACCAGGCGCCGGTGCTGCTGAACGTCGTCAACAACCAGTGGGCGATCTCGACGTTCCAGGGATTCGCAGGCGGCGAGCAGCGCTCGTTCGCCGCGCGGGGTCCGGGCTACGGCATGGCCGGCGTGCGCGTCGACGGCAACGACTTCCTGGCCGTCTACGCCGTCACGCAGTGGGCGGCGGAGCGCGCCCGGACGGGCGCCGGACCGACGCTGATCGAGCACGTCACCTACCGCGGCGCCGCGCACTCGACCAGCGACGATCCCTCCCGCTACCGGCCCAAGGACGACTACGAGAAGTGGCCGCTCGGCGATCCCGTGGACCGGCTCAAGGCCTACCTGATCGCGAACAACGAGTGGTCCGAGGAGCGGCATGCCGCGCTCGCGAAGGAACTCGAGGCCCAGGTCGGCGAAGCCTGGAAGGAGGCGGTGCAGTACGGCACGTTGAGCGACGGGCCGCGGCTGAACCGGGACCTGATGTTCGACGACGTGTTCAAGGAAATGCCCGAGCACCTGAAGCAGCAGCGCGAGCAGATGCGCGCCGAGCGGGGTTGAGCCATGGCACAGATGAACATGATCCAGGCGCTCAACTCGGCCATGGACATCATGCTCGCGCGGGATCCGTCGGTCGTGATCCTCGGCGAGGACGTCGGCTTTTTCGGTGGCGTCTTCCGCGTCACCGACGGCCTGCAGCGCAAGTACGGCGAGCATCGGGTGCTCGATACGCCGATCGCAGAGGGAGCGATCGTCGGTGCCGCGATCGGCATGGGCGTGAACGGGCTGCGACCGGTGGCCGAGGTGCAGTTCGCCGACTACATCTACCCGGCCTGCGACCAGATCTTCAGTGAACTCGCGCGGCTGCGCTATCGCAGCGCCGGCGAGTTCTGGGCTCCCGTCACGGTCCGCACCCCCTGCGGCGGCGGCATCCGCGGCGGGCAGACGCACTCGCAGAGTCCGGAGGGCATCTTCACCCACGTCTGCGGCATCAAGGTCGTGATGCCGTCGAACCCGTACGATGCGAAGGGCCTGCTGATCGCCTCGATCGAGGACGACGACCCGGTCGTGTTCTTCGAGCCGAAGCGTCTGTACAACGGACCGTTCGACGGCGATCCCAACAAGCCGGCGGTGCCCTGGAGCACGCACCCGAAAGGCGAGGTGCCCGACGGCTACTACACGGTGCCGATCGGCAAGGCCGAGCTGCTGCAGAAGGGCGACGCGGTCAGCATCATCACCTACGGCACGATGGTGCACGTCTGCGCGGCGGCGGCCCGCCAGCTCGGCCTCGATGCGGAGATCATCGACATCCGCTCGATGGTCCCGCTGGACGTGGACATGATCTGCAGCTCGGTGGCCAGGACGGGCCGTTGCCTGATCGCGCACGAGGCGACGCGCTTCTCCGGGTTTGGCGCGGAACTGTCGGCGACGATCCAGGAGGAGTGCTTCTGGCAGCTCGAGGCGCCGATCCAGCGCGTCGCAGGCTGGGATACGCCCTATCCGCACGCCTTCGAGTGGGAGTACTTTCCCGGGCAGGCCAGGGTGATCAACGGCCTGAAGGCCGTGATGGAGACCCCATGACCCGCTACGTCTTCAAGATGCCGGACCTCGGCGAGGGCACCGTCGAAGCCGAGCTGGTCGCCTGGCACGTCAAGGTCGGGGACCTGGTCGAGGAAGACCAGATCATGGCCGAGGTGATGACGGACAAGGCGGCCGTGGAAGTGCCGGCGCCGGTCAAAGGGCGGGTGCTGGCCGTCAATGCCGCTCCGGGCGACATGGTCCCGGTGGGCTCCGAGCTCGTCGTGTTCGAAACCGACTCCGGCGAGGAGCCGGCCGTCGAAGCGACCGAGCCGGGTGAGGCACCGGCAGCCGCGACCGCGCCGCCGGCAGCAGCGGCGACCGCCGAGCGGCCCGAGCCGCCAGCAGAGGCAGCGCCGGCTGCATCTACGTTGCGCAGCGGCGAGATTTCGCCTGACGCCGATCAACGCCGGCGGCCCGGCCGCATCATGGCCTCGCCCGCGACCCGGCGCCGTGCCCGCGAGGCGGGCGTCGATCTCGCCGCGGTCCGCGGCAGCGGTCCCGGCGGCCGCATCACGCGCGACGATTTCGAGGCCGCGCTGAAAGGCCAGGCGGCACCGGCCGCGGCGCCGGGGCCGGGCCCCGCAGCGCCCGCACGGCGTACCGGTACCGAGGAGATCAAGATCATCGGCGTGCGCCGGCTGATCGCGGCGCGGATGAGCGAGGCGAAGCGCAACATCCCGCACTTCTCCTACGTCGAGGAGGTGGACGTCACGGAACTCGAGTCGCTGAGGGCGCACCTGAACGAGGACCTGCCCGCTGGTGCCGCTTCGCTCACCTACCTGCCCTTCATCGCAGCGGCTCTGTGCCGGGTGCTCGAGGACTTCCCCCAGTGCAACGCGCTGCACGACGCGGAGCGCGGCATGCTGGTCCGGCACCAGGCGGTGCACCTCGGCATCGCGACCCAGACCCCCGAAGGCCTCAAGGTGCCGGTGGTCCGGCACGCGGAGGCCCGCTCGCTCTGGGAGCTTTCGGCCGAGATCCGCAGGGTCTCCGAGGCTGCGCGCGGCGGCAAGGCGAGCCGCGAGGAACTGACCGGCTCGACGATCACGATCACCAGCCTCGGCAGGCTCGGCGGCATCGTGTCCACCCCGATCATCAACGCGCCGGAGATGGGGATCATCGGCGTGAACAAGGCCGTGGAGCGCCCGGTCGTGATCAACGGCGCGGTGGCCGTGCGCCGCATCATGAATCTGTCCAGCTCGTTCGATCACCGCTTCGTCGACGGCTACGATGCCGCAGCGATGGTGCAGGCGCTGCGGCAGAAGCTGGAGCATCCGGCGACCATCTTCATCCCCCGCTAGAGCCACCCGAGAGCCGCGCGAGGCGCAGCGACCCGACAAGGACCCAGACCATGACGACCAACACGCAGCCACGTCCCGCATTCGGCACCGTGCTCGCCGACCGGATGGCCATCGCGGAGTACCGCGACGGCCGCTGGGGCGCGCACGAGTTCCGCGAGACCGGGCCGATCCCGATCCACCCCGCGGCCCACGTACTGCACTACGCGAGCACCTGCTTCGAGGGGTTCAAGGCGTATCGCTGGGCCGACGGCAGCGTCAACGTCTTCCGCATGGACAAGCATGCCGCGCGGATGCGGCAGAGCGCGCGGCTGCTGTACCTGCCGGAGCCGGCGGCCGGACAGCTCGAGGAGATGGTGCTCGGCGTGATCGACCGCGTCCGCGAGCAGGTCCCGGAGCCGCCCGGCGCGCTCTACATGCGGCCGCTGCTGTTCGGGCTCACGCCCAACATCGGGGCGGCCTCGCAGCCGCCGTCGGAGGCCTGCCTGATCGTGCTCGCGAGCCCGGTATGGGACTACTTCACCGGCGGCATGAAGCCGCTGCGGATCTTCGTCGAGGACCGTACGCACCGCACCGCCGAGCACCTCGGCGTCGTAAAGACCGGCGGCAACTACGCGGCCGCGATGGGCCCGACGCTCGCGGCCCGCAAGAAGCACGGCGTGGACCAGGTGCTGTTCTGCCCCGGCGGTTCGGTGCAGGAGACCGGCGCCGCGAATTTCCTGCTGATTCGCGAAGGCCGCATCCTGACCCGCAGCCTCGATTCGACCTTCCTGCACGGCGTGACCCGCGACTCGCTGCTGACGATGGCCCGCGACATGGGATTCGAGGTCGAGGAACGTGTCTTCGACGTCGCCGAGATGCTGGAGTGGATCAAGGACGGGGAGGCGGCGTTGTCCGGGACGGCCGCGGTGCTGGCCGGCGTGGGTACGCTGGTATACGGCGACCGTGAGTGCAAGGTCGGTTCCGGCGAGGTCGGTCCGGTCACGCAGCGGCTGCGTGCGGCGCTGGTGGCGATCCAGAACGGGGAGTCCGAGGACCGCTACGGCTGGTCCCGCAAGGTCTAGCGCAGAAGCGAGCCGCCGCGACGCTGCGGCAACCGTCGGCTCAGGTGCCGAGCCTCAAGCGCGGACCGAGGCCGCGCATCGCCGCCCAGCCGATCGAGCCCGCCGCGAGCAGCGTGCCCAGCGCCCCGAGCGTGACGATGCGCTCGCCCTCGCCGAGCACCGGCAGAAGCGTCTCGAAGCGCGCGGCGAGGAACCTGACGAGCAGCCAGAGCGCGGCCCCGGCCGCCGCCGTCGCGACGGCATTGAGCAGCAGGGCCCGGCGATCCAGCTGGCCGAGCGCGCTGGTCAGGCGTTCGTGTTCCTGTTGCGCGAGGGCCGCGCGGCGCAGCCGTGACTCCGCTTCCGGCACCGCGAGCTCCGCGATCCGCTCGCGCAGGCGCTCGTCGAAGCCCGCCGCCAGCAATGGCTTGGCGAGCGCGTCGCCGAGCCGGGCGTCGATCGCACGGTACTCGGCCAGCCAGGAGCGGCAGCGCGGGCAGGACTCGAGATGCCTCTGCAGCGCGTCCGACTCGGGCTCGCCGAGGGTCCCGTCCACCAGCTCCGCGAGTGCGAACTCGTGGTTCGCGCACGCTGCCATCGTTTCTGGAGTTGTCATGCTGCTCTCGCCTCCGCGGGCCGCGCCAGCTGCGCCAGCCGCTTTCTCGCCCTGTGCAGCAGGTTCTTGACCGTGCCGAGCGGCATCTCCAGCGCCTCGGCCACCGCTTCGTAGGACCGGTCTTCCAGGTAGAAGAGGCGTACGGCCTGCTGCTGGTTTTCCGGCAGCTGCTCGACCAGCTTCAGGATGTTGTCCCGCTCGGGATCCTGCGCGGGTCCCGTTGCGATGTTCTCGGCCGCATGCCGCGCTTCGGCCGAGTCCGGGTCGTCGAACGACACGGTCGGCCGCCTGCGGCGCAGCTCCATCAGGCAGGTATTGCGCGTGATGGCGTAGATCCAGGTGCCGAGTGCCGCCCGCCCGTCGAACTTCGGCAGTGCCTTCCAGATCTTCACGAACGTCTCCTGCGCCGCGTCCTCGGCGGCCGCGCGCTCGCGAAGGATCGAGAACGCGAGCCGGAAGACCCTGTCCCGGTACTCGGGAACGATCAGCTCGAACGCACGCGAATAGCGTCCGGCCGCCAGCTGCTGGTCGATCCCGGGTTCCATCGTCACTTTATACGCCGCCATGCCCGCCAGGGTTGCAATTCGGACCGGTGCAACCCGCGGCCGCTTGCCCGCATATAAAGCCGTACACAAGCGGAGGTGGCCCGATGGAAGAAGAAACTCTTGCCCTGATGATCCCGATAATCGCGATTTTCATGTCGCTGCTGATCCCGATCGTCTATGCGATCGTCGAATACCGGCGGCGAAAGGACATCGTCGAGGCGCATCACGCCGAGCGGCTCGCGGCGATCGAGCGCGGCATGGACATTCCGCCGCTGCCGGATTCGTTCTACCAGGGTATCCAGCGCGGCAAGCGCCCGCGGTACCTGCTCGCCGGGCTGGTCTGGTTCTTCATCGGCACCGGCATCTTCATCGCGCTCGATGCGGTGGCGGGGCGTGAGGTGGCTTACTTCGGGCTGATCCCCGCAGGCGTGGGCCTCGCGTTCCTGATCTTCTACCTCGTCGAGGGTCGAAAAGAGCCGCGGGAGGACACGGCCGGCCAGTCGGCCGGGACCGTGACTCCGCCCGGGCGCTGAGCGCCGGCCGGCCGGGTAGCTGATGCGCCACGGCCTGCGCGCTTGACACCGGATCGCCGCAGCCCGTGTCTGGGTGCCGATTCTCATCGGGGGCATGGGCGGTGGCTTCTCGACGTACATGGCGCTGAAGGGCCTTTCCAAGGTCGTGAAATTCTCGCTCGGCGAGTCGGTGATGATCGGTCTTGCGGTCGGGGTGCCCCTGGTGCTTGCCATGCGCCCGGTCATCCGGCGGCAGGAGCAAACGATGTGGCCAACGCCGTTGGGCCACTGGCAGCGATCGTCCACGCGGTGCAGGAGGGGGGTGGCTCAGACAGGGTGACGATCCCGCTCTGGGTCATGCTGATCGGCGGTATCGGGCTGTCCGTGGGCCTCGTGCTTTTCGGCCCGAAGCTGATCAACCTGGTGGGCTCGGAAATCACGCGGCTGAACGCGATGCGCGCCTTCTGCGTGGCGCTGTCCGCAGCCGTGGTCGTCATCGTGGCTTCCTGGCTGGGACTGCCGGTCAGTTCCACCCACATCGCCATCGGCGGCATCTTCGGCGTCGGGTTCTACCGCGAGTGGTACCACGAGCAGGTCCTGAGGGAGAACCGCGAGATGTCGGCCCTTCCAGTCGAGGAGCGTACCCGGCGCAAGGTGGTGCGACGGGCCCACCTTTTGACCATCCTGGCGGCCTGGATCATCACCGTCCCGGCGACGGCGCTCCTCTCGGCGGGGCTATTCAAAGTGCTAGCGCGGCTGGGGTCGGCGGGCTGACCCCGGCGACGGGCAGCATCGCGCCTCGGCACGAAGCCCTGAATTCGTGAGGTCAGGAACGCCGGGCCTCGGCTAAGCCTCGGTTGTTCCTCGGGACTTCGACGGCCCGGTCCGGGCAGCATTCCCCTGCAACGCGGAGCAAAAACGCGGGCCAGACGGGACAGCCGCAGCTGGAGTGTTGCGCCGCAATGATCCGATCGATTTGTTTCTCGATTCTCCAGTGTAGTCACGAGTCCTGCGGCCCCAGCCAACCAAGAAGGGAGAGATCCATGACTAAATGCGCATATCGACCGGCACTGCTGACTGGTCTCCTGATGCTGCTTCCGCCCGTCGCCGGCGCAGGCGAAAAACTCACTGAGCCGGTGGACGTGAACATCACGAATCCCGTTGTTCAGGTCGAAGTGAGCAATGCCGACCCGGTGCCCGTTTCGGGTACGGTGACATCGGCCGACAACCCCGCACTGCAACCGGTGTCTCTGAGCATCGGCGTGGCGATCAGCTCCACCAACGTCGGATTCAACTATTTTGAGGGGCCGGTCTTCTACACGGTTCCCGAGGGCAAACGCCTGGTCATCGAGTACCTGGACGCAATCGTCTACGCGTTTCCGTCGTCGAATAGCGGCCAGGCAGCGGTCGTCCTCTCCGGCCATCCATTGGGCATCACTTCGGAGAGTATCCGCTGCACTCTGTCGCAGGTGTGCTGGCACCTGAATTCGCCGACCAGGATCTATCTCTCTGCAGGCGAATCGCTCCGGGCGGCGCTGCTCCTGGACGTCACCCAGGCGGGAACGTTGTCGTTCGTCCGAGGATCGGTGAACGGGCACCTGGTGGACGTGCCATGAGTGCCCGCATGCGGGCATTGGGGAAACTCGTTCTGTACTCGGGTTCCCATTCCGGCGCGGGGGATACCAATGACCAACAATAGCCCGCGTGCGAGGCATCTGGCCTCCACTCTTGTTCTCGCTGTTCTGGCTCAGAGTGCCTCGGCGGCGGGTTATCCCGTCGGGGATGCCTCAAGCCTCGTGGCGGCCATCGAGGACGCCAACGCGACCGCGGCGCTCGACGCCTGCGGCAACACTGCTCAGGCATCGGCGATCGTGACCGTGCCCAAGAGCCAGGCCGGGCACTGAAGGACTTCGGCGAAACGGCCGGCCCGCCATGCGCGGGTCGGCCGTCGAAGGGTGCAGGAACGACAAGGCCCCTTGCGGGGCCTTAAGGAGAGCAGGGCGGCCAGTGAGGGCGCACCGGTCAGTTAGGGTCCTGTGCGGGCGTGCGGACGCGGGCGGCTGGTGAAGCCCGCGAGGCAAGCAGCTGGAAATTGACACCGATCGGCGTCGCGGGTCGAACAGGCCTGGACACGCATGATCCGGAGCTCCACCCGCATGAGACGGCTTGCACTGGCTTCACTCGCTCTTCTGCCGGCGTTGGCGATGCCGGGCGCCAAGGCGGAAGGGGCTGCGGCGTCCAACCGTCCGATCCGGCTCGTCGAGGTGGCCCGCGGGCTGGAACACCCCTGGGGCATGGCGTTCCTGCCGGACGGGCAGTTGCTCGTCACCGAGCGGCCGGGAAGGCTGCGGATCGTCGGCCCCGCCGGCGAGATCAGCGGTCCGCTCGCCGGTGTGCCGAAAGTGGACGCCGTGGGGCAGGGCGGGTTGCTCGATGTCGCCATCGATCCGGATTTCGCGACCAGCCGGCTCGTGTATCTCTCCTATGCCGAGCCGCGCGGGGACGCGAATGCGACGGCGGTCGCCCGCGGCCGGCTGGCCGAGGCGGGACTCGAGGACGTGGAAGTGATCTTCCGCCAGCAGCCGGCGCTCCCGGGACGCCACCACTTCGGGTCGCGGCTCGTATTTGCGCGTGACGGCCGGCTCTTCGTGACGCTGGGCGATCGCTACAAGGAGAAGGACCGGGCGCAGACGCTGGATTCACACCTCGGCAAAGTCGTGCGGATCGAGCGCGACGGGCGCGTCCCGCCCGACAACCCCTTCCTCGGCACGCCGGGTGCGCTGCCTGAGATCTGGTCCTACGGGCATCGCAACGTCCAGGGTGCGGCCCTGCACCCGGTGACCGGCGAGCTCTGGACCCACGAGCACGGCCCCAAGGGCGGCGACGAGCTCAACCGCACGCTGGCGGGACGCAACTACGGCTGGCCGGCGATCACCTACGGCGTCGACTACTCAGGCGCCCTGATCAGCGACAAGACAGAGGCGCCGGGGATGGAGCAGCCGGTCCACTACTGGGTGCCCTCGATTGCGGCCAGCGGACTCGCCTTCTATTCGAGCGACCGCTTCCCGTCGTGGGCGGGCAATGTGTTCGTGGGCGGCTTGAGGAGCCAGCAGCTCGTCCGTCTGGTGCTGGACGGTGATCGGGTGGTCGCGGAGGAGGTCCTGCTCAAGGACGTGGTGAACGAGCGCGTGCGGGACGTGGAGCAGGGCCCCGACGGGTACCTCTACCTGCTGACGGACGAAAAGAACGGGCGCCTGCTGCGCATAGAGCCGCTCGAGTGATTAGAATCACGGGCTCCCACGGGGGCCTGTAGCACAGCGGTTAGTGCAGGGGACTCATAATCCCTTGGTCGTAGGTTCGAATCCTACCGGGCCCACCAAAACC
>CAZKLS010000047.1:0-3309 GCA_964553405.1 uncultured Steroidobacteraceae bacterium
GCTCTCGATGGCGATGCCCGCCGGCACGTGCCGGCCTGGACCGTCGCGAAACGTTCGCCTGAACTTAACGATTGAGAGCAGCACCATGAAAACCCGACCCCGCAGCACCTCCTCGGCCATCCTCGCTTCCGCGATCGCAGCCACGCTGATGATTGCGGGCGGCGCGACGGCAGCGCCGTCCGCTGCGCCCGGCGCCAAGGCGAAGAACGTCATGAAGAGCCGCGCCCGCGCGGCCAACGTCGAACTGCCCAGCCACGCCAAGGCCAACAGCGGCACGAGCGGCGCGCTGGACGTCAGCGCGCTCGATGCCAGTACCGCGAACCTGACGCTGGCCGACGGCCGCGAGGTCGAGGCCCGGCTGCAGCGCGTCGCGAAGGACGACAAGGCCGGCCGCAAGTCCTGGGTCGGCACCGTGGACAGCATGCCGGGCAGCATGCTCGTGCTGACGAAGTACCGTGGTGTGACGACCGGGTTCCTGACGCTGGGCAGCGAGACCTGGGAACTGATGCCGAGCAGCGGCGGCAAGCACCTGCTCTACCAGGTGGACGAACGCAAGCTCCCGGACGCGGAGCCGGTGCTGATCCCGGGCGACGCCGAGCTCGACACCACGTCGGGCGGCGACTTCGGCGCGGGTGCCGCCACGACGGCCGCCGACGGCGGCTACATTCACGACCTGCTGGTCGTCTACACGCCGGCGGCGCGCTCGGCTTACGGGCAGGCGACGCTCGAGAGCATGATCCAGAACGCCGTCGCGGCCGCCAACCAGGCCTACCAGAACAGCAGCGTCAACATCACCGTGAACCTGGTGGGGCTGCAGGAAGTGGCCTACACCGAGACCGGCGCGATGCAGACCTCGTTGTACGACCTGCGCGGCACCAGCGACGGCAAGATGGACAACGTGCACAGCCTGCGCGACAGCCTCGGCGCCGACATCGTCACGCTGATCTCGCAGGACAGCGACGCCTGCGGCATCGCCTGGTCGATGCGTTCCGA
Source organism: uncultured Steroidobacteraceae bacterium (assembly GCA_964553405.1). GTDB lineage: Bacteria > Pseudomonadota > Gammaproteobacteria > Steroidobacterales > Steroidobacteraceae > DATIRA01. The sequence continues at coordinate 994 of CAZKLS010000047.1, forward strand.
GAGCGCGAGCTTCGCCTCGAACGCGTTCAACGTAGTCAAGCCGAGCTGCCTGAGCCAGCATTCGCTGGCGCATGAGATCGGCCACAACCAGGGCAACATGCACGACCGCGCCAGCACCTCGAACACCGGCGCGTTCGCGTACTCGTACGGGTTCCGTCGCTGTGCTTCGGACGGCACCGGCTTCCGCACGGTGATGTCGTACAGCTGCAGCGGCGCGGGCCGGGTCACGCAGTTCTCGAACCCGAGCGTCAACTACAACGGCTATCCGACCGGCATCGCCTACGAGAGCGACCCGGCGAACTCGGCGGACAACGCCCGCTCGATGAACAACACCGCAGACACCGTGGCGGCTTTCCGCGGTTCGTCGGGCGGTGGCGGCGGTGGCGGTGGTGTCGTTGCTCCGAACGCGCCTTCGTCGCTGTCCGCGTCGGCGGGTTCCTCGAGCAGCGCCAGCGTGCGCTGGTCCGACAACTCGAGCGACGAGACCGGCTTCAAGCTCGAGCGTTCGGGTAACGGGGTGGACTTCAGCGAGATCGCGACGCTCGGCGCCGGCACGACCAGCTTCAACGACGGCGGGCTCTCGGCCCGTACGACCTACTACTACCGGGTCCGCGCGTACAACAGCGCCGGCAACAGTGGCTACTCCAACACCGGCTCGGTCACGACACCGGAGGTGGCGCCTCCGCCGCCTGCGGCGCCCACCAGCGTCGGCGCGGCCGACAACGGCGACGGCTCGGCCTCGGTCAGATGGGTGGATGCCTCAACGAACGAGACCGGCTTCGAGGTCCGCCGCGAGAAGTACGACTCGCGCCGCGGCCGGTGGAGCGGCGCGACCACGGTCGGCTCGGTACCGTCCGGCGTCACCAGCCTCGACGACCAGAGCGGCCCGGGCACCTTCCGCTACAGCGTCCGCGCGGTGAATTCAGGCGGCGCCTCAGGTTACGCGGGCCCGGCGCAGACGACCGTCACCGGCGGCACTACGTCGGGTGGCAAGGGTGGCGGCAAGCCGCCGAAGGACCCGAGCGGCAAGGGCGGCGGCAAGAAGGGCGGCTGACGGACCGTCGGCCACCTCCGATAGCAGGTGAAGATAAGCCCGCGTCGCAAGGCGCGGGCTTTTTCTTTGTTTCTTCTCCGATCTCCGCGGTAGGTGGAGTGGGCGCACGGCCACCACTGTTAACTTGTTGTTACCAGACATCAAGACGGCAGGAGGGCGGCCGTGGCCGCAAGGATGTGCGCCCGTTCTTCAGGCTGCTCGGTCCGGCACGCTGTGCGCAGTTGTGCGCCGCCGTGATGGACATGAACGCGAGCTACGAGCTGGAGGTCCGCCGACGAGATCAAGCTCGAGGCGTTGCTCGCCGCCAACCAGGAGTTGTTCGTCGTCTACGTGCTGCGCGGTGCGCTGCGGGAGCTATGGCGTCACCGCGAACCTCAGCAGGCGCTACGCGCCTGGTACAGCTGGTACTACATGTCCACCCGTAGCGGCATCGCACCCCTGGTGCGCTTCGCCCGGCACCTGCGTCCCTACCTGCCCGGCATCAAGGTCATCAAGCGGATGGCCTATGGCTTCCGCGACGACACCTACTTCTTCCTCAAGATACGGGCCGCCTTCCCCGGAGTTGGGAGATGAACCAAGAAAAAGGCCCGCGCCTTGCGACGCGGGCCTTGATCGAATCGGCTGTCGCCGAAGTTACTTCGCGATGCGGCGACGCGTCAGGCCGAGGCCCAGCAGGCCGAGGCCGAGGAGCGCCAGCGTGCCCGGCTCAGGCACGTCCTTGTCGCAGCAGTCGTCTGCCGGGCCGCCCCAGATCGCCACGTTCGAAATGGCGCCCTGTGTTCCAGCCCAGAAGCCCGTCAGCATGAGGTCGTCGGTGCCGTTCCAGCCGGCGTCGAACAGGTCGAAGAAGTACTGCGCCGGCGTCTGGTTACCGTCCTTGACGACCATGATGCACTTCAGTGCCACGTCGCAATTGAGCGCGGGGCCGCTGATGTACTCGATCAGCGCATCCGACGGATCCCCCGGGGTGTTCGAGAACGTCGTCTCGTACGAACCGGTCAGGTACCCTTCCTCGGCGCCGCCGACGTTGTCCTTGTAGGCGAGGTCGCCGCTGGCATACGACGTTCCGAACAACGCGTTCAGGCAGGCAGCATTGCAGTTGCTGTTGTCGTCGCTGGTTCCCAGCAGCCCGGGCCCGGTTGGTGTGATCGTCAGCGCCTGTGCCGGAGCGCCGACCAGAAGAGCTGCGGCCACCAGGCCGGCTGCCGCCACGAAAGTTCCCTTGAACATCTTATTCATCTCCGTTTGATCGCTACGGGGGC
>CAZKLS010000047.1:3409-7431 GCA_964553405.1 uncultured Steroidobacteraceae bacterium
TCGTCCGTGCCGTTCCAGCCGGCCAGGAACAGGTCGAAGAAGTACTGCGCCGGCGACTGGTTGCCATCCTTCACGACCAGCATGCACTTGGTCGCGACGTCACAGACCAGCGACTGGCCGCCGACGTACTCGATCAGCGCGTCGGACGGATCTCCCGGCGTATTGAAGAAGCTGGTCTGGTACGAGCCCGACAGGAAGCCGCTTTCGCCGCCGCCTACGTCCTGCTTGTACGCCAGAACCCAGGTATTGTCCGCGCCCGGAATGCAGCCCGGCTCGCAGTTGCTGTTGACGTTCGTAGTTCCGACGAGCCCCGGCCCGGTCGGACCGATCGTCAGCGCCTGTGCCGGGGCGCCGACCAGGAATGCTGTTGCCAGCAGGCCGGCCACAGCGATGAAAGTTTCCCTACGCATTTTTTGCTCTCTCCGATGTTGATCTTTGGCTGTCTGACCGTCTTCCCAAGGTCATTTCGACACAGGTCGCAGTTCTTGGTACTGCCTTGCGAGATGCACATCGCGTGCCAGATTTGCAAACCATTGAATTTATTGCATTAATGAGCCAAGACGGCCGGTGTGGCAGGTCAGGCCGTAAAGACGGCCGACAATAATTATGTTGTTAATCAGAGGCTTGTGACATAACGCGGTTCCCGGCCCGCTGCGGGCTCGCGGTCGTCCGGCGACAGGCACCCGGCACGCGCCGACCCTGCCGACGGCCGGCCCTGCTACGCTACGCGCCCCCGGACCCACCCAGCCGTCTCGCCCGACCCATGCCCCTCGACCGCAGTTATGAGCGCCGCCTCGCGGGGCTGATCAACGGCCGCGCCCACGCCGCGCTGCAGGGCGGGCTCAAGGGGGTCGAGAAGGAGTCGCTTCGGGTTTCGCCGAAGGGGCTGATCTCGAAGACCCCGCACCCGAAGGCGCTGGGCTCGGCGCTCACCAATCCCGCGATCACGACCGACTACTCCGAGGCGCTGATCGAGCTCGTGACGCCGGCCTTTCCGCAGACCTGGGAGCTGACGCAGTACCTCTGCGACCTGCACCAGTTCGTCTACCGCCACCTCGGCGAGGAACTGCTCTGGGCCACCAGCATGCCCTGCGCGATCGAGGGCGAGGAGAGCATCCCGATCGCGGAGTACGGGCGCTCGAACCGCGGGCAGATGAAGGTCGTCTACCGCCGCGGGCTCGGTCACCGCTACGGCCGCGTGATGCAGGCCATCGCCGGCGTGCACTTCAACTACTCGTTCGCGGACGAGTTCTGGCCCGTTTACGCGGATCTCGTGCAGAGCCACGACTCGGGGCAGGACTTCCGCTCGGACGCGTATTTCACGCTGCTCCGCAACTACCGCAGGCACGGCTGGCTGGTGCTGTACCTGTTCGGCAGTTCCCCTGCGCTTTGCGAGTCTTTCCTGGGCGGCCGCAAGGTGCCGTGGCTCCAGCAGTTCGTTCCGGGCACCGTCTATGCGCCGCACGCGACCTCGCTGCGGATGAGCGACCTCGGCTACCGCAACAAGAGCCAGGCGGGGCTGCACGTCTCGGCCAACAGTCTCGGGCAGTACATCCGCGACCTGAGCCGCGCGATCACGACGCCGCATCCCGCATACGAGCAGATCGGCGTCAAGGTGGACGGCGAGTACCGCCAGCTGAACGCGAACCTGCTGCAGATCGAGAACGAGTACTACAGCTTCATCCGCCCGAAGCGCGTCGCGCACTACTTCGAGCGGCCGACCAAGGCGCTCGAGCGTGGCGGCGTGCAGTACGTGGAGATGCGCTCGCTCGACGTCGGTGCGTTCGACCCGGTCGGCGTCAACCAGAACAAGATCCGCTTCCTCGAGGCCTTCGCGGCCTACTGCATCCTCGCGGCGAGCCCGCCACTCGAGCCGTCGGAGCAGGAGGGCATCGACGGCAACAACGCCACGGTCGCGTTCGAAGGGCGCCGGCCCGGGCTCGCGCTGTACCGGGATGGGCGGGCGGTGGCGCTCAGGGACTGGGGCCTCGAGATCATCGACTCGATGCGCGGCATCTGCGAGCTGCTGGACGTGGGCGACCCGCAGCGGCCCTACACGGCCGCGCTCGAGTTGCAGCAGGCGAAGCTCGAGGACCCCGCGCGGACGCCCTCTGCGCGCATCCTCGAGGACATGCGACATAACGAGGAGTCCTTCTTCCGCTTCGCGCTGCGGATGTCGGGCGCGCACAAGCAGTACTTCCTCGAGCTGTATTCGCCCAACGAGTCGCGCCAGGACGAGTTCGCGGCCGAGGCCGAGGCCTCGCTGGCTGAGCAGTCGCGAATCGAGGCATCCGATTCACTCACCTTCGACGAATATCTCTCCCGGTACTTCGCCGGCTGACCTCGTCCGTCCACAAATCTGCAACGAACGGCCTGTAACGTAGTGACCGGTATGCGGTCGGGCGGACCGGTGAACGAACCTCATGGTGACGATGAATCTGCGGCACTGTCGGTCCGGCGGTTTTTCGGGCAATATGGATGACCCGGCAACGGAAGCCGGAAACAAGGCCGACGGGGAAAGGCCAATGCCCGCGACAGGGTGTGGGATTAACGGAGCGGGAAAAGATGATCGGGAAAATCAAGCGCATTTCGTGGCGGAACACCGCCGTTCTGCAGGCGACGGCTGCGCCCGGCGTGCAGGCGTCCGAGAAGCTCGCGTCGGCGCTGGGTCGCAAGACGGGCACGGAGCCGTCCTGGGACCCGTACGACGTGTGGCTGAACCGCGTTCGGCAGCCGCGCCTCGAGCGTGACGCCGCCGGCGAGCCGCGCCGGCCGCGGGCACGCTGAGCCGGCTTACTCCCTCAGCAGGCCGGTCTCGATCCGTCCCTGCGAGTCCATCGCGCCGCGCAGCATTCCATCCGAGTTGAACGGCATCGCGATCCGGCCGTCGCGGCCGATCGCGATCACCCCTCCCGACCCGCCCATCCGCGTCAGCTGCCCGAGTACCACCTCGTCGGCGGCCTGCTGCACGCCCAGTCCCCGATAGCGGATCAGCGCGGCGATCTCGTGGGCCACTACGGCCCGGATGAAGAACTCGCCGTGGCCGGTCGCCGACACCGCGCAGCAGTCGTTCGCCGCATAGGTGCCCGCGCCGATGATCGGCGAATCACCGACGCGTCCCCAGCGCTTGCCGGTGGTGCCGCCGGTGGACGTCGCGGCGGCGAGATTCCCCTCGGAATCGAGCGCGACGGCACCGACCGTGCCGGTCAGCGACTCGATGCCTTGCGGCAGTTCCCCGCGCAGCGTCTGCTCGAGCTCGAGCCGGCGGCGTTCGGTCGCGAAATGACTGTTCGGCACCGGCGCGAGGCCTTGCTCCAGCGCGAACTCCTCGGCACCGGTGCTCGCCAGCATCACGTGCGGTGACCGTTCCATCACCAGCCGCGCGAGCTCGATCGGGCTTCGCACGTGCCGCACGCCCGCGACGGCCCCGGCGCGCAGGTCCCGGCCGTCCATCAACGAGGCGTCGAGCTCGTGCTGGCCGCTCGCCGAGAGCACCGCTCCGCGACCGGCGTTGAAGAGCGGGTTGTCCTCGAGCTCACTGACCGCCGCGACCACCGCGTCCAGCGCCGAGCCGCCGGAGTCCAGGATCGTGAAGCCGGCGATCAGCGCTGATTCGAGGCCGCGCCGGAACGCGCTCGCGCCCTCGGGAGTCAGGTCGTCCGGGCTGAGCTTTCCCGCGCCTCCATGGACGGCGATCGCATGCATGTGGATACTCCGTGGGCTGCCGACAGGGCGCCCGGACCGGCCTAGCATGCCACTGCGCGAACGCCCTCGCTGGCTGGAATCACTTACGGAGCGGAGGATCGGACAATGAACGTGAACGTTGGTGGAGTCGATCGCGTGCTGCGGATCGTCGTGGGAGTCGCGCTGCTGTCGCTGTTCTTCCTGCTGGAAGGCAACGCGCGCTACTGGGGCCTCGTGGGGCTGGTGCCGCTGATGACCGGGTTGTTCCGCGTCTGTCCCGCGTATTCGCTGTTCGGGATCAGCACCTGCCCGATGAACAAGAGCTGAGCCCTCACCCG
>CAZKLS010000047.1:7531-19332 GCA_964553405.1 uncultured Steroidobacteraceae bacterium
GTCTCCGATCAGCCGACCGCGGTCCTGAGCCAGCTGCGCAGCGACATCGGGTCCATCGCGCCCGGCTGGCGCGCGACTTCCCGGCCGCCCTTGAACACGATCAGCGTCGGGATACTGCGGATGCCGTAACGTCCCGCGATGCCCTGCGCCAGGTCGGTGTTCAGCTTCGCGAAGCGCGCGCTCGGTTCCATTTCGCCCGCCACCTGCTCGTAGGCCGGGGCCATCATCCGGCAGGGCGCGCACCACGGTGCCCAGAAGTCCACGACCAGCGGCAGGTCGTTCTTCTTCAGGTGCTGATCAAAGCTCTGTTCGGTCAATTCGAAGGGATTGCCGTCGAACAGCGGCGTGTGGCAGCGCGGGCAGCGCGGCTGTTCGCCGAGGCGCTCGGTCGGCACGCGTACGGCGCCGGCGCAGTGCTGGCAGACGACCTGGCTGGACTGGGACATGGAAACTCCGGGTTGAATGTCGATGGTCGAGGCTGAAGATTGGGGCTTGCGCGGCCGGCTGCAAGCCAGGGCACCCTTGTGTCCCGGCAGCCCGCCTCCAACTTGGGTTTCATGCGGCGGCCCGCAGCCCGGATCGCGGGGTTAGAGTAGCGTCATGCAATTCAGGGATTACTACCAGGTCATGGGCGTCGCGCGGGACGCCAGCCAGGACGAGATCAAACGCGCCTACCGCAAGCTCGCGCGGAAGTTCCACCCCGACGTCAGCAAGGAAAAGGACGCCGAGGAGAAGTTCAAGGAGCTGCAGGAGGCCTACGAGGTCCTGAAGGACCCGGAGAAGCGCGCGGCCTACGACCAGCTGGGCGCGAACTGGCGCTCGGGCCAGGAGTTCCGCCCGCCGCCGGACTGGGGCACGGGCTTCGAGCACTCGCGCAGACCCGGCGGGGGCCGCTTCGAGGATGCCGCCCAGTTCAGCGATTTCTTCTCCGAGTTGTTCGGTGCGCGCAGCCCCTTCGGCGCGGCGCGCGGCCCGGGCGCGCAGTCGCAGCGCGGCTTCGCCGCCGCCGGCCAGGATCACGTCGCCCGGATCGAGGTGGACCTGGAGGATGCCTATCGGGGCGGCACGCGCAGCATCGAACTGCGGACCCCGGAGCTCACGTCGGACGGCCACGTCGTGGTCAGGCCGCGGACGCTGAAGGTCTCGATTCCCGCCGGCGTCACCGAAGGCCAGCAGATCCGGCTCGCAGGACAGGGCAGCCCGGGTGTCGGCGGAGGCCCGTCTGGCGACCTGTATCTCGAGGTGCACGTGAAGCCGCATCGCATGTTCGAGCTCGACGGCCGCGACGTCACGCTGAGCCTGCCGGTCGCGCCCTGGGAGGCGGGACTCGGCGAAACGGTCTCGGTGCCGACGCTCGGCGGGGACGTCGAGATGAAACTGCCGGCCGGCGCTCGCGCCGGCCAGAAGCTGCGCCTGCGCGGCCGCGGCCTGCCGGGAAACCCGCCGGGCGACCAGTACGTCGTGCTGCGGATCGTGCTGCCACCGGACAGCCCCGCGGCGCGTTCCAACTACGAGCGCATGAAGCGCGAGGTTCCCTTCGATCCACGCGCGGACCTGCGCAGGTAGCCTGGGCCCGAGATGAGCATGGAAAACGAACGCATCCTGGTAGGACAGCTTCTGGACGAATCCTCGTGGCTCGAGGTCGGCGAGTTCTGCACTCAGCTGCACGTCGAGCGCAGCTGGGTGGTGGAACTGGTCGACGCCGGCGTGATCGAGCCGCAGGGCGTCGAGCCCGAGGCCTGGCGTTTCCCGGCCAGCGCGCTGCTGCGAGCGCGCGTCACGTCACGGCTGGTCGAGGACCTCGGCGTCAATCTGGAGGCGGCTGCGCTGATCCTCGACCTGCTCGAGGAGCGGCGGCAACTGGAGGCGCGGCTGCGCCAGCTCGAGCAGCTGCTGGGCTGAGTCCCGGGCGGTCGCGGCGCAGGGCATTCCGCCGCTCGGCCGGCAGGCCCGCCGTTACGCGAGCCGACCTTGCTGGCCGCTCAGACGCGCACGATGTGCCCGGAGCGGCCGAGCAGCTTCTGCACGTGTTTCAGCACCGCCACGTCCACGTACGGCTTCTCGATGAAGTCGGTCGCACCTTCGCGCATCGCGGCCACGGCCGTCGGCACGTCGGACTCGTCCGCGAGCAGGATCACCGGAACGTCCTCACCGGCGCTGCGCAGCCTGCGCAGCAACTCGAGCCCGGACATGCCGGGCAGCAGCAGGTCCACGACCAGGCAGGCGACCTCGCGCCGTCCGGGTGCGAGCAGGAAGCTTTCGGCACTGTCGAACGTGGACACGTCGACGCCCAGCCTGCGCAGCAGGGCACTCAGCCCCTTGCGGGTGACGGGATCGGGGTCGATGACTCCGACGTTGGTCGGAGTTTCCTGCGGTGCCGGCGGTTCTGTCATTGTTAGGTGCGACCACGGTTTCAGCCGGCGACAGCTTGGCCGCAGGGAGGATCTGTTGCGGCGGCTGGTCCGGCGAGCCGTGGTCGCTGGAGAACGAGTGTTCCCGCCGACTCCGGAGCGGAGAATCGGGACTTATACCTAAAAATGCAGCGTCAAATCGCAGCTTTGCTGCAGCAACCGCGTTGCAGTGCAACAGCCGGGGATCTCAGGCCTCGGGCCGCTCGACCTCGAGCACCATGCGGACGAGGTGGGCGAGCGAGTGGGCTTCCATTTTCTCCATCACGCGCGCGCGGTGAATCTCGACCGTGCGCTGGCTCAGGTTCAGGTCGCCGGCGATCACCTTGTTCGCCTTGCCGGCGACGACGAGGTCGAGCACCTCGCGCTCGCGCGGGGTCAGCGAATCGAGCCGCTTGCGGATCATGTTGCGCTCCGCGAGCATCCTGCGGCTTCCCGCATCCTTCTCGAGGGCCTGGTTGATCCTGTCCAGCAGGTCCTGATCGCGGAACGGCTTCTGGATGAAGTCGACGGCGCCGGCCTGCATCGCCTCGACCGCCATCGGCACGTCGCCATGGCCGGTGATGAAGATGATCGGCAGGATCGAGTGATGCTCGTTCAGCTTCTGCTGCAGTTCCAGTCCGCTCATGCCCGGCATCCGGATATCGAGCACGAGGCAACCCGGGTGATCGTCCCGATGTGCGTCGAGGAACTCCTGCCCGGATTCGTACACCTCGACCGGCAGGCCGACCGACTTCAGCAGCATCCTGAGCGAGTCCCGAACCGCGGCGTCGTCATCGACGACGAAGACGGTCGGCTTCGTTTCCTTGATCACTCATCTTCTCCCGTAGCGTCCGGCGAGGCCGGCACAGTGAAGTGAAACCTGGCGCCGCGCCCCTCGTTGGGAGTGTGCCACAGCCGCCCGCCGTGAGCCCGGACGATCGAGCGGCTGATCGCGAGTCCGAGCCCGGTACCGCCCGACTTGGTCGTGAAGAAGGGATTGAACAGGTGGTCGGTCGCCTCGGGGTCGAGGCCCGGGCCACGATCCGACACGGTGATCTCGATTTCACGCTCGCCCGAGCGCCGGGCGGTCAGCACGACCTCGCGGTCCTGTTCCTCGGCTTCGGCCAGCGCGTCGATCGCGTTGCGCACCAGGTTGAGCACGACCTGCTGCAGCTGGATCGGGTCCGCGTAGACGGTGGGAACCCTGCCCTCGGACTCGATGCGGAGCTGGATGTTGTGCAGCCGTGCATCCGGCTCCGCGAGCGTCCGCAGGTCCTCGAGCAGCCGGCGGCAGTTCACCGGCTCGCGCGTCACCTCGCGATTCTTGACGAAGTTGCGCAGCCGGCGGATCACCTCGCCCGCCCGCAGTGCCTGTGAGTTGATCTGCTCGAGCGCCGCGAGCACTTCCTCGTGGTCCGGTGCCGGCTGGCTCATCAGGCGCCGGCAGGCCTGCGCGTAGGTGGCGATCGCCGCGAGCGGCTGGTTGATCTCGTGCGCGAGGCCGGCGGCCATCTCGCCCATCGTCGAGAGGCGGCTGAAATGGGTCAGGCGCTCCTGCAACTGCCGCGCTTCTTCCTCCGCGTAACGGCGGTCGGTGACGTCGTGGATCGTGCCGACGTATTTCTCGATCTGCTCGTCCGCGCCGCGCACGGCCTGCGCGATGTGATGCAGATGCCGCAGCCGGCCGTCCGGCAGCACGACGCGGTACTCGATGTCGAGCGGCTTGAGCGTCGCGTCCATCGCCTCGAAGCCTTCCTCGAGCCGCTTCCGGTCGCCCGGGTGAACCCAGTCCCTGAGGTAGGTTGCCCGGTCGACGGAGGCCTGCTCGGGCGGCAGCTCGAGGATCCGCTGCAGTTGCGGGGACAGGTAGTCCTTCGTCCGCCCGTTCGTGTGCAGCACGTAGTTGCCGAGGTTGGCGAGTTCCTGGGCGAGCCGCAGTTCCGTCTCGCTGCGGCGCAGCCGGTCCTCGGCCTCGCGACGCAGCGTGATGTCGCGGATGAAACCCACGAACCGGGGCGGGTCCATCCCGCCCACTTCGCCGACGGCCAGCTCGCAGGGAAACACGCTGCCGTCCTTGCGACGCGCCCTGACTTCCCGCCCGATGCCGATGATGCGCGGCTGGCCGGTACTCGAGTAGCGCCTCATGTACCCGTCGTGCTCCGAGCGGTACGGCTCGGGCATCAGTTCCCGGACGTTCAGGCCGACGATCTCCTCCGGCGCGTAACCGAACATCCTCTGCGCGGAGAGGCTGAAATGCTGGATCGTGCCTTCGTGATCGATCACGAGGATCGCGTCCACGGCGGCGTCGAGGATGGCCTGGAACTCGAGTTCCGGCGGCGTAGGGCCCGTCGGCGCGGTCGTGGAACGGCGATGCTGCGGGGTCGCTCTGGGCATGTTCTCGGTGGACGAGTTCCAAACGCGTAATCGTAAGTGATTGGCGGCGGCTGTAGTAGGTATTACAGGAAAGGGCGCTATGCACGCTTGCGAATTCCTGCCGCCGGCCGCAGGGCGGACAATATGTTCAGGGCCTCAAAGAGGCCGTTTTCAGAGTGCCAATGAAGGGGAAACCCGGGAGGGCGCCATGAGACTGACACGCTGGGAACCGTTCCGTGAGATGGACGAGCTCCTGAAGGGCTTTACGCCGCTCTTCGGCCGCCTGCCGGCGGCGAGGATGGGCGAGGCCGAGTTCGAATTCCTGCCGCCGGCCGACATCATCGAGCGCGAGAAGGAGTACCTGATCAAGATCGACCTGCCGGACGTCAGGAAGGAGGACGTCAAGGTGCTGTTCGAGGACGGGATGCTCACGATCAAGGGTGAGCGCAAAGTCGAGAAGGAGGTCAAGGGCGAGAAGGTGCACCGGACCGAGCGGATGTTCGGCGCGTTCGAGCGCAGCTTCGCGCTGCCGGAGGACGTGGACGCCGAGAAGATCCGCGCCGAGTCGAAGGACGGCGTGCTGCTGCTGTTCCTGCCGAGGACCGGGGCGCCGAAGCACCGGCCGCTGGAGATCGCGATCCACTAGCCGCGGGCTGCGGCGTTCTGAAAAGGGCCCTCTTCCGCGCGGGCGGGGAGGGCCTGGTTTTTAGGGGATAGGGGGTAGGGGGTAGGGGATAGGGGATAGAGTGGAGCGGATAGGAACTAGGGGATAGCGGGTAGTGAAGGAGCCCGGACGCTCGGCTCGGCGTTCTCTGTCTATCCGCTACCCGCTAGTCGCTACCCGCTTCTTCCACTATCCCCTACCCCCTATCCCCTAACCCCTTCTTCCTAATGTCCGACGTGCTCCCCGTGCCCGCCCTGCTCGGCAGCGGGCTGCGCGCCGTGTCCGGCGTGGCCGCCGTGCCTCGTGCTCGCGTGATAGAGCGCGTTGCCGGCGGTCCACAGTCCGAAAGCGAGCAGCAGCGTTCCGGCGATCAGCCGCAGCGAGGCGCGCGAGGAAAGTCCGCGGGCGATGCGTTCGAATGCCACGCCCGCAGTCACCATCGACGGCAGCGTGCCGAGCCCGAACGCGATCATCACCGCGGCGCCGAGTCCGGCGCTGGCGGTCGTCGCGGCCAGCAGCAGCATCGAGTAGGTCATGCCGCAGGGCAACCAGCCCCAGGCGAGCCCGAGCCCGATCGCGCCACCGACGCCGCCGGCGCGACCCTGGCGCGTGGTCCACGGCATGAGCTTGCGCCACAGTCGGGCGCCGCCGGCTTCGAGCGGGTCGAGCAGCCGCCAGCCGAACAGCATCCGCGCGGCGACCGCGAGCATGATCAGGCCCGCCAGCACGCGGAATGCGAATGAGAGCGGCGCCACGTCCACGGCCTTGAGCAGCGTGCGGCCCAGCAGCCCGGCGATCGCACCGGCCAGCGCATAGCTCGCGACTCGCGAAACGTTGTAGGCGAGCGCCAGGCCGATGCGTGCACCGACGGTTCCGCCGGGGCGGCGCATCCCGAGCGCGCCGGCGATGCCGCCACACATCGCGAGGCAATGACCGCTCGCGGCCAGCCCGGCCAGGAAGGCCGCGCCAAGGCTCAAGGTTCCGGCATCCGGCGTCATCATCGCGGTTCATCCTCGTCTCGTTTCGCATCCGGCTTGTGCTCGTCGGTGAGCACGGTCCAGCCCGGGCTGTCGAGGTCGTCGAACTGGCCGCTGCCCACGGCCCAGAAGAAGGCCCACACGCCAAGCGCGAGCAGCAGCAGCGCGAGCGGAATCAGCAGGAACAGGATTTCCATCTCAGGCGGCTCCGGCCTCGCTCGCGGCCGACCAGCCCGGCGTCGGACCGGCCGGCGTCCTGCGCGACAGTCTCATCGCGTTCAGCACCACGGCGATCGAGCTGAACGACATGCCGAGCGCCGCGAGCCAGGGCGGAACGAAGCCGAGCGCCGCCAGCGGCAGCGCAGTCAGGTTGTAGACGATGGCCCAGCTCAGGTTCTGCCTGACGACACGCTGCGTGCGGCGCGCGAGCCGCACCGCCTCCGGCAACGCGTCCAGCGAGTCGCGCACCAGGATCAGGTCGGCGCTGGTCTGCGCCAGCGCGGAGCCGCGACCCATCGCGACCCCGACCTCGGCGCCGCTGAGCAGCGGCGCATCGTTGATGCCGTCGCCGACCGCGACGACTTTCGCGCCCCCGTCCTGCAGCTGCCTGAGCCGGTCGAGCTTGGAGTCCGGCCGGAGCCGGGCGCGCTGCGAGTCGATTCCGCAGCGTGCCGCGACCCGCGCCACCGTCGCCGGCTCGTCGCCACTGACGATTTCCGAGCGCAGGCCGAGCTCGCCGAGCTCCCCGACGCACCGGCCCGCCTCGGGTCGCAGCTGGTCCGAGAGCCGGAAGGCCGCGACCAGGCCCTCGCTGCTGCCGAGGTAAACCCAGCTTTCCTCCTCGGCTGGCGTTGCGTCGCCGGTGGCTGTTCCGGAGAGTTCCGTAACGAAGTCGAGCGTGCCGATCCGTAGCAGCTGTCCGTCCACCCGTCCCTCGATGCCCCGACCGGGATGGACGGTCGCGTCGGACGCGGTCGCGGCAGCACCGCCGGCCGCCAGGAATGCCCGTGCGATCGGGTGTTCGGACATGCGCTCCAGCGCGGTCGCGAGCGCCAGGCAGCGGGCCTCCGGCGCCGCGCCGAGCTGCCGGATTTCCTCGATGCGCACGAGCCCGCGCGTCAGCGTTCCCGTCTTGTCCCACAGCACGTCGGTCGCCCTGGCCATCGACTCGAGCGCGTCGGCATGAGCGACCAGCACGCCGCGTCGCGCCAGCGCCGAGGTGGCCGCCGCCAGCGCGGCGGGCGTCGCGAGCGACAGCGCGCAGGGGCAGGTCGCGACCAGCATCGCGAGTGTCGCCGGGAAGGCCCGCGAGGGATCCACGAACCACCAGGCGGCGAACACGACGGCGGCAGCGAACAGGATGCGCCGCAGGAACCACGCGGCCGCGCGGTCGGCGGCGCGGGCGAGCCGCGGGCGCTCGGCCTGCGCCCGCTCGAGCAGCGTGACGATGCCGGAGAGGACCGTGTCGTCGGCGACCGCCGTCACCTGCAGCCGGAGCGGCGCGCCGAGGTTCTGCGTCCCGGCGTTCACCCGCGCGCCCGGGGATTTCGCGATCGCGACGGATTCCCCGGTCAGCATCGACTCATCCACCCGGCCTTCGCCTTCGCTGACGATCCCGTCGGCCGGAAAGACCTCGCCGGTGCGCACCAGCAGCTCGTCGCCGACCTCGAGGTCGACGGTGCGAACGTCCTCGACGACGGCACCCCTGAGCCGGCGCGCGGTGACCGGCGCGAGCCGCGCGAGCGCGTCCGCGACGCTCCCAGCGCGGTGCCTGGCGATCATCTCGACGTAGCGGCCGAGCGACAGGAAGAACACGAACATCGTCACCGAGTCGAAATAGACTTCGCCCTCGCCGCGCAGCGCGTTCACGACGCTGGCCGTGAACGCCAGCAGGATGCCGAGGCTCACCGGCACGTCCATGCTGATGCCCCGCGCCCTGAGCGCGGCCCAGGCGCCCTTGTAGAACGGCCACCCGGCATACAACGCGACCGGGATGCAGACCAGCATGCTGACGAGCCGCAGGAACTCGCGGATCTTCGGGTCCATGCCGGAGTGCTCGCCGAAGTACATCGGCACCGCGAACATCATCACCTGCATCATGCCCAGGCCCGCGACCGCGAGCCTCTTGAGCGCCGAGCGCCGCTCCTGCAGCGCCAGCTGCTCGGCGGGCTCGCCGGCGAGCGGATGGGGCCTGAGGCCCACGTGCTCGAGGATCCGGAGCAGGTCGCCGAGACGGACCTGCGCCGGGTCCCAGACGATGCGGGCGCGGGCGGTCGCCGGATTGACGCTGACCTCGAGCACGCCGCTCTCCATGTGCAGCGCCTTGTCCGCCAGCCAGCTGCAGGCGGCACAGCGCAGGCCCTCGAGCAGCACCGTGATCGAGCGGCCGCCTGCGGGCTCGGCCCGGCTCAGCCGTTCGACCAGCTCGGGGCGGTCATAGGCGGACCAGCGGTCCGGGGGCGGCGTCTCGTCCGCACGCGTCGACGCGGTGTCCCGGTAACGGTAATAGTCGCCGAGGCCGGCGCCGCTGATGAACTCGGCGACGGCCTTGCAGCCGTGGCAGCAGACCGGTTCCTCGCGGCCGTCGACGTTCGCGCGGATCTCGACGCCAGGCGGCATCGGCTCCCCGCAATGGAAGCACGGGGCTGCGCTGCTGGCTGTCATGGGGAGGGCTGTTCAGCACCCCTGGCCGCCGTGTCGTTTGCGCGCGTCCCGTCGTCGCCGCAGCGCATCGTGACGCCGTCCTTCACGCAGTCCTTGCTGATCAGCACGTCCGGGCGCGTCACGGCCAGGTACAGCGTGATCCCGCCGCCCACGACCGCGAACACCGGCGGCAGCATCAGCAGCCAGGGCCAGAGGTGGCGATACCAGGGACGGGTCTCGTTGACTCTCATGGCTGCAATCCCGTCAGCCCGTCGGGGCCAGGAAGCGGGCCTTGCCCTCGGCCCGCAGGTCGGGACGATCCACCGTCTCGATCGCGAACAACACGTCCACGCCCCCGGAGATGCCGCCGCGCGGCACGCGAACCCGTACCGGCACGCTCTGCACCTGTCCCGGCGCGACCAGCACCGTCGGACCGGCGTAGTCGATCTCGATGCCGGGCAGGCCTGAGGCCGTGATGCGGAAGTCGTGGGGGGCGGCGTCCTTGTTCAGGATCTTGACGTTGTAGACGTTCTCCACCAGCCCGTCCGGTCGTTCGCGGTAGAGCGCGTTGCGGTCGCGGATCACGTCCATGGCCACGACGTTGCGATTCGACAGCGCGACCGCGAACCCGCCGAGCAGCACGGCCAGCAGCGTGGCATAGACCAGCGTCCTCGGGCGCAGCACGCGCTTCTTCACGCCCTCGAGCCCGTGCTGCGTGTCGTAGCGCACCAGGCCGCGCGGATAGCCGACCTTGTCCATCACCTCGTCGCAGGCGTCGATGCACGCCGCGCAGGCGATGCACTCGTACTGGAGTCCCTTGCGGATGTCGATGCCGGTCGGGCAGACCTGGACGCACATCGTGCAGTCGATGCAGTCGCCGAGTCCGCGGGACTTGTAGTCGGAGCCCTTCTTGCGCGCGCCGCGCGGCTCGCCGCGTTCCGTATCGTAGGTGATGATCAGCGTGTCCTTGTCGAACATCGCGCTCTGGAAGCGCGCGTAGGGACACATGTACTTGCAGACCTGCTCGCGCATGAAGCCCGCGTTGAAGTAGGTCGCGCCGCCGTAGAACAGCACCCAGAACGTCTCCCAGGGGCCGGTCGAAAAACTGGCGATCTTGGCCGCGAGCTCGGTGATCGGCGTGAAGTAGCCGACGAACGTGAAACCGGTCCACAGCGCGAACGCGACCCACAGGAACTGCTTGGCGCCCTTGCGCATGAACTTCTCGAGCGTCCACGGCGCCTTGGCGAGCTTCATCTGCTGCGAGCGGTTGCCCTCGACCAGGCGCTCCATCCACAGGAAGGTCTCGGTCCAGACCGTCTGCGGGCAGGCGTAGCCGCAGAACAGCCGTCCGGCCAGCGCCGTGAAGAAGAACAGCGACAGCGCCGCGATCACCAGCAGCCAGGTCAGGAAGTAGAAGTCCTGCGGCCAGAGCGTGAGCCCGAAGATGTGGAACTTGCGGGCCGGCAGGTCGAACAGCACCGCCTGCCGACCGCCCCAGCGGATCCACGGCAGCACGTAGTAGATGCCGAGCAGCACCCAGACGGCGATCGCGCGCCAGCGCTGGAAGCGGCCCTCGATCTCGCGCGGGTAGATCTTCTGGCGGGCCTCGTACAGGCCGCCGTCGAGCTCGGCTTGCGGTCCGGTCATTGGACGCTCCGGGTCTCGTCCTCGGCGAGGTCGCTCTCCGGTGGCTCGGGATGCGCGGTGCGCGCCAGGTACAGCGTCAGCAGGCTCGACAGCGCCGAGATCAGCCAGAAGAAGAAGAACCCGACCGCATAGCCGGTCATCCGGCTGGAGAACGCGGGCGGCGGATAGTCATCGTGCCCGATCAGCAGCGGGTCGATGAAGGCGAAGCAGACCATCGTCGCGACGCTCGCGACCAGGAACGACGGCCAGACGACGATGGCCACGTCCTGCATCAGCCGTGGCCATCGCAGCTTGCCCGAGTATTCCTCGCCGAGCGGCACGCGCGCCCCGTCAGGTCCCGCCCGACATGCGCAGCACGTACGCGGCCAGCAGCCGCACGCGCTGTTCGCCGAGCTTGTCGGCGAAGGCCGGCATCTGGTTGTTGCGGCCGCCGACGATCGTCTCGCGTATCGAGGCCTCGTCGGAACCGTACAGCCAGACGCCGTCCGTCAGGTTCGGCGCACCGAGCATCGTGTTGCCCTTGCCGTCCATGCCGTGGCAGGCGGCGCAGACCGTCTGGAAGTGCGTCTCGCCGGCAGCCGCCAGCGCCGCATCGGCCGGCTGGTTCGACAGCGTGCGGGTGTAGGCCACCACCTGCTCCACCCCTTCCTCACCGAGCACCTCGCCCCAGGGCGGCATCACGCCCATCCGGCCGGCGCTGATGGTCTGCACGACCGTGTCGGCGTCGCCGCCCCATTGCCAGTCGCCGTCGGTGAGGTTCGGGAACCCGCGCGCGCCGCCGCCGTCGGAGCCGTGGCACTGCGCGCAGTTGTTCTGGAACAGGTTGTGGGCCGTGGACATCGCCTGGGTGTTCTCGGCGAGCTGGGGCACGGTCATCCTCTCGAACGGCGCCAGCATCTGCGCGGCACGCGCCTCGATCTCGGCCTTCTGCTGTTCGTACTGGCCCGCCTGCGACCAGTTCTTCACGCCACCGAAGCGGCCGAGACCGGGGTACAGCACCAGGTACAGCAGGCCGAACACGACGGTGATGTAGAACAGCCACAGCCACCAGCGCGGCAGCGGGTTGTTGTACTCGCGCAGGTCCTTGTCCCAGACGTGCCCGGTGTC
>CAZKLS010000048.1:0-19080 GCA_964553405.1 uncultured Steroidobacteraceae bacterium
ACGCGAAGATCCCCGCCTACGAGATGATCCGCTTCTCGATCGCGATCCAGCGCGGGTGCTTCGGCGGCTGCACGTTCTGCTCGATCACCGAGCACGAAGGACGCATCATCCAGAACCGCTCCGAGGACTCGGTCATCCGCGAGATCGAGACCATCCGCGACTCGGTGCCGGGCTTCACGGGCGTGATCTCGGACCTCGGCGGCCCGACCGCGAACATGTACCGGATCGCGTGCAAGTCGCGCGAGATCGAGGCGGCGTGCCGCCGGCCCTCGTGCGTGTATCCCGGCATCTGCCCGAACCTGAACACCGATCACTCGGCGCTGATCCACCTCTATCGTCGCGCGCGCGCCCTGCCCGGCATCAAGAAGGTGCTGATCGCCTCGGGCGTGCGCTACGACCTGGCGATCGAGTCGCCGGAGTACGTCAAGGAACTCGCCCAGCATCACGTCGGCGGGTACCTGAAGATCGCGCCGGAAGCGATCGGCGAAGGCCCGCTGTCGAAGATGATGAAGCCCGGCGTCGGCACCTACTATCGCTTCAAGGAACTGTTCGACAGGTACTCGAAGGAGGCGGGCAAGGAGCAGTACCTGATCCCCTACTTCATTGCCGCGCATCCCGGCACGACCGACGAGGACATGCTCGAGCTCGCGCTGTGGCTCAAGAAGAACGGCTTCCGCGCCGACCAGGTGCAGGCCTTCCTGCCCTCGCCGATGGCCACCGCGACGGCCATGTACCACTCGGGCAAGAACCCGCTGCGCAAGGTCACGCACGACTCGGAGCGGGTCCACATCCCGAAGGGACTGCGGGTGCGGCGCTTGCATAAGGCCTTCCTGCGCTACCACGATCCGAACAACTGGCCGATGCTGCGCGAGGCCTTGCGCCGCATGGGCCGTGCCGATCTGATCGGCAACGGCCGCCAGCACCTGGTGCCGACCTACCAGCCGGTTGGCACCGGGCGCGCCGAGGAGGGCCGGCGCAAGCCGGCCGGTGGCGCGAAGCCACAGCGCTTCAGGACCCAGCACACGGGGCTGCCAGTGAACCCCGACGAGCCGTCGCGCCGTCGCCGCGGCCCGGCGCGCGGGCGCAAGCCCGCCGGCCCGCGCTGAGCGATCCCGGAAACCGCACCGGATGACCCCGCGCGTCAACGCCCGGCGCCCGCGCTGGCTGAGGATCGGCCTCGAGGTGCTGGTCGTGATCCTGGTGTTTGCCGGCATCACGGCATGGCGCGCCCGGGACCTGCTGCCGGCGGACCAGCGCAGCATTGCGCCCGACTTCTCGCTCTCCGACCTGCAGGGACGAGGCTGGACGACCCAGTCGCTGCAGGGCAGGCCCGCCGTGCTCTATTTCTTCGCGCCCTGGTGCGGCGTCTGCTCCGCCAGCTCTCCACAGCTGCGGTGGTTCGATCGCCTGGCGGGCGACTCGGTGCAGCTGGTGATGATCGGCCTCGACTGGCAGCAGCGGGAAGAGCTCGACGAATACGCGGCCCGTCACGCGCTGAGTGTCCCGGTGCTGGCCGGGAGCCCGTCGGTCGGGGCCGACTACCGCGTCCGGGGCTATCCGACCTACTACGTGATCGATTCCCAGGGCCGCATCGCCGCGCGCGACGTCGGCTTCACGACCGTGGCGGGACTCTGGCTGCGCACGCGCGGCCTGTGAACTCCGCGGACGATCCGGCCTCAGCCGATTTCGCGCATTTCCTCGGCCGAAAGCCTCAGGCCGGCCGCGGCGACGTTCGCCTCGAGGTGCCGGACGGACGAGGTACCCGGAATGGGCAGCATCGCCGGCGAGCGCGTCAGCAGCCAGGCCAGCGCCGCGTCGGCGAAGCTCCAGCCCCGGCGCCCGGCGATGCGCCCGAGCGCCGCCCTGCGTGGCGCGCCGCTGTCGTTCGGGCTCTGGGTGAGCGGTGACCAGGGGATGAAGGCGAGCCCGTCGCGCTCGCACACCTCGAGCACCGGGTCGGAGGAACGATCCGCCACGTTGTAGCGGTTCTGGACCGACACGATTTCGACGATGGCCCGGGCCCGCGCGAGCTCGGCGGCATCGAAGTTCGACACGCCGAGGTGCCGGACCTTGCCCTCGGCCTGCAGGCGCGCGAGCTCGCCGATCGAGTCTTCGAGCGGTACCGCCGGGTCGATCGCGTGGAACTGGTACAGGTCGATGCACTCGAGCCTGAGCCGGGCGAGGCTCGCCTCGCAGGCGGCGCGCAGGTGCGCCGGCCGGCCGTCCCTGTCCCATCGCTCGCGCGACGGACGCACGATGCCGCCCTTGGTGGCGATCAGGAGTCCCGGCGGATAGGGATACAGCGCCTCGGCGATCAGGCGCTCGCTGGTGCCCGGCCCGTAGGAGTCGGCGGTGTCGATGAAATCCACGCCGAGGTCGATCGCGCGCCGCAGCAGCTCGCGCATGGCTTTCGGGTCCGGTGGGTCTCCCCATATGCCCGTGCCGGCGACGCGCATCGCGCCGTAGCCGAGCCGGTTCACTTTCAGTCGCTCGCCGATGGCAAGCTGCCCTGCATCCGCCGCCGTGCTCATGCCGCACCTCCCTGGACCGGCTCGAGCTTACCGCACTACTTCGTGATGGCCGCGCTCTTCACCAGCGCCCAGGCGCGCAGCCCGACCGCGAGCCCGAGTTCGCGGGCCGAGCGGCGGGTGATCCGGGACAGCAATCGGGATTCCCCGACCTCGAGGCTGACCAGCACCTGCGAGGGCGAGGCTTTCAGCTGCGTCAGGTCCGTGATCGTGCCCGGCAGGATGTTCAGCACGCTGATGGCCTTCGGCCGCTCGAGCGCGATGCTGACGTCCCGGGCCCGGACCTGCACCCGCACCTCGGCCTCGTCGGGCAACTCCGTAGTCGCGACCCACAGCTCGCCGCCGGAGAAGCCCACGCAGGCGAGGCCCGCCTCCCGGTCGATGGCCGTGACCTTGCCGATCAGCAGGCTCTCCGCGTCCTCGTCCTGCGCGAAAGGCAGGCGAGGATCGCTGATGACCTCGCGCACGGGCCCCTGGGCGACGATGCGACCGCGGTCCAGCCAGATCATCCGGTCCGCGAGACGCGCAGCCTCCCGCAGGTCGTGGCTCACATAGATGCACGGCACAGTCAGGTCCGAGAGGACGCGCTCGATCGCCTCGAGCACTTCGCCCTTGGCCGCGAGGTCCAGCGCCGAGACCGGCTCGTCGAGCAGCAGCAGACGCGGGCTCGCGAGCAGTGCGCGGCCGATCGCCACCCGCTGCCGCTCCCCGCCCGAGAGATTCGCGACGCTGCGCTCGAGCAGCGGCCCAAGTCCCAGCGGCTCGGCGAGACGCTCCACAGAGAGCGCCGGCACGCGCTCGCGGACGCGGCGCAGCCCGAAGCGCAGGTTGTCGCGGACGTCGAGATGCGGGAACAGGTGGGCCGTCTGCGTCACGTATCCGACCGCACGCCGATGCGGCGGACGATCGAAGCCGCTGGACGAATCGAACCAGCAGTCGCCGTCGAGGCTGAGCGAGCCGCTTCGGGGGCGCTCGAGCCCGGCCAGGCAGCGCAGGATCGTGGTCTTGCCCGAGCCCGAGGGACCCGACAGCGTCGTGACGCCGCGCGCCGGCAGCTCGAAGTCCACGTCCAGCGTGAACGCTCCGCGCTCGAGCTCGAAACGGGCTGCGAGTCCGCTCACCGGAACCGCGCCTGCCGCCGTGCCCTGCCGGACGAATACAGCAGCACGAGCACGACCATCGAGAAGACGAGCAGGCCCGCCGAGTACACGTGGGCCTCGGCATACTCCAGCTGCTCGACGTGATCGTAGATCGCGATCGAGACCACCTGCGTCTCGCCCGGAATATTGCCGCCGATCATCAGCACGACGCCGAACTCACCGAGCGTGTGCGCGAAACCCATCACGGCCGCGGTGACCGCGCCGGAGGCCGACATCGGCAGCACGACGCGCAGGAAGCGGTCCAGCGGACCGGCGCCCAGCGTCGCCGCGCTCTCGAGCTGCCCCTCGGGAATCTCGCGGAAAGTGTTCTTCAGCGGGTTCACGACGAACGGCAGCGAATAGATGACCGAGCCGACGACGAGGCCCGGAAAGCTGAACACCAGCCGCAGGTCCAGCGCCTCGAGCAGGGGCCCGAGCGGACCTTTCGGGCCGAGCAACAGCAGCAGGTAGAAGCCGAGAACCGTGGGCGGCAGCACCAGCGGCAGCGCGACGACTGCCTCGACGAAGGGTCGCGCCGGCGAGCGCGTCCGCGCGAGCCACCAGGCGAGCGGCAGGCTGAGCAACAGCAGGATCGCGGTCACCGTGATCGAGAGCCGGATCGACAGCCAGAATGGGCTCAGGTCCATGGACTTAATTCGCTTCGCGAGCCTTCAATGCACCGGCGTCGCGTAGCCCGCCGCCTCGATCAAGGCGAGCGCCGGTGGCGACTGGAGGTAACGCAGGAACCCCTGGGCAACCGGGTCGGTCGCGCCGTCCCGCAGCAACACGGCCTGCTGCTCGATCGGACTGTGCAGCGAGGCGTCCACCGGCAGCAGCTCGCCCTGCAGCGTACGGCCCGTGTTCCTCTGGTATTGAAGCAGCTGTGCGCCGGAGACGAAGCCCGCGTCCGCCGCTCCGCTCGCGATGAACTGGAAGGCCTGGGCAACGCTCTCGCCCTGCACCAGCCGATACCGCGTGGCGGCGTCGATGCCGCTCGCGCGG
The DNA here is from genome assembly GCA_964553405.1 of uncultured Steroidobacteraceae bacterium. Lineage (GTDB taxonomy): Bacteria > Pseudomonadota > Gammaproteobacteria > Steroidobacterales > Steroidobacteraceae > DATIRA01. Next base: position 4,670 of record CAZKLS010000048.1, read on the forward strand.
AGCACCTCGAGCGCGGCCGCCCCGTAGGGCGCCGACCGCGGGTTCGCAATCGCCAGGCTCCGAAGGCCGTCGTCGGCGAGCGCCGCCGCAAGGTCCGCACCGACGCGCCGGCCGGGACGCCAGAAGACCAGCTGGCCGAGTGCATAGGTGAAGCGGCTGCCCGGGACCGCGAGACCTTCGCGCTCGAGCCGCTCCGGGCGCTCGCGGTCGGCCGACAGGAACACGTCGAACGGGGCTCCCTGCGCGATCTTGCCGTACAGCAGTCCGCTCGCGCCTGACGAAACCAGGCAGCGGACCGGACGCTCGGCGGAGAACGCCCGGCAGAGGTCCTCGGCGGTCTGCTTGAAATTCGCCGCGACCGCGACCCGCAGTTCGGCGGCTGCGACGCCGTCACCGAGCGCGAGGCCCAGCAGCAGCGCGGCGAGCGGCCAGACCCGGCCGATGGCCGGGCCGCGCTGGTGATTTCCGCCCCGTCTGCGCCTGCTGCCCACCCGCGAATGTTAGGGGATTACGGGAAGCCGCGGAGTACAGCGGCTGCGGGCCGTTTTCCGTGACCCGCGTCACCGTCCGGGCAGCAGGGGCAGCGGCACCCGGCCGACGGCGCTAGCGTGGAATCGTTCAGACGGAACTCTCGACCGGGCCCCGCCGGCCCAAAGGAGGACCGCATGATGTACACGAGCAGAGCGGCACTGGCCGTCATCCTCGCACTTCCCTGCCTGGGCCTCGCCGCACCGCCCGACTGGGCCCCCGCGCACGGCTGGCGCAACAGGCATGACGCGGCGTACGCGGGCTACAGCGGCCGGAACTGGGACTACGACTACGGTGTCCGCAGCGGCCGCTGTGATCGCGCCGAGGTGGGAGCGATCCTCGGCGGCGTCACCGGCGCCTGGATCGGATCCGAGGTCTCCAGCGACCGGGACCGCCTGGTCGCGACCGTGGTCGGCACCGTGATCGGGGCGGCAATCGGCTCGGAGATCGGCCGCCGGATGGACGCCGCGGATCGCTCCTGCGTCGGTCACGCGCTGGAACTGGCGAACGCGGGCCAGACGGTGAGTTGGAAGAATGCGACGACCGGCGTGGTCTACCGGCTGACGCCGATGGACGGCGCGACCCGCGAGGACGGCTGCCGGAAGTTCAGGCTGATCGCCCACGACTCGCTGGGCCTGTCGGAGGGGCGCACGACCGCATGCCCGTCCACCGACGGCACCTGGAATCTGGCGCCGGAAATCAAGATGAGCCGTCGCTAGCGACAGGGATAGGCATCCCGGAGCGCCTCGTACATGACCTCCGCGATTGGCCGCGAGGCGCTCTCGGGATGACGGTCGAGGTGCTCGAGCGTCGTGCGCACGAATTCCTTCGTCGAGTGCGAAGGCGGGCTGCAGATGTCGAGCAGCGTCGCAGGCCCCTCCTGCTGGAAGAGCTGGAAGACCTCGTCGGCATCGAGCTCGTAGCGGATCGCGAGCCGCGAGCCGAAACCGAGCGCACCGAGCTGGCTGCCGACCTGCATGCCGCTCAACAGTCCCTTGGTCACGCCGACGCAGTAGGTGATGTCGAGATCGCTCGCGCCGCTGTCCCCGTCGAGCGCCGCAAGATAGGCCGTGCAATAGCCGCGCCACTCGCTGGCCGGCGGCGACTGCTCCGCCGCGCTCGCCGCCGCGGCCGCGAACGCAATCACCGGCAGCAGTGCCCGGATGGATCGTCGGGTGTTGCTCACTGTCGCTGTTCTCCGGTCCCGGCAGAAGTGCTGGCGGGCGCCACGCATTATCCCGCAACCGCGGGCGGAGGTAGCGGATCGAGCACGTCGGCCACATAGGCCGGCACGACCTCCTCGAGCGGCAGGTCCCGCCCGGCGCGCTCGGACATGTACCAGCGGTGCTCGAGCAGCTGGTGGAAGATCTCGGCCGGATCGAGCTTCTGCGCCTGGTCCGGCGGTATCGAGGACAGCGTCGGCAGGTACACCTCGTCCATCCAGCGGCCCGCGGCCTCCCGCTCAGGGATCGACCGGCCCTCGACGCCCTCCTGCCAGGCGCGGAAGTGATCGAGGTCGTTCAGCAGCCTGCGTGCCTGGTTCTCCTGCACGTCGAGGCCCGTCAGCGCCGCGAGCCGCCGCCGGTGATGACCGGGCTCGACGACCTGCACGCGCAGGCGGATTCGATGACCGCCGTCGATGGCCTCGATGTCGAGTTCTTCCACGTCGAAGCCCAGTGCGTTCAGCCGATTGATGCGCGAATCCACCCGGAACTGCTCCTGGGCCGCGAAGATCTCCTCGCGCGTGAGCTCCACCCAGAGTCGCTGATAGCGTGACACGAGGTCCGTGCCGAGCTGCGCCGGATCGAGTCCCTCCGGGAGGCCGAACCCGGCCTGGATGTCCATGAACTCCCCCGCGACGTTCTCCGCCGCGATCTCGAGGTCGTGGCGACGCTGGCCGTCGGACAGCGCCGGATGGTGCATCTCCCCGGTCTCCGCGTCCACCAGGTAGGCGGAGTAGCGGCCGGCGTCGAGACGGAACAGCGCGTTCGACAGCGAGCAGTCTCCCCAGAAGAACCCCGCCAGGTGCAGCCCGACCAGCAGTTCCGCGAGCGCATCGAGCAGCTGCTCCGCCTGAACCGCGCTGGCGCCCCGCGAGATGACGAGCCGGAACGGCATCGAGTGCTTCAGGTAGCGCGTGACCAGCAGGCCGCGCGGATCCGCTGCCGCCTGGACCGGACGGTCCGTCACCAGTCCGACCGGCTCGACGACCGGCAGCTCGAGTTCCTGCAGCGAGCGGAGCAGGCGGTACTCCCGTTGCGCGACGTGCTCGAGCAGCTCCTTGATCGCGAACACCGAGCCCTGGTGCTCGACGAAGCGCACCGGGTTGCGATGCAGGCCGCGGGCGACGTCGGTGAACAGTTCCGCGGGCCATTCCGGCAACGGATCCGCCCAGGGCAGCGCGAGGCCCGCCGGATACTCCTCTGGGTTGGCCAGACGGAAACGCATCGTCCGCCTGCCCGGTGACGCGGCTCAGCCCGGGCGAGCCCGGCGCATGTCGGCGAACAGCGCTCGCGCCGTATCCCGCGTGAAGATCTCGTCGACCGTGGCGGTCATCTTGCGCTGCCAGTTGGCGTGCTCGTCTCGCGTCCCGGGCACGTTGACCGGGTCGGTCATGCCGAGCAGGTCCTCGGCCTGCAGCACCGCCAGCGCCGCGGCGCTGCGCCCGAGGTACAGCTGCGTCGCGTGTGCGAGCGCGTCGGTGTAGGGACCGTCCGGGTCCTCGGGCACCCCGGGCGCGAGGCCGGCCGCCTCCAGCGCAGCCAGCAGCTGGGCACGGTCACGGACACGCTCGTCGAGGACGTGGCGCCGGATCGCCTCGTTCGGATAGAGCTGCAGCCGGTCGCGCAGCTCGAGGTCCCGGCCCTCCCAGTAGCCGCGCAGCGTCGGCAGGTCGTGTGTCGTGATCGTCGCGATCGAGCGGCGCAGGTACTCCTCGGGGCTCCTGAACCGTCCGTCGCCATGCTTCTCGAACAGCAGCACCTTGTAGTGATAGACGGAAAAGGCCGCCATCGCGTGGCGCATCTCGTCGGGGACCGTGCCGAGGTCCTCGCCGACGACCAGGCAGCGGTTCAGCGTGCTCTCCAGCGCGAGCACCGACATCAGGTCCTCGAGCGGGTAGTGCACGTAACCGCCCCCGGTCGCATCGAGGCCGACCGGCACCCACCACTGGCGGAACAGCGCCATCACGTGATCGAGTCGCAGCGCGCCGAAGTGACGCATGTTCGCCGCGATCAGGTTGCGGAACGGACGGTAGGCCGCGGCCCGCAGTTCGTAGGGATCCTGGGGGGGAATGCCCCAGTCCTGGCCCTTCAGCGCCAACGCGTCCGGCGGCGCGCCGACGCCCGCACCGCTGCGGTAGACCTTCTGCTCCGACCAGGTCTCCGAGCCGCTCGGATTCACGCCGACCGCGTAGTCGCCGTAGAGTCCGATCGCCATGCCGGCGCCGACCGCGACACGCTGGGCCTCGGCCAGCTGCGAGTCCGCGAGCCACTGCAGCCAGGCATGAAAATCCACCCGTTCGGCGTTCTCACGCTCCCACTCCGCGACCGCCGGGCCATCCGGACGGCGGTATTGCTCGGGCCAGACCGGCCAGCCCCAGCGCTCTGGATCCTCGCCGCGCAGCTGCTCGTCGAGCGCATCGTGCAGCGCGTGCAGCCGCAGCGGAGCGCCCCGCTCCGCACGGTATGCCCGAAACGCGCGGGCGCGCTCGGAATCCCGCGCCAGGTGCTCGTCGCGAAAATGCTGGAACAGCCGCCGCAGCACCGTCAGCTTCAGGCGCGACACGCCCGGATAGTCCACCGTCGGGGTCGCCCGAAGCCGGGCGAGCTCCGCGGAGAACTCCGGACCTGCGACCATCGCCTGCGCCGCGGCGCATTCGCCGAACTCGCGCAGCTTCGGCACAGCGATGTACAGCACGTTCAGGAAATGGCGGCTCGAGGGGCTGTAGGGGCTGAAGTGATGCGGGTTGGACGGGAACAGCGCGTGCAGCGGATTGAGCCCGACGAAGGCCGCGCCGTTCTCGGCCGCGTGCCGCAGCACGGACTCGAGGTCGGCGAAATCCCCCATGCCCCAGTTCGCCTCGGAGCGCAGCGTGTAGAGCTGCACCGCGACGCCCCAGAGGCGGCCGCCGTCGGCGAGCGCGTCCGGCTCGTGGCAGTGATTGGCGGCGACGATCAGGCTGCAGCCGTCGCGCTCGCCGGTCGGGGTCGCGAGTTCCAGCTCGTGGTAACCGCTGGGCAGGTCCTCCGGCAGCGCCAGCATCCGGCGCGTCAGGCTGCGGCCGCCGACCTCCTGCCGCTCCGTCTCGCCGAGATCCGCGGCGCGGCAGGCGCCGGAGCGCTCGGAGCCGTCATCGAGTCGCAGGCTCCAGCGCAATTCGTCTTCGAGCGCGTCGGCCGGAACGACCACGGACACGCCGTTGGCGCCGGGCCGCACCACGCAGACGCCGGGCAGCAGCCCCTGCCAGCGCCCGGCCTCGATCCGCGCGATCTCGGCTGCAACCGCCTCGGCATCGGTCACCCGGCAGCCCATCGCGGCGAGGATCGCGGTCTTCGACGCCGCGTCGATGGTCTTCAGCTCGCCACGGTAGTCGTGGTAGCGGTCGCCGATCCCGCGCAGGCGTGCCAGGTGGTCGAGCAGTGATTCGAGCATCTTGGGGATCGACCGCCAGCGCGGACTCAGAGTTCCGCGAGGATCTTGCGGCGGAGTTCGTCGTATTCGGACTGCGTGATCAGGCCTTCCTCCAGCAGCTGGTTCAGGGTCCGCAGCCGCGCCGGCACGCTGCGTCGCTCGGCGCCGCCCGTCGCCCCGTCATCGGCCGGGCCACCCGCAGTCGCGGCGTCGTCGATCCGTGCGGCCTGCTCCATCGTGAGCGGCTGCCCGGTCCCGGCCACGGCCTCCTTGCCGTCGGGCGCCACGCCCGGGACCGCCGCGAGCCGGCCCGCGACCGTGTCGTAGTCGTTCAGCACGGTCACCTGCACGTCCGGGTCCGGCGCCAGGATGTCGACGACCGGCGGAATCCCCTCGTCCGCGGTGCCCGGAATCCCGAACTGCGAGAAGCGATTTCCGCGCGCGACGGTCATCGTCATCATCTGCGGCTTGCGCGATCCGATCGCGCCGGGTCGCCCGGTCATCTCGATGTCCGCCCCGGTGACGACGACCGTATAGGCCCAGGACTCGACCGGCGTGCCGCCGAGGAACTCGACAGGCACCATGAACTCGATGCGGCGACCCTGTACCTTGATCCGGTCGGGGAAGTAATAGAGCTCGGCGACCTGCTGCTCCGAGCGCGCCTGCAACGATCGCAGCTCGTCCTTCGACACCTTGCCCTGGGCGGCGCGCAACTCGGCCTCGAACTGCTCGTCGAGGCTCATCTGCAGCATGGTCCGCGCCACGTCGGGACGCGGAGTCAGCACGATGCAGCGCTCCCAGGCATAACCCCGATCGATCGCCACGCGGCGACCCGGGATCGCATTGGTGCCGCCCGAGCCCGCGATGCGGTCCGTGTCGATGTAGACGTCCACGTTGAACGTGTAGAAGCCGTGGCGGGCCAGCCGCTCGACCGGCGTCTGGCCGAGCTCGGTAACCCTGCCGACGGGGCTGCGGACCGGCTGCGCCATCTCGACGGCGAACCAGATGCCGTCCGACTTCTGCTCGGCCGAGAAGCGGTACAGGTCGAGGTCGCCAGGCTTCAGGTCGTCCCGGTTGGGATAGATCAGCACGCCGGAGCCGTCGTCGTCCCCGCGCGGGTCCTCGAAGGAGAACAACGTCGCAGCCGCGGCCGGCGCGCCGCCCGGGAGCAGGGCCGCGACGGCGAGTGTTGCCAGCAGGAATCGAGGCGGTGTTCGCAAGACTGGATCCGATGGAAGTCCGGCGCGACCACCGCGGTGGTCGCGCCGGTGTGACAGGCCGCGGCGGGAACTAGAACCCGACCTTCATCCAGACCTTCATCCGGTACTGGCCGTAGTCGTACTTGCTGGTGGAGATGTCGCCGAGCGCGGTCGAGATCAAGTTCGTCCCTGCGCCCGGACGCAGCCGCACCCGCTTGCCGTCCACGTTGGTGTAGAAGTACGGGTCGTACTCGCCCCAGAAGTAGTCGAACGTGCCGCCGAAATCCACGCCCGACAGGAAGTAGCTGAACGTCAGTCCCAGCCGGTTCTTGGTGTGGTCGCCGGTGACATATTCCGCGTAGCTGAGCGGCGCGCCCTCGAAGCCGAGACCCACCGGCGCGACGTCGATCGTGCCGTCGATCAGCTCGACCTTGTGCAGCTCGTAGATCAGCGCCGCGTACAGATCCGGCGTCAGCTGGTAACCGGCACTGATGCCGTAGGTGTCGTAGTCGGCCTCGCGATCATCGCAGCCGACACAGCCGCCGAGCCCGACGTTCGGGATCCAGTTCGGATTAAGCGACGGGCCCGCGATCGGATAACCATCGTAGGCGTCGGTCAGGAACTTCGACTTGGTGACCCGCTTGTCCTCGTCCGAGATGTACTTGTAGCGCGCCATCAGGTCGAGGCCGTTGCCGACGTCGAGCGTGTACATCGCCTTAAGCGCGAAGATCTGCATCAACCGGTCCTGGTAGGGCGCGTAGGGCGAGCGGTAATCGCCGCCGAGGCCCCAGGCGTGCGTGCCCTCCATGCGCGGGTAGATGCAGCCGACGTCCTTGTCCTGCCCGCCGCAGGCCTGCCAGTTGGTGTTGAAGTCGATGTAGCTGTACTCGCCCGAGAGTTCCCAGTTGCCGAACTGCCACTTCGGCACCAGCGTCACGCCCCGCCAGCCGATCACCGAGTAGGCCACCGGCTCGTCGAAGTCGGTGAAATCGTTGTCGGCGATCGTCGAGACGACCTGCTGGACCTCCTCGTTCCAGCCGCCGTAGCCGAGTCCCGCGGCGCCCGGACCCGTGCGGCTGCCGTAGTTGTAGTCGGGCAGGCCCCACTGCCAGGTGCCTTCCTGTCCTTCTGTGATCAGCACGTCGGACTCGCGTCGCGCCGCGGTGATCGACTGGTAGTCGGATCCGATGTCGAAGAACTGCACGCTGAGCGAGAGTCCGTCGAAGAACAGCTGGTTGAAATCGAGGTTCAGAGTCCAGGCATCGTCGCTCGCGCTGTCCTTCAGCATCGGGCTGAACCGGCAGCTCTCGAGGTTGTTCGCGTCGCACTCCGAGCCGGCGATGCTGTAGTCGCTGTAGTAATAGGCGCCCTTGATGTCCATGAAGCCCAGGCCCGAGAACTGGCCCTTCAGGCCGACCACCGCGTTGTCCCAGCGCGTGCGCACGCCGATCCCGTTCAGCGGGTTCGTGTCGTTGTTCTCGTCGAGTTCCTTGTCGCGGGCGTACATGCCGATCAGCGTCGCGTTCCAGTCGGGGCTGGGCGTGAAGCTCAGCTGGCCGACATAGTTGCCATCGTTGGTGTTCAGGTCGCCGGTATTGAACCCGACACCCTGGAAGTAACGCGCCAGCGACACCCAGGCGAAGTCCCAGCGCAGCTGGCGATCGAGCGCCGAGCCCTGCAGCAGCACGCCCGAGGAGTTGTCGCGGTCGATGTAGCGCGACTTGCCCTGCGTGAACGCGTCGAACATGCCCCAGTCGTTGCTGCCGATCGTGGCCGAGTCGAGCCAGTCGAGCCCCGGCGTGATGCGGGCCCAGACTCCGCGCAGCTTCACGTACTGGGCCGAGCGCGGGTCGTCCTCCCACTCGCCAAATCCGCCGTAATTGGCCCAGAAGTTCTGGTTGAAGCGGCTCTTCAGGCGTCCGCCGATCTCGACCTGCTTGGTGACCTGCGAGTTGAACATCAGCTCGAACTCGATGCCCTGTCCCTGGTCGCCGCCGGCCTCGCCGGGCGTCGTCTCCGCGTTGTTGTACAGCGCGTTCTCGAAGCGCCGGTTGCCGTCCAGGAACTTGGCGTAGATGGTCCCGAACCACTTCAGCTGCCCGAGGCTCGAGTCCTGCGCCTGGCCGGCCGCCGGGACCGTGCTCAGGACCGCAGCGACCGCGGCCGACAGCGTTGCGTTGCGAAGCTTCATGGTCATCCCCTTAAGGCTCGCCGCCACCCGTTACTTGCGCACCATCGTCAGCGTGGCCGGCTTGACCGACTCGCCTTCCGGGCCGCATTCGTATTTCAGCATGTCGTACTGGGCCTGCGCCTCGTCGGCCGCCCCGGTGCCCTTGCCGGCCAGGATGTCCATCACGTGCGGGTCGCAGTTGCCGTCGTTGCCGCCGCCGAAGCGGTGCTGTCCCTCGAACTCGTTGACCTTGCGGGTCAGCAGGTCGGACTTGTCCGGGAAGCCCTCGTTGGACTGCACGACGACCTGGTAGCCCCAGGTGGCGGGATCGCCGCCACCGAGATCGTCGAGCTTGACCTTGCCGCTGATCGTTCTGCCCGCGCCGCTGGTGCGCCGCGGCACGACGATGTCGCCGGCCATGGCCGCCGCCTTGGTCTTGATCTCGGCGCCGACGCGCGAGGCCGGCTGCGGCGAGAGGATCACGACCTTCTCCCAGGCGCTCTCGGGCGCGAAGGCGATGTTCAGGCCGGGCAGGCTGTCGGTGTGTCCGTTGCCCGCGACTCCGTCCTTGTCGATGAAGATGAAGATCATCTGCGTCGCGAAGCCGACGCCCATGCCCCAGGGGTCGTCGAGCCGCTGGTTCATCGTGACCTTGAAGTCCGGGTTGTTGCCGCCGGTGACCTCGAACTCGATCAGGTCGAACGAGCCCGGCGCGTAGGCCGCATCGGTCGGGTAGATGTAATTCCCGGGGCCCTTGTCGTCGCCGGCCGGATCCATGAACTTGACGCCGTCGGCATGGGCGGCTCCTGCGAGCGCGAGTCCCGCCGCCAGCGCATAGATCGAAACGCGAGACTTCTGGTTCATGGTCATCTTGTCCTCTCTTTGGAATCCCGTCAGGTCCCCCACGGGGCCCCCATACTCATCCCTTGACTCCGCCGGCCGTCAGGCCCGACACCAGGTACTTCTGCAGGAACAGGAACAGCACCACGATCGGCAGCGATACGATGATCGACCCGGCCGCGAAGTACCCCCATTGCGAGGTGAAACCTCCCACGAAGAATTTCAGTCCGACCGGCGCCGTGTACTTCAGCTCTTCCTCGAGGAAGGTCGCCGCCAGGATGAACTCGTTCCAGCCGGTCATGAACGAGAACAGCGCGGTCACCGCCACGGCCGGCTTTGCCAGGGGCAGGATGATCCTGAAGAAGATCGTCTGCCGCGAGGCGCCGTCCATGATGGCCGACTCCTCAATCTCCAGCGGGATCGTATCGAAGTATCCCTTCAGCATCCATACGCAGAACGGTATCGCGGTGACGGAATACACCAGCACCAGCCCGAGGAACGAGTTCCCGAGCTTCAGCCAGCTGACGATGATGATGTACAGCGGCACCAGCAGCAGCGTGCCCGGGAACATCTGGGAGATCAGGAAGGACAGCATGCCCTGGCGCCGCCCCGGGAACGAGAAACGGGAGAACGCGTAGGCCGCCGTGCAGGCCAGGAACACCCCCAGCACGGTCGTGGCCGCCGCGACGATCGCGCTGTTCAGGATCCAGCGCAGGAAGGGCTGCTCGGTCAGCACGTCGGTGAAGTTCTGCAGCGACAGCGTCTCCGGCCAGGGGATGATCGCCCGCAGGCGGTCCAGGAAGCCGGGGTCCGGCGGGACGTCCGAAAAGGCCAGGTTCTGGGTCCCGGAGAAGGCGACGCTGAACACCCAGAGCACCGGGTAGATCGCGAGCAGCGTGAACGTGATCAGCGCCGCGTGCAGCAGCAGGTGCGAGCGGTCGCCGCGTTGAACCCGTTTGCTCATTTGTGCATGGCCTCGGTGGCGCGGGTCACTCGCGTCTGGAACACGCCGTAGACCAGCAGGATCATGAAGATCACCACGGAGTAGGCCGCGGCGTAGCCGTAGCGGTACTCCTCGAAGGCGATCTTGTAGGCCTTGGTGACCAGGATCTCGTTGGCGCCGGCCGGCTCGCCGCCCGAGACCAGGTAGATGATGTTGAACATGTTGAAGGTCCACACCACCGACAGGATCACGGCCGGTATCAGCGTCGGCTTCAGCAGCGGCAGCGTAATCCGCCAGAACTGCTGCCAGCGAGTCGCGCCCTCGACCGTCGCCGCCTCGTACATGTCCTGGGAGATGGACTGCAGGCCGCCGAGGATCACCACCATCATGAACGGGAAGCTGAGCCAGCCGTTCGTCACGAGCCCCGTCATGAACGAGGAGAACACGCCGTCGAACCACGCCACGGGCTCGCCGCCGAACATCTGGATCGCCTGGTTGATCGCACCGAACTGCTGGTGAAACAAGGCCTTCCAGATCAGCGCCGTGATGTAGTTCGGGATCGCCCAGGGCAGGATCAGCAGCACCCGGTACACGGCCTTGAAGCGCAGCCCCGGCGTGTTCAGCGCCAGCGCGAGCAGCATGCCGAGCGACACGCCCACCGTGACGTTGGAGACGGTCCAGCAGATCGTTATGAACAGCGTCCAGTAGAAGTTCTGGTAGTTGATCACCCAGCCGGCATCGGTGTGCCGGGCGACCTGGACGTCGCCGAGGATGTCGATGTAGTTCTGCAGGCCGACCCAGATCTCGCTGAGCGGCAGGTTGGTGTTGAAGATCGTCTGCCCGGTGAACGACAGCACGATCCCGTAGCCGAACGGAAAGAACACCAGGACCAGCATGCCCAGCATCGCCGGTGTGACGTAGGCATAGGCGTAGCGGTGCTCGGCCACCGTGTCCTTCAGCCGCCGCGCCAGCCCCAGCGCGAAGAAGGCCAGGATGCCTGCGCCCAGCGCCCAGTTGCCCCAGAGTGCCCGGGCGAGCGGACGCCGGAACTCGTCCGCGGCCGCAGCCTCGGCGGCCGCGACCGCCGAGCCGTCCGGCGCGAGCAGCCCGCGCGGCCGCTGGAACACGTCCACGTCCCAGGTGTTGACCGAGTCGCTGAAGGTGCCGCCGATTCTCGCGCGGAGCTCCCGGAATGCCTCGCCGACCATCGAGTTCCCGTCGGCGGCGAGCTGCTCGAGCGAGGACACGCTGCGCGAGGCATACCAGTACCAGGCCATCGAGAACAGCCCGAGCGCGACCAGGAACAGCGTCCAGCGCAGCGCCCGCGATGGCTCGCCGCCGGAGCGGTTAAGCAGCAGCGCGAGCACCAGGAACAACGCGACCGGCAGCGCCACCAGCGGCAGCAGTCCGGGACCCGCGCCCGTCGCGGCCGGGACCTCGGCCAGCGGGCCCTCGTGCTGCACGAAGCCCGCGATGGCGCCGTCGAGCAGGTAAGGCACCGTGATCCGCACCCGGCCCTCGGCCGGGCGGCTCACGTCGATCTGGGGCTTGCGGTAGACGCCCTCAGCCGCGTTGGTATCCGCGGCCGCGCGCAGCTCCTGGCCCAGGTCGTAGAGCCATTTCTCCTCCTTCCCAAGCCGCCTCGGCAGTTCGCCCTTCGTGTCCGAGGCATGCGTCGAGGCGAGCAGCCTGGCGCCGGCCAGGCGCACGACGCGTATCTGGTCCTCGCCCGGGGAGCGCCCGGTCCAGTCCTGGAGGCCGGCCTGCAGCGCCGCCGGGTCGTCCGGTTGCGCGGCCAGCATGCCGGCCACGTAGTCCGCGAGCGCGCTGCCCTCGATGATCGCGATACGCGACTGCTGGTCCGCGATCAGCTGGTCCCGCGCCTGGCCGTGGAACCAGCCGCCGAGCAGGCCGGCGGCGAGCAGCGCGAGCAGCAGCCCGAGCGCCGGGGGCTGCAGCAGGAAACCGAGCGCCCGTCGGGCCGGGGTCTCGGCGACCTCGCCCGACTTGACTCCCCGTTCCGCCAGTTCGCTCACGACGGGCTCCCCTGCGGTTGGCTCAGCGACCCTTGCGCAGCTTGGCGATGTTACCCTCGACCGTCTGCTGGGCCTCCTTCAACGCCACTTCCGGCGTGGCCGAGCCCTTGACGATCTTGTTCATCGCAGTGGTCACCGGTGACCACATCAGCGTCATCTCCGCGTAGTTCGGCATCGGCACGGCCGTGTCGAGCTGCTTGCGGAAGCCGCTCAAGGTCGGGTTGTTCGCGACCTTCGGATCGTCGTAGACGCTCTTGTTGGTCGGCAGCTGGCCACCCTCGAGCGCCAGCACCAGCGCCGCGTCGCGGGAGACCAGGTACTCGGCAAACTCATAGGCCTGCTCCTTGTGCTTCGAGCCGGCCGAGACGTACACGCCCTCGACGGTGAGCCAGGGACGCATCGGCTTGCCGCCGGCCTCGTCCACGGTCGGCAGCGGGGCAATGGCGTACTTGACCTTGTCCTGCACCTCGCCGAGGAACCAGGGCCCCGAGAACACGATCGCGGCCCGGCCCTCGTTGAACAGGCTGGCGATCAGCGTCGAGGAAGGATCCGCCGGCAGTATCCCGTCCTTGCGGTACCAGTCGAGCATCGTCTTGACGGCCGCGATGTTCTGCGGCGAGTCGATCGTCGGCACCGGACCCGGGCCGAACACCTGCCCGCCGAACGCGTTCATCAGCGCGGCGTGGAAGAAATAGTTCGAATACTCGTAGGCGAGCCCGAACCGTCCGGTCGAGGCGTCCGTCATGCCCTTGGCCAGCTTGACGAGCTCGCCCGTCGTCTTCGGCGGCGCCTTCACCAGCGCCGTGTTGTAGATCATCGCGATGCTCTTGTAGTTGAGCGGCAGGCCGTACACGGTGTCGCGATAGGTCATCGCCCGCATCATGCCCGGCACCAGCTTCGCGGTGACCGCGTCGTCCAGGAAGAAGTCGATCGGTTCGATCGTCTGGCCGGCCTCCACCCAGCCGCCGAGGCGGTCCTGGGCGAAGATGAACACGTCCGGGCCCTTGCCGCGCGGCACCGAGGCGGTGATCTTGTCCGCGTAGGCGTCGTAGGGCACGGCGAGCGTCTTGACCGCGACGTCCTTCTGGCTCGCGTTGTAGTTCGCCACCACCTTCTCGAAGGCCGCCTTCTCGTCTCCGCGGTAGGCGTGCCAGACGGTGAGCTCGGTCGCGGCCCCGGCCGGGTGCAGCATGCCGAGCAGCAGCGTCGCGCCCGCGGCGAGGCTGGCCAGTAGACGGCGCATCGACCTGTTCGTATCGGGTCTCATCACTCCATTGCTCCTTCGGCAGCGCGTTGGCCGGGGCTCACCCGGGCAGGCGCTGCTCCGTCTCGGGATCGAAAAGATGCAGCGCATCGGCGTTCAGGACCAGGTCGATCTGCTCGCCGAAGCCGGGAATCCGGTGCGCGCCGAGCTTCGCGATGACGATGTCCTCGCCGCAACGCAGGTGCACGATGACCTCGTGGCCGATCGTCTCGACGATCTCGACCGGGCCACCGATACGCGCCGTGCTCTGCCACGGATGGACGCCGTCCTCACCGACGTGCTCGGGCCGCACGCCGAGCAGCACTTCGCGACCGGCATGCGGCCGAACGCCGGCTCGCCAGCGCTCGACCACCGGCACCTCGAAGCCGCCGGCCGCGAGCCTTGAGCCGTCCTCGCTGACCCGCGCCCGCACCATGTTCATCGGCGGCGTGCCGATGAACTTGGCCACGAAGACGTTCTGCGGCTGGTCATACAGCTCGAGCGGCGTACCGACCTGCTTCAGGTTGCTCTTGCGATCCGCGCCCATCGGCGCGAGCACCGCGATGCGGTGGCCGAGCGTCATCGCCTCGACCTGGTCGTGCGTCACGTAGACCGTGGTCGTCTTCAGCCGCTGCTGCAGCTTCGAGATCTCGGCCCGCATCTGCACGCGCAGCTCGGCGTCCAGGTTCGAGAGCGGCTCGTCGAACAGGAAGACCGCGGGCTTGCGCACGATCGCGCGTCCGAGCGCGACCCGCTGGCGCTGGCCGCCGGAAAGCGCCTTGGGCTTGCGGTCCAGGTAGGGCATCAGTCCGAGGATGCC
>CAZKLS010000049.1:0-18699 GCA_964553405.1 uncultured Steroidobacteraceae bacterium
CCCTTCGAGATCGTCTCCGCCGAGATCAGCCGTCCGAAGGCGAAGGGCGACATCACGCTGAAGGCCGAGGTGTCGTTCGCAGGCAAGCCGCCCTATCGGATCAAGCTGCGCAAGGCCGAGCCAGGCGCCGAGGAATTCAACAACCGGCCGCGCTACGACCTGGCCGCCTACGAATTGCAGAAGCTCTTTCTCGACCCCGCGGAATACGTGGTGCCTCCGACGGCGCTGCGGATGTTGCCGCTGGCCGAATTTCAGAAATATTCGCCCGACGTGCGGCCGACGTTCAGGGGCTCCGAGCAGGTGCTCGCGGTGCTCCAGTACTGGCTGAACGAGGTCAAGGTGATCGAGGACGTCTATGACCCGTCCCGCTTCGCCGCCGATCCGGTCTATGCCCGGCACATCGGACAGCTGAACATCCTGACGTTCCTGATCGAGCACGGCGACTCGAACGCCGGCAACTTCCTGATCTCACGGGCCCCGCAAGGCGCGAGGGTGTTTTCGATCGACCACGGCGTGGCCTTCGCCCACAACGAGAGCGACCGAGGCGAGCTGTGGAAGGTGCTGCGAGTGGACAGGCTGCCAGCCGACGCCGTGCAGCGCCTGCGAACGCTCACCGAGCAGGACCTCGAGAGCCGGCTCGCGGTGCTCGCGCAGTGGCAGCTGCGCGACGGCCAATACGTCGCCGTACCGCCCGCCGGCAACGTCGCAAAGTTCCGCGGTGTCCGGCTCGAGGACGACGTCGTCCAGCTGGGCCTGACCGGCAACGAACTCCGCCGCATCTGGCGCCAGCGCGAGCGCCTGCTCAAGGAAGTCGACAATGGCAAGATCACCACGTTCTGACATGCGGCCCGGCTTGGTCGCGCGGGCGCTGGCGGGCGCCGCGGCACTGCTCGCGGCGGCGCCGCTCGCGTCCGGCGCCCAGTCGGGTGACCAGGTCCGGTGGCAGGACGTCGAGCGGGTGGTCGCGTTCGCCGACGTGCACGGCGCATACACGGAACTCACGACGTTGCTGAAGAAGGCGGGCGTGGTCGATGCCGATCTGCGCTGGGCCGCCGGCATGACCCACGTGGTGAGCCTCGGCGACCTGCTGGACCGCGGCGCCGATTCCCGCAAGGTGATGGACCTGCTGATGCGCCTGCAGCAGGAGGCGGCCGCCGCCGGTGGTCGTCTGCACGTCGTGCTCGGCAACCACGAGGCGATGAACGTGCTCGGCGACCTGCGCTACGTCGATGCGGGCGAGTACGCCGCATACCTGCCGGATGAGGACGCCGCGCTGCGGACGAGCCGGCGGGAGGCCTTCGTGGCGCGGAATCCCGGCACGACCGCGCAGGACTTCGAGCGGCTGTTTCCGCCCGGCTATTTCGGACACCGCGAGCTGCTCGGCGCGACGGGCCGATACGGCGAGTGGCTGCTCGGTCTGCCCGCGGTCATCGTCATCAACGACACGGTCTACATGCACGGCGGCCCGTCGTCGCGGCTGCAGGGGATGAGCCTCGAGCAGCTCGATGCCGCCTACCGTGCGGCGCTCGCAGACTACCTGGACGCCGAGAAGACGCTGTCGGAGGCCGGGCTGCTCTTCTTCGAGGACGACTACGGCAAGCGACCGGAACTCGCCGCGGCGCGCCTCGCGGCCATGACGGAGGGTCCGGACAGCGCAGCGCTCGCGGCCGTTGTCGAGCGCTTCCGCGCGGCCGACGACCACCCACTGCTCGGGCCGACGGGTCCGAACTGGTATCGGGGCGCAGCCTTCTGCAACGAATGCGCCGAGGCCGACGTGCTCGATCCCTACCTGCGGCAGACCGGCGTCGAGCGCCTCGTGATCGGCCATACCGTGGCGCGCAACGGCACGGCCGTGTCCCGGTTCGACGGCCGCGTCATCAAGCTCGACGCCGGCATGAACCACGCCGTCTACAAGGGCCGGCCGGCGGCGCTGATCGCAGACGCCTCCGGCGTGCGCGTGCTGTACGGCGACGACGCGGCGCCGGCGGCCGCGGTGCCTGCAGAACCGCTCTACCTGAGCTCGCAGCGCATCGACGAAGCCACCGTGGAGACAATCCTCGCGAACGGCACGATCGGGCTTCGCGAGGCCTGCGCTCCCGGCGTCCTCAATGTCGTCGTCGAGTCCAGCGGGCGCAGCGTCAACGCCGTGTTCGAAGCGGCCTCGGACGAGGTCATCCGCCGCGAGCTCGCCGCCTACCGGCTCGACCGGCTGCTCGGTCTGGGACTGGTGCCCGCGACGGTCAGGCGTGAGCACGATGGACAGGCCGGCATCCTGCAGGGTCGGCCGGCCCAGTGGGTCAGCGAGCAGGACCGGCAGAACGCGCGCAACGGCACGGCCGCGGGACTCGTCTGCCAGACGATCACCGCGACCCCGCAGTCCGAGCCCGCGCGGCGACCGCGGGCGGGCGACGGCCAGCCGCCGCGCATCCCGACAGGAGGCTGGTGCGACGTCGGCGCCGAGTACCAGCTCGCGTATGCGTTCGACGCAGTGATCGACAACAAGGGCCGCGGCTTCGACGGCTACCTGTACGACGCGGACGCCGCGACGTTGTTCCTGAGCGGCCATGCGGCCGCGTTCTCGACCTCGAAGGACGTGCTCGAGCCGCTCGAGCCGCAGCTTGAGAAGACCGGGCCGGAAATGCGCAGGCGGCTCGCGGCGCTCGATGAGGCCGCAGTCGCAGCCGCGGTCGGCGAGCTGCTCGACAGGCGCCAGGTGAAGGCACTGCTGCAGCGACGTGACCGCGTGCTCGCTCTGGCGGGCGGCGCCTCGACGCGCCGCTGAAGTCTCAGGACCGCCGTATCACGCGGCCCCTGAGCACGAAACTGCTCTCGGCCTCGAGACCGTCGACGTCGCTCGCGACGACCGTGATCGTGACCTCCTCGAAATGCCCCTCCGGGGGCTGCCCGCTGAAACGACGGGTGTTCGGGTCGAACCGCAGCCAGGCCGGCAGCGGCCGGCCGTCCGCGAGCCGCGCCGTCAGCTGCAGTACGTCGCCCGGATCGGCGTCGTGGAAGGCATCCTCTGCGACGACGTACGCGAAGCTGCGCCCCGGGACGTAGGCCAGGTCCGGAATCGGTTTGCCGGCTTCCGGCGCGACGTTGATCACGTTCTCCCTGGCCTTGCGGCCGAACTCGCGCCCGATCTGCACGGCCAGCGCGATCCAGCCGAGCGCGAGCAGCAGGTTCAGCAATGCGAACTGCTGCGCGCCCCAGCCGAGCCAGTGCAGCCCCGCGAACACGACGCCGGCCTGGATCAGGTCGCCGAAGCGCCAGAAGAACGTGTCTATCGCGGTCTTGCCGTCGTACTTGGAGTCGCGGTCCACGGGCAGGAACAGTGCGTGGCGCGTCGTGTTCATCAGTGAATAGTCGATGCTGTTCTCCGCGATCTTGACCAGCCGCAACAGCGTGAACACGGGTACGAAGCCCGCGAGCAGCGGCGAGATTGCGAGCAGTCCATAGCCGATCGCGACGATCAGCGGATGGATCAGCAGTGCGCCGCGTACGCCGACCGCCGGGTGCCGGTAGAGCCTGGAGACGAGGAACAGCTGGATGCCGAGACCGACCAGCGTTACCCAGAACTGGAAGTCGCCATAGAAGGCGGTGATCAGGTCGCTCTCGTTGAGCGCGCCGCCGCTCTCGGCGACGCGTCGTTCCGCATCGGCCTGCACGAAGTCCGCCAGGATGAACTCGCCGGTCGTGTTGATCCAGTTCAGCAGCACGACCAGCAGCGCGATCAGCAGCAGGTAGCGATCCCTCAGCACCAGGCCGATGCCGCCCATCAGCCGCGGTACCGGCTTGCCGTGCTCGGCTGCGACGGCCTTCGAGCCGGCCGGCACCGAGCGGCGCGCAGGGGCCGCGAGCAGCAGCGTCGCGGCGAGCACCAGCGTCGCCAGCAGCATCAGTCCGACCGGAGAGAGCGCCGCGACCGCGAGCTGCGCGGTCTTGGCACCGGCGAGCGCACCGAGATTCGCGCCCATCATGATCACCGGGAACAGCCGCTGGCCGCTTTTGATGTTGTAGCTGTCGGCCGCGAACGCCCAGAACTGGGCGATCATCATCACGCCGAAGATGCTCACCCAGACGTAGAACACGAACGCGATCGACACGCCCGCCCAGGCGAGCAGGCTGAATACCAGCATGTTCGAGGCGAAGAACAGCGTCACCGCGTACAGAAGCTGCTCCCCGTCCAGGCGGCGCCGTATCGCGGCGTAGGCCGGCACCACCAGCATCAGCACCAGCGCGATGACCGCGACGGCATAGGCGCGAACCTCCGCCGAGAAGCTCGTCAGCATGAAGGCCTCGCGCAGCGCCTTCACGATCAGATAGGAAAAGAGCAGCAGGAATCCGTGCAGGAAATACAGCTGCACGCTCCGGCCTTCACCCGGCCGGACCCGGGTGAACAGTGTCAGGAACCGCTCGAAAGGCGACAGTCCGGCGTGATCAGTCAGCAATCGCGAGGGCCCTCGTCGTGCAGCGCTCTTCCCGGCCACGGATACTACCCTAGCCGATCGGAACGCCTTTCCTTGCCGGGTCCGACACGGCCAGTGCCCGCGGATATCCGAGCTCCAGCGCCCGCTTCAAGTGGCGCGCGGCCTCGGCCCGATCGCCCTGCTGGGCCGCGGTCAGCGCGGCGAGATAGCTCACAACAGGCCGCTCCGGGCCGAGCTCGATCGCGCGCTGCACGTAACGCTGCGATCGCCCGGTCTCACCGAGGCGGCTGTAGAACCAGCCGAGCAACGCCCAGGTGTCGGCGTCGGTATCGTTCACCGCGAGCGTCTGCTCCGCCAGCGCCGTCGCGCGCCTGTAGTCCTCGATGGCCTGCGTACGCTGCCCGGGGATGTTCCACAGCGCATCGGCACGGCTGCCCCGGAGTTCGAAACTCTGCGGCGCCAGCTCGATCGCCTGGCTGTACATGGCCACCGCGTCGTCCATCCGGCCGAGGTAGTAGTACAGCGTGCCGAGGTTCGAGTAGGCGCTGCGGCCCGGCTCGATCTCGACGGACTGCTCGAAGGCCCTGGCCGCCGCCTCCAGGTTGCCTGAGGTCATCAGCGCGGCGCCGAGATTGTTGAATCCGCTCGAGTTGCCGGGCGTCAGTGCGGTCACGCGCCGGTAGGTCTCGACCGCCTCGTCGCTGCGACCGAAGGCGAACAGGAACGACCCGAGGCTGTTGTAGGCCATCCAGTAGCCGGGCTCGACCAGCGTCGCTTCGCGCAGCGCCGCCTCCGCCTCTTCGAGACGATTCTGTCCCTCGAGCGAGCGACCGAGCCCGATGTGGTAATCCGCGTTGCGCGGTGCACGGGCGAGCAGCGACCGGTAGAGCGCTTCGGCCTGCTCGTACCGGCCGCTCATGATGTAGAGCGTGCCGAGCGCCTGCTCCGTCTCCTCGAGGCTCGCGTCCGCCTCCAGCGCGGCCCGGCAGGCGGTTTCCGCGCCCTGCGCATCGTCGGCAGCCTGCGTGCGAGTGTAACGGGTGACGTACACCTCGCAGAGTCCGGCATGCGCACGCGCGAACGACGGATCTGCATCGAGCGCACGCCGGAACAGCGCCTCCGCCGCCTCGAGCGTGCTCATCGCGCCGCCCCGCCGCATTTCCGCACGGCCGGCGAGATAGAAGTCGTACGCCCGGGGATTCACGGTCGGAGCACGCTTCAGGCGCAACGAGTCCTCCGGCGTGAGCACGATGCGCATCTGCTCGGCGATGGTCCCCGAGATGTCCTGCTGGATCCCGATCAGGTCCTGCCAGGGTCGATCGTAGCTTTCCGTCCAGACGTGGAAGCCCGTCGATGCGTCGATCAGCTGCGCAGTGACCCGCACGCGATCGCCTTCGCGCCGGACGCTGCCCTCG
This sequence comes from uncultured Steroidobacteraceae bacterium, assembly GCA_964553405.1. Lineage (GTDB taxonomy): Bacteria > Pseudomonadota > Gammaproteobacteria > Steroidobacterales > Steroidobacteraceae > DATIRA01. Next base: position 5,846 of record CAZKLS010000049.1, read on the forward strand.
AGCACGTATCGAACGCCGAGCTCCTGGCCGATGGCCCGTACGTCCAGGTTCTTCCCGCCGACCGCGAACGCCGACCGTCGCGCCGCAACGCGCAGACCGGGGATCTTCGCAAGATCGCTCGAGAGCTCCTCGCTCAAACCGTCGCCCAGGTAGCCCGCTTCGCCACCCGGACTCAGGTCGTCGAGCGGCAGCACCGCGATCGAGTTCGGGCTGGGATTGAAACCGGCGGACTCCGCCGGCTCGGTCGCCGTCTGCTGGATCGTCTTCCACCATGCATAGCCGGTGACGCCGGCCATCAGCGTCACGCCTACGAGCACGACCGGCGCGACAGCCCGCCTCGCCCTCGGCATGTGCAGGCCGCCGAGGCCGCTCTCGTCGAAGACGATCCCGCCGGGCGTGATCTCGTAGTTCCAGGCAACGACCAGCACGACCGGCAGGCCCAGCACGGCCAGGATCGTCAGCGCGGTCATCCACCATTGCGGCAGGTGCAGCGGCTCGAACGTCACCTCCGCCACCTGCAGCACGATCCACATGCCGACCAGGTACGCGCCGACGACCTTCAGCACCTGGCGCCGCTTCAGTTCGACCAGCAGGGTTTCCAGCCGCGCGGCCAGCGGCCTGGGACCGGCCTTCGCTGGCGCAGCGGCCTCGGCGGATGACCCCTCCTCCGCCGGCTCACACGGCTCGCCCAGCGCGTAGCCGCGCCTGGGGACGGCCTGGACGTAGCGGGGATTGCGGGCATCGTCACCGAGCGTGCCGCGGAGCGCGCGTATCGTTCCGGCGAGTTCCTGGTCTGCGACCACGCGACCCGGCCAGATCCGCGCCTTGAGCGTCTCGCGGTCCACCGCCCCGCCGCCGGCGTCGGCCAGCGCGAGCAGCAATACGAGTTGCTCCGGCGACATCGCGCGGGATTCGCCGCTTCCCTCGACCGTTCCCCGATCCGGATCGACCAGCCAGTCCCCGAGCCGGAAGCGGGTCTTTCGCTCGCCTTCAGCCACTCACCGGCCTCTGCGTCCTTGTTGCCCGAAACAGCATAACAGACGGCACAAGAGACCCCGCACGCAGCGCCCGGCAGCAAACCCCGGGATCGCGCCCCGGTCCCGCGGGAGGATCGAGGCCGGCCGGTGGAATCGAGGCGCCGCGCCGCGTCAGGCCGACACCTGATTGAGTGCCCGGTCGAGGTCCTCGATCAGGTCGTCGACGTCCTCCAGCCCGATCGACAACCGGACGGTGCCGGGACCGATGTCCGTCCAGCGCAGTTGTTCGGCGGAAAAGCCACGCGGCTGCTGCATCGACGGCGCCAGCACCAGCGACTCCGTCGAGCCCAGGCTCGCTGCGATTGCGAACAGTCCGAGGCTCTCGGCGAAGCGATCGCCGGCCTCGAGACCCGCCGCCAGGTCGAACGTGACGATCGTGCCGGGTCGGTCCATCTGCCGCTCCGCGAGTGCACGTCCGGGGTCCCCCGCGAGGCCCGGATAGCGGACCCGGGCGACCGCGGCGTGCCCCGACAGGAACTCCGCCACGTGCTGCGCGTTCTCGCACTGGCGCTCCCAGCGGACGAAGTAGGTCTTCATGCCACGCAGCAGCAGGAAGGCCGCGTGCGGGTCGAGGGTCGGGCCCAGCAGCGTCGCGTCCTCGCGCATCGGATCGATCAGCTCGCGACTCGCGATGACGGCTCCGCCCATCACGTCCCCGTGACCCGAGGCGTACTTGGTGAGACTGTGGGCGTAGAGGTCCACGTCATAGCCGCCATGATTGTGCAGGCCGCCCAGCGTGTTATCGAGCAAGGTCAGCGCGCCGTTGGCCCGCGCGAGGCCGGTGATGCGCTCGAGGTCGGCGACCTTCAGCACCGGATTGGTTGGAGACTCGAACGCGACGAGCCGGGTTCGCGTCTGCTCGAGGACCCGCTCCAGGCCCGCGAGGTCGTCGACCGAGAGCATCGTGCTCGACACGCCGAAGCGCCCGAGCAGGCGCCGGATCAGCGCCCGGGTCGGACCGTACATCTCGGCGAAATAGACCACGTGGTCGCCCGAGCGGAGCGTCGCAACCAGCGCGGCCGCGATCGCAGCCACGCCGGAGGCGGTGAGCAGGCACTCGTCCCTGCCCTGCAGTTCCGCCAGCAGCAGTTCCAGCTGCCTCAGTGTCGGATTCGACTTGCGGGAGTAGTAGTAGCCTTCGCGCTTGCCTGCCCAGAACTTCCGCGTCTCGCCGACGTCGTCGAAAGTGAACTTGACCGACTGGTAGATCGGGGCGACGAGCGGCCGGTTGTCGCTCGCGAGCCGGGCCTCGGGAGGATGCGTGACACGGCTGCGCTTCCTCATGCGAGGCCCTTCAGCGCAGTTCGAAGCCGTCTGCGTCGAGATGCGCCGGGAAGCTCTCGCGGAAGGCCTCCAGCAGGGCCCGGTCGAGCACCACCGTCTCAACGGAGTCGCCGCCGTGCTCGTTGTTGAGCGGATTGCCGAGGAAATCGAGCGCGACGCTGTCGCCGGAGTAGTTCACGCCGTTGCCGTCGCTGCCGACCCGGTTGACGCCGAGCACGTAGCTGAGATTCTCGATCGCCCGCGCGCGCAGCAGCGACTGCCAGGCACTGCGCCGGCGTCCCGGCCAGTTGGCGACGTACACGAGCAGGTCGTAGTCGCCCCGGTTCCGGCTCCACACCGGGAAGCGCAGGTCGTAGCAGACCATCGGACATATCCGCCAGCCCTTGTACTCGACGATCAGCCGACGCGAGCCGGCCGCATAGTGCTCGTGCTCCTCCGCCATCCTGAACAGGTGGCGCTTGTCGTAATGCAGGATCGTGCCGTCCGGTGAAGCCCATACCAGGCGGTTGTAGTAATGGCCGTCCTCGCGCACGATCAGGCTGCCGGTGATCGCGCAGGCCAGCGACACGGCCTCCTCGCGCAGCCACCCGACGGTCGGCCCGTCCATCTCCTCGGCCAGCGCCTCTGCATCCATGCTGAAGCCGGTCGTGAACATCTCGGGCAGGACGATCAGGTCCGTGTGACCGAACAGCCCCCGGAAGTGCTCGGCCAGCATGCGCCGGTTCCTGGCCGGCTCCTGCCAGGCGATTTCCGGCTGCACCAGCGTGACGCGCAAATGTGAATTCATCGGTGTTCGTGCACGGGCCTCGTTGCGGGTCCCGCCCCTGGCTGAATCAACCGGCAAGGGTGCCCGGATGGGCCGCCGGGGTCAAATGCGTGCGAGCCGCGCGGCGGCCGCCTCGAGCGTCGTATCGTCCTTGGCGAAGCAGAACCGCAGCAGGCGGCCGCTGTCCGGCCCGCGCGAGAAGACCGAGACCGGAATCGCCGCGACGCCGTGCTCAGCGGTCAGCCAGCGGGCGAACTCGACGTCGGGCAAGTCGCTGATCGCGGAGTAATCCGCCAGCTGGAAGTAGGTGCCCGGTGCCGGTCGCAGGCGGAAACGGGTCTGCGACATCAGCGCGCAGAAACTGTCGCGCCGGGCCTGATAGAACGCCGGCAGATCCCGGTGGTACGCCGGGCACTCCTCGAGGAAGTCCGCGATCGCCGCCTGCAGCGGCGCCGCGACCGCGAACTGCACGAACTGGTGCACCTTGCGGAACTCCGCGGTCAGCGCCGCAGGCGCCACGCAGTAGCCGACCTTCCAGCCGGTCGCGTGGTAGGTCTTGCCGAACGAGGAGACGACGAAGCTGCGGGCGGCGAGTTCGGGATGGGCGAGCAAGCTGCGGTGGGGCTGCCCGTCGAAGACCATGTGCTCGTAGACCTCGTCCGACAGCACGAGCACGTCGCTGCCCGCGAGCAGCGCTGCCAGCGTCCCGAGGTCGCCGGGCCCGAGCACGGCCCCGCTGGGGTTGTGCGGCGAATTCACGACGACGAGCCGCGTGCGGGGCGACAGCGCATCGCGAACGCGGTCCCAGTCCACCGCGAAGGACGGCCGCTGCAGCGGCACCCGGACGACCCGGCCGCCGGCGAGCCGCACGGCCGGCTCGTAGCAGTCGTAGGCGGGTTCAAGCAGGATCACCTCGTCGCCGGCCCGCACGACTGCCTGAACGGCCGCGAAGAGCGCCTCGGTCGCGCCGGAGGTGATCGTGATCTCGTCCTCGCTCGAGACGGTGGCGCCGTAGAGGTCGCTGACCTTGGCGGCGATCGCCGCGCGCAGCGCCGGCCAGCCGGACATCGGCGCGTACTGGTTCGGACCACGCCGCAGGTGCCCGGCGGCCAGCTCGACGAGCCGCGGCGGGGGATCGAAGTCGGGGAAGCCCTGCGACAGGTTGATCGCGCCGTGCTCGGCGGCGAGGCGGGACATGACCGTGAAGATGGTCGTACCGACGTCGGGGAGCTTGCTGTCCAGCGGCATCACCGGGACCCGCATGAACCGTGGGCAGCGCTCGGCGATCCGGTACCCGAGATGCTTTCGGCGAGACACGGCACAAGTACATCCCTGTAGCCTCGCGCGCCGCGTCCCTGCGGCGCGACGGTCTCGCCGAAAGCATCTCGGCTACCGTTCGCCGTACGACGCAGGACGCCCCCACCTCGGTAGCCGGAGGGTCCGAAGCCAGAGCGTCTGCGGAAACCGTCGCGCCGCAGGGACGCGGCGCGCGAGCCCACAGGGACGTGCTCGTGGCGTGTTTCCGCAGACGCTCTGGCGGCGGACCGCCGGCGCGCGACGGAGATCATCTCGAAGGCCCTTGGGCCGCGTTCAGGCGTGCAGGTCGCCACCGGCCGCCGCCATCGCCGCGCCGATGATGCCGGCGTCGTTGCCGAAGTGCGCCGGCAGGATCTCGGCGCGGCTCTGCAGCAGCGGGCCGAAGTGGCTCCAGTTCTCGGTCACGCCGCCGCCGACGATGAACAGGTCCGGCCAGAGCAGCGCATGGTAGGCGGCGAGCACCTCGTTGACCGCGTCGGCCCAGGCAGACCAGCCCAGGCCCCGATCGATCCGGGCCCTGGCCGAGGCACGATGCTCCGCCTCCATGCCTCGCACCTCGAGATGACCGAGCTCGGTGTTCGGCAGCAGCCGTCCGTCCACGAACAGCGCCGAGCCGATACCCGTGCCGAGCGTCAGGACCATGACCGTCCCCTGCCGACCGCGGCCCGCGCCGCGCCGCATCTCCGCCATCCCGGCTGCATCGGCATCGTTCAGCACCACGACCGGCCGGTCGACCCGGTCCTCCAGCAGCGAACGGGCGTCCGTACCGATCCAGCGCTTGTCGACGTTGGCCGCCGTCCAGGTGACGCCGCTCTTGACCACGGCCGGGAAAGCGAGCCCGATCGGCCCGTCCGCAGGCAGCTCGCTGCTGACCGCGGCCAGCAGGTCGATGACGTCGCCCGGCGAGCCGCCGGCCGGAGTCTCCCTGCGCAGCACCTCCCCGGTGACCCTTCCCTGCGCGACGTCCACCAGGCCAGCCTTGACGAACGAGCCGCCCACGTCGAAGGCGAGTATCCGTCCGCCGCCCATCCTCAACCCTTCTTCATGCTCTCGATCATCTGCTGGTTGGCGGCCAGCGCCATCTGCGCATCCCGCTCCTGGATCTTCTGCTGCCGGCTCATCCAGAAGCCCGCGAACACGACCCCGATCGCGACGACGGCGATCAGTATCGTGGCGAGCGCATTGATGTCCGGGCTGACGCCGAGCCGGACCTTCGAGAAGACCACCATCGGCAGCGTGCTCGAGCCCGGGCCCGCAACGAAGCTCGCGATGACCAGGTCGTCCAGCGACAGCGTGAAGGCGAGCAGCCAGCCGGACAGCAGCGCGGGGAAGATGATCGGCAGCGTGACCAGGAAGAACACTTTCGCCGGCTTGGCGCCGAGATCGAGCGCCGCCTCCTCGAGCGACTCGTCCATCTGCGAAAGACGGGACTGAACGATCACCGTAACGAAAGCCATCGTGAACGTGATGTGGGCGATGATGATCGTGGTGGCGCCGCGGCCCGCAGGCCAGCCGATCAGCTGCTCCATCGTGACGAACAGCAGCAGCAGCGACAGTCCCGTGATCACCTCCGGCATCACCAGCGGCGCGGTCGTCATGCCGGAGAACAGCGTGCGGCCCCGGAACGGGCCGAAGCGGGCCAGCACCATCCCGGCGAGCGTGCCGAGCGCGACCGCGATCGTCGCGGTGATCGCGGCCACCTTGAGGCTCAACCAGGCCGCGTCGAGGATCTGCTGGTTTCGCAGCAGCTCCCCATACCACTTGGTCGAGAAGCCGCCCCAGACGGTCACCAGTCGCGACGCGTTGAACGAGTAGACGACCAGCGAAATGATCGGGATGTACAGGAACGCGAAGCCCAGCACCAGCGCGCCGATACGGAACCACGGGCGACCGTGCGTCATCGATGCACCCCGCCCGCCTCGACGTCCTGGGCACGCTGGAAATACATGATCGGTATGACCAGGAACAGCAGCAGCGCGATCGCGACGGCACTCGCGACCGGCCAGTCGCGGTTGTTGAAGAACTCCGTCCAGAGCACCTTGCCGATCATCAGCGTGCCGGGGTCGCCGAGCAGCGCCGGGATCACGAACTCACCGACCGCGGGGATGAACACCAGCAGGCAGCCGGCGATGATCCCGGGCATCGACAGCGGCAGCGTGACCTTGAGGAACGACTCCCACGGCCGGCTGCCGAGGTCCGCGGCCGCCTCGAGCAGCGTCAGGTCCATCTTCTCGAGGTTCGCGTACAAGGGCAGAATCATGAACGGCAGGTACGAATAGACGATGCCGATGTACACGGCGAAGTCGGTCTGCAGCATCTGTATCGGCTGGTCGATCACCCCCATGCCGATCAGCGCGTTGTTGATCAGGCCGTTGTTCTTCAGGATCCCGATCCAGGCGTAGACGCGCAGCAGGAACGAGGTCCAGAACGGAAGGATCACCAGCAGCAGCAGGATGTTGCGCGTGCTGGGGCTGCTGCGCGCGATGCCGTAGGCCATCGGGTAGCCGAGCAGCAGGCAGAGCAGCGTCGAGATCCCGGCGATCTTGATCGAGTTCAGGTAGGACTTCCAGTAGAGCGGGTCCTCGATCAGGAAGGCGTAGTTGCCGAGGTTCAGCTTCACCTGCAGCACCTGGTCGCCGACCCACTGCAGCAGCGGCTCGTAGGGCGGCATCGCGATGCGTGCATCCGAGAAGGAGATCTTCAGCACGATCACGAACGGGATCAGGAAGAACAGCAGCAGCCACAGGAACGGCACCGACGTCACCATCGCCCGTCCGGTGAAACCGAGGCGTCGCAGGCGGCGTCCGACCGGCGAACGGCCGAACGAGGCCATCGCATCGCCGAGCGCGTTGCTGATCCTCTGGCCGAGCGGCAGGTAGCCGGGCGCGCTCACTTCGTGACCACCACCGGGCTGGTGGGATGCCAGTGGATGTAAACCTGCTCGTCCCAGGTGATACGGTCCTCGGCGTGGCGCTGCACGTTAGGCTGGGTCACGCGGACCATCTTGCCGGACGCGAGCCGCAGCAGGTAGATCGAGAGGTCGCCCATGTAGGCGATCTCCTTGACCACCGCGGCGGCCCAGTTGTCGCTCGCAGCTGGCTTCTCGCGGGTGAGCAGCACCTTCTCCGGACGGACCGCGGCCCACACCGTCGCGCCCGGCGCCGAGCTCACGCCGTGGTCCACGTAGATCGGGTTCTCCAGCTCGTCCGAAGCGATCCGGACGTAGGAAGGCTCGTCCTCGATCAGCTTGCCCTCGAAGATGTTGACCGAGCCGATGAACTCGGCGACGAAGCGCGAGCTCGGGTACTCGTAGATCTCCGACGGCGTGCCGGTCTGGATGATCTCGCCGTGGTCCATCACGCCGATCCGGCTCGACAGCGTCATCGCCTCCTCCTGGTCGTGCGTGACCACGATGAACGTGACGCCGAGCGTTTCCTGGATGTTGATCAGCTCGAACTGCGTGTGCTCGCGCAGCTTCTTGTCGAGCGCCGCGAGCGGCTCGTCGAGCAGCAGCAGCTTCGGCTTCTTGACGAGCGCCCGCGCGAGCGCGACCCGCTGGCGTTGTCCGCCCGAGAGCTGGTGCGGCTTGCGCTTGGCGAACTGCCCGAGCTTGACCATCTCGAGCATCTCGGTCACCCGCGCTGCCAGTTCCTTCTTCGGGACCTTGTCCTGCTTGAGGCCGAACGCGACGTTCTGCTCGACGGTCAGGTGCGGAAAGAGCGCGTAGGACTGGAACATCATGTTGACCGGCCGCTGGTAGGGCGGGATGTCCGTCATGTCGATGCCGTCGATGAAGATGCGGCCGGCCGTCGGGCGCTCGAATCCCGCCAGCATCCGCAGCAGCGTCGTCTTGCCGCAGCCCGAGGCGCCCAGCAGGCAGAAGATCTCCTTCTGGTAGATCTCGAGCGTCACGTCGTCCACCGCGACGAAGTCCCCGAATTTCTTCGTGACCCGCTCGACGCGCACGTAGGGCTTGGCGTCCGGGTCGTTCCAGGGTTCCCACTTCAGCTGCGTATCGCGAGATGACGTTGCCATGGCTTGGTTCGTTTCCCCGGCGGCGGCCGCCGTGTATTGCGGTCCGCTCACTGCCCGGTCGTGAACCGGGTCCAGGCGCGATTCAGCAGTCGCGTGAAGTCCGCTGACTTGGTGAGGTTCGGCTGCAGCCGGGCCTTGACCTCGGGCGTCGGGTAGACGCCCGGGTTGTTGCGCAGCTCCTCCTCCACCAGCGCGGTGGCGGCGGCGTTGGCATTCGCGTAATAGACGAAATCCGAGTTCGCCGCGGCGACCTCGGGCTTCATCAGGAAATCGATGAACGCGTGCGCGTTGTCCGGGTGCGCGGCATCGGCCGGGATCGCCAGCGTATCGAACCACAGCAGCGCGCCCTCGGCCGGTATCGAGTAGCGGATGTCCACCGCCTGGCCGGTCTCCTCGGCGCGGCTCTGCGCCTGCAGCACGTCGCCGCTGTAGCCGACGGCGATGCATACCTCGCCGTTGGCGAGGTCCTCGATCACCTGTGCGCTGCTGATCTTGCGGATGTAGGGCCGGATCGCGAGCAGCGCCGCCTCGGCCGCGTCCAGGTCTTCCTGAGCCTCGCTGTTCGGGTCCCTGCCCAGCCAGAGCAGGACCGTGCCGACGATGTCGGTCGGATCCTCGAGGACCGAAACGCCGCAGTCCTTGAAGCGGGAGACGATGTTGGGGTCGAAGACCAGCGACCAGGAATCCACCGGCGCGTCCGGCATGATCGCCTCGATCTTGCCGGCGTCATAGCCGATGCCGGTCGTACCCCACATGTAGATCACCCCATGCTCGTTGCCGGGATCGTGCGCCGCGACCCGCTGCTGGAGCTCCGGGTCCATGTTCGCGAGGTTCGGCAGCTTCGACCGGTCGAGCTTGCGGAACACGCCGGCCTGGATCTGCCGCTCCAGGAAGTACGCGCTCGGCACGACCACGTCGTAACCGGAATTGCCCGTCAACAGCTTCGTCTCGAGCACCTCGTTCGAATCGAACACGTCGTAGTTCACCTTGATGCCGGTCTCGGCCGTGAACTGCTCGATGATCGCCGGGTCGACGTAGTCGGACCAGTTGTAGACGTTGAGGACCTTTTCCTCGGCACCGGCGGGGGCGGCCTCGCCCCCCGCGGCCGGCCCCTCGTCCTTCCTGCCGCAGCCGGCCAGCAGCAGCGCGCAGGCGATCACTCCGGCGGTCGTCAGTCTCGAGATAAGCATGGCACTCCCTGGTTCTTTCGTTCCGCCCGCTGAACGCCGTGGGACGGATGGCGCGGTTATAGCTCAGCGGCAGCGCAATGTGTAGATCGAGCAATGAAAAACGGGGCGGCCGGACTCGCGTCCGACCGCCCCGCCTGCTCGTTCCAGGTACTGCTCTACTGGCCGGTCGTGAACCGCGTCCAGCTCCTGTTCACCAGGCGCGTGAATTCCTCGGTCTCGGCGAGGTCCGGGAACAGCTTCGCCTTGACTTCCGCCGGCGGGTACACGCCGGGGTCGTCGCGGACCCCTTCGTCGACCATCGGCAGCGAGGCGGCGTTGCCGGTCGCGTAGTTGACGAAATTCGAGTTCGCCGCGGCCACCTCGGGCTTCATCATGAAGTTGATGAAGGCGTGGGCGTTGTTCGGATGCGGCGCGTCGGCCGGGATCGCGTACATGTCGAACCAGATGATCGTGCCTTCCTTCGGCACGTTGTACTTGATCTCGACGCCCTGCCCGGCCTCCTCGGCACGGTCACGCGACTGCAGGATGTCCCCGCTCCAGCCGACCGCGATGCAGATCTCGCCGTTCGCCAGCGCGTCGATGTAGTTCGAGCTGTGGATCATCCGCACGTAGGGGCGGACCGCCATCAGCTTCTCCTCGGCGAGCTTCAGGTCTTCCTCGGCCTGGCTGTTCGGATCCTTGCCGAGCCAGGCGAGCGTGGCGCCGACGATCTCGGTCGGCGCATCGAGGAACGAGATGCCGCAGTCCTTGAACTTGGCCGCGTACTTGGGATCGAACACCAGGTCCCAGCTGTCCACCGGGGCGTTCGGCATGATCGCCTCGACCTTGGCCACGTTGTAGCCGATGCCGGTCGTGCCCCACATGTGGTTCACCGAGTACTCGTTGCCCGGATCGTGCAGCGCGACCCGCTGCAGGATCTCCGGATCCAGGTTCGACCAGTTCGGCAGCTTCGAGCGGTCGAGTTTCTGGAACACGCCGGCCTTGATCTGCCGCTCCATGAACGACGCCGAGGGCACGACCACGTCGTAGCCGGTATTGCCGGCCAGCAGCTTGGTCTCCAGCACCTCGTTCGAATCGAACACGTCGTAGTTGACCTTGATGCCCGTCTCGGCGGTGAACTGCTCGAGCGTGGCCGGGTCGATGTAGTCGGACCAGTTGTAGACGTTGACGACCTTCTCTTCCTCCTGCGGCACGGCTGCGGCAGGTGCCGCGGCAGGCTCGGTCGAGGCGGGCTGCTCCGGCTTCTTGCCGCAGCCTGTGATCGTGAACGCGGCCGCCAGGCCAAGCAGCCCGGCACGGATCGTGATGCTCATTTACTAGGAACCCCGTTGGCTTGCAGGTGATCGCGCAGTGAACGCTGCGCTGGCGAATTGACTATTTTACGGCCACGGCGCAGGTATTTCCATTGCGAGGGATCGAGCGGCCTCAGAGCCGGCCCTCGGCCCGGCAGCGCTCGTAGGTCAGGTCCAGGCAGCGCCAGGCCTTCTCGGCCAGCTCGTCCAGCTGCTGCTCGTCGATCACCAGCGGCGGCGAGATGATCATCGTGTCGCGGACCGCACGCATGATCAGGCCGTTGGCGAAGCAGAAATCCCGGCAGATCGTCCCGACCTCGCCCCGCTTGTCGAAGAAGCGCCGTGCCCGCTTGTCGCGGACCAGCTCGAGCGCACCGATCAGCCCGATCGACCGCGCCTCGCCTACCAGCGGATGCTCCGCGAGCTGCCGCCACTTGCCGGCCAGGTAGGGTCCGACCCGGTCGCGGACCCGGGGCACCAGCCCCTCCTGCTCGATCAGCCTCAGGTTGACGCTCGCGACCGCGCAGGCGGTGGGGTGACCCGAGTAGGTGAAGCCGTGCGCGAACTCGCCGCCCCGGTCGATGATCACCTCGGCCACGCGGTCCGAGACCATCACGCCGCCGATCGGCAGGTAGCCCGAGGACAGGCCCTTGGCGATGGTCATCAGGTCCGGGCGGATCCCGTAGTAATTGGAGCCGAACCACTCGCCGAGACGGCCGAAGCCGCAGATGACCTCGTCGGCGACCAGCAGGATCCCGTAGCGCTCGCAGATCCGCTGGATCTCGGGCCAGTAGGTCCCGGGCGGAATGATGACCCCGCCCGCGCCCTGGATGGGCTCGGCGATGAACGCCGCGACCTTGTCGGCGCCGAGCTCCAGGATCTTCTGCTCGAGCGCCCGGGCCGCCTGCAGCCCGAATTCCTCGGGCGGAAGGTCACCGCCCTCGCCGTACCAGTAGGGCTGCGGGATGTGGACGATGCCCGGGATCGGCAATCCGCCCTGCTCGTGCATGAATCCCATCCCGCCGAGGCTGGCGCCGGCCATCGTGCTGCCGTGGTAGGCGTTCTCGCGGCTGATGATGACCTGGCGCTGGCCCTGCCCGAGCAGGTCCCAGTAGCGGCGCACCAGCCGTACGACCGTGTCGTTGCCCTCGGAACCGGAGCCGGTGAAGAACACCCTGTTGAACTGTGGCGGCGTGAGATCCACGAGCTGCTTGGCCAGCTCGATCGCCGGCGGGTGTGCGGTCTGGAAGAAGCTGTTGTAGTAGGGGAGCTCCAGCATCTGGCGGTAGGCGGCCTCGGCGAGCTCACGGCGCCCGTAGCCCAGGTTCACGCACCACAGGCCCGCCATGCCGTCCAGGATGCGGTTGCCGTCGGAGTCGTACAGGTACACGCCCTCCGCCCTGACGATCACGCGCGCACCCCGGGCGTGGAGCATCTTGTAGTCGGTGAACGGATGCAGGTAGTGCTGGCGGTCGAGCTCCTGCCAGGCGGCGGTGCTGCGGTCGAAGACGAATGGCTCTGGCTTGCTCATCGGGAACCTCAGACGTTCAGCAGCAGGTGCTCGCGCTCCCAGGAGCTGATCACCTTGAAGAACGTGTCGTACTCGCTCTCTTTCACGGCCGTGTAGGCCATGATGAAACGCTCGCCGAGCAGGTCGACGAGACGCCGGCTGTCGCGCAGCAGCCGGACGGCCTCCTCGAGGTTGCGCGGCAGCCCGAACGGCATGTCGTAGGCGCTGCCGGTGATCGGCTCCGAGGGCTTGAGGCCCTCGACCATGCCGAGGTAGCCGCAGGCCAGCGACGCGGCGATCGCCAGGTAGGGGTTCGCATCCGCGCCGCCGAGCCGGTTCTCGACCCTGCGGCTCTCCGCGTCGGACAGCGGCACGCGCAGGCCGGCGGTGCGGTTGTCGTAGCCCCACTGCGTGTTGATCGGC
>CAZKLS010000050.1:0-18457 GCA_964553405.1 uncultured Steroidobacteraceae bacterium
AAAGCGGCCTGCCTCGCGAGACGATTCACTTCTACAAGCAGCAGGGCCTGCTGCCCGCCCCTGTCCAGAGCGGCCGCAACACGGCGCTCTATACGCAGGCTCACGTGGATCGTCTGCTGCGGATCCGGGAACTGCAGGAGCGTCATTTCCTGCCGCTGAAGGCGATAAGGGCGGTGCTCGACGACACGGTCGAGGAGAGCTTCACGCCGGAACAGGAGGACCTGGTCCGCCGCGTTCGCGGCACGCTGGCCGGCTGGGCGAATGCCCAGCAGCGGCCGACCGTCGAAATCTCGGACTTCGTGCCGGCCCGCGTCGCGCGTCGCGAGCTTCGCGAACTGGCCGACGCCGGGCTGATCGCGATCGAGCGCGGAGCGAACGGCGACAGGGTCTCGGAGGACGACGCCGTGATTCTCGAGTGCTGGGCCCGGTTCAAGGAGGTCGGCATGGGACCTGCGCAGGGCTTCACGCCGGCGGAACTGCGCCTGTACCAGGACTCGATGGAGCAGCTCGTCGCGCGCGAGGCGCGCGTTGCGCTGCAGCGATACACGGGCGCCGGGCCGGAGGAACTCTCTCGCGTCGTGGAGCAGGTCGGTCCGGTGATCGCGCGTCTGCTGGGCGCGATGCACCGCAAGCAGATGAGGCGTTTCCTGGCCGAGGTTGGCAACGGTCGCTAGGGGTCGGACCGCCCCGGGGCCGTCGCACAGCCGGTGCCAGCGCACCGGGCTTGTATTGGCCGGCCAAAGTGTATAGTGTGTATATACACTCTCTGGGAGCCGCTGCCGCACGATGACCAGCGCCGTTCAATTCCTGCGAGGCTGGTTCGCCGAACCGCCGCCGCCGTTCGAGCTCCGGCAACCGAATCCCCGCTGGGCGACCGGCCGGGCGCGTGAGTCGCTGCACCGCCTGCGCGTCGCCGCCGTGATCCGCGAGACGCCCTCGACGAGGACTTTCGTGCTCGAGTCGCCGGAGGGCGGCCCGCCGGGCTTCAGCTACCGGGCCGGCCAGCACCTGACGCTGGTGGTGAACCTGGGCGAACGCACCGAACGCCGCTGCTATTCGTTCTCGTCGTCCCCGGCCTCCGGCGGCCTGCCGTCGATCACGGTCAAGCGCACGCCGAACGGACTCGTCTCGCGCCACCTGCACGAGCAGCTGCAGGCCGGCGATACGATCGTCGCGACGGAACCGGCGGGCGCCTTCACGCTGGAGCTTGATCCCGCCGCATCGCGTCACCTGGTCCTGGTTGCCGGCGGCGTGGGAATCACGCCGCTGATCAGCATCGCCGAAACGGTGCTGCGCCTCGAGCCGGAGAGTCGCGTGACGCTGCTCTGCGGAAACCGCGATCAGCGGGAGATCATCTTCGGCGAGCGCCTCGACTCGCTGGCAGCCCGGTTCGGACGCCGCCTCGAATTGCAGCATGCGCTGGACGACGCCCCGGACGGCTGGAGCGGACTGCAGGGCGCGCTCGACGGCCAGTGCGTGCTCCGTGCGCTCGGCCCGCTCGTCGCCGACGCCTACTTCGTGTGCGGGCCAGAGGCGATGATGCAGAGCGTCTGCACCGCGCTCGAATCGGCCGGCGTGCCGCGCCAGCGAATCCGTACCGAGCGCTTCACCTACGCTTCGGCGGCCACGACGCGCATCCCGCAGCACGGCGCCGAGGTCACGTTCGCCGCCAGCGGCCGCCGCGTCCGCACGAGACCCGGGCAGACTGTATTGCAGGCCGGCCTCGAGGCCGGCCTGGACATGCCCTACAGCTGCACGATGGGCGGCTGCGGGGCCTGCAAGGTCCGGCGCAGCGCCGGCACCGTCGTGATGAGCGAACCCAACTGCCTCAGCGACGCGGAGCGCGCAGCGGGCTACCTGCTCGCCTGCTGCTCCTACGCCGATGCCGACGTCGTAATCGAAGATCTCTGAGAGGAACGCCTGCCATGCTTCCAGATCGCGCACTCGAGACGATGCCGAGCCCTGCACGCCGCCGGATCCAGGACGTGTTCGACGCGATGAAAATGGCGACCAGGGTCGAGAACAAGAAGGTCCTGGTGGACCTGGCGCCGTCCGTGGCGCGCGGGTTCCTGCTGAAAGAGGGCAAGCAAGGCGAGCCGGTCGGAATGCGTGCCTCTCACGACGCCTGGTTCGACTTCCGCTACCAGGGCGACTACCCGGAGATGTACGAGCTCTACCGCCGCGCCGTGCAGAACCAGTGGGACGGCGATACCCAGCTGGACTGGTCCACCGACGTCGATCCGCGCAATCCGGAAGTCCCGGTATTCCCGGTCGAGCTCGTGCCGCTCGCCGGCCTCGCCGAGCACGGGATCCGGCTCAACCGGGACGAGCAGATGCACTTCATCCACGACTTCTCGTCCTGGCTGCTGAGCCAGTTCATGCATGGCGAGCAGGGGGCGCTGTACGCCTCAGCGCAAGTGACCGAGAGCGTGCGCTGGGTGGACGGCAAGTTCTACGGCGCGACGCAGGTCATGGACGAGGCACGCCACCTGGAGGTGTTCCTGCGCTACCTGGAGACCAAGCTCGGCAAGCTGTACCAGGTCAACGACAACCTGTTCACGATCATGGACGCGCTGATGCGCGACTCGCGCTGGGACATGAAGTTCCTCGGCATGCAGATCATGATCGAGGGCCTCGCGCTCGGCGCGTTCAGCATGATGTACCACTCGACCCGCGAGCCGCTGCTCAAGGAGCTGCTGCGCTACGTGATCCAGGACGAGGCGCGCCACGTGCACTACGGCGTGCTGGCGCTGAAGCGGCACTTCGCCGAGCTGTCCCCGAGCGAGCTGCGCGAGCGCGAAGACTGGACCTTCGAGGTCGCCTGCCTGATGCGCGACCGGTTCCTGGCCCACGAGATCCACGACGAGTGGTTCGGCGGGCGCATCAAGCGTGCCGACTGGGACCGGATCATCTCGAGCTCGCCGTTCATGCAGGACTTCCGGCAGATCATGTTCAAGCGGCTGGTGCCGAACCTCGAGTACATCGGCATCTTCTCGCCGCGCATCCGCGAGCACTACGACAAGGTGGGGCTGACCCGCTACGCCGGGGGCCGCAACGCATCCGAGCTGACGGCGGAGGACCTGCTCGCGGCCTGATCCGGCGGTCAGCGCAGCAGCTCGTCCGGCGGAGCCTCGAATCCGCCGCGCTCGGCCTCCAGCAGCGCGGCGAAACGAATCGTCGTGAGATCCTCGAGGTAGGCGCCCATCACCTGGAGGCCCACCGGGGCGCCGCGCGCATCGAACCGGCCGGTCGGGAACACGGTCGCCGGCAGTCCGGCGAACGAGGCGAGGGCCGGCAGCGCGCTCAGGCGGTAGTACGGCATCGGCTCGCGGTTCACCTCGAGCACCCGGTCGTAGAAGTACCCGTCGTCGTGTGGGAAAGCGTTGCTGCTGCAGACCGGCGAGAGGATGACATCGACTTCGCCGAATACGCGCTCCCACCGTGATCGGCTGCGCTCGGTGCGCTCGAGCAGCGCAAGCAGCCGTCCGGCATCCGCCTCCAGGCCGTCAGCTACCGCGTCCAGAAAGACGTCACCGTAGCCGCGCATCTTCTGCGCAGCCTTGCTGCGCCTGTCCGGCGGCAGCGCGGCGGCCAGGCTGCACTGCAGAAGTTCGAGGTAGTCTCGATAGTACTGCTGCAGGTCGCCGACGTAAGGCTCGACGTCGAGGTCGCGCACCCGCGAACCACGGGATCCGAGCAGCGAGCAGATCTGCTCCTGAGCACCGAGGATGCTGTCGTCCACGGGCAGCCACCCGGGCAGACTGAGCACGCCTACGCGGCAGCCGGCGAATCGGTCGAAGCGTGGCCGCGGAAGCTCCAGGCGCCAGCCCTTCCCTTCCAGCCCGTCGGCCGACCGCACGGTCTCGAGCAGCAGCTGCAGGTCCGCCGCACTGCGCGTGAGTGGTCCCTGCACGCCTAGAACCTGGCCCGGGTTCGGGGCATTGCCGCGCGGGAAATGTCCGCTGCGCGGCAACGTCGTCAGGCTCGGCTTGTGTCCGAACAGCCCGCAGAATGCCGCCGGAATCCGGATCGATCCGCCGATGTCGCTGCCGAGTTCGGCCGCGGACAGGCCGGCCGCGACGGCCGCAGCGCCTCCGCCGGTACTGCCGCCCGGGGTCAACAGCGGATTCCACGGATTGTTGCTTCGGCCGAACAGCGGATTGTCCGCCTGCCAGTCCGAATTGCCGACCGGAACGTTGGTCTTGCCGAGCAGGACGGCTCCCGCCGCCCGCAGGCTGCGGACCGTCGGGGCATCCTCGGACGCGATCGAAGCCGCAGGCTGCAGCATCCCGCCGGTCGAGGGCAGGCCGCGGACGGCGATGCCGTCCTTGACCGTCATCGGCAGACCACCAAGCGCGCCGGTTTCGCCGCCGGAGCGGGCCGCGGCGTCGATCGCACGTGCCTGCTTCGAGGCAGTCTCGTCGTCGGTGCTGACGATCGCGTTGATGCGCTCGTTGAGCGCAACACGGCGCTGGACGTAGAGCTCGAGCCATTCCGAGGACGACGAAGTGCGCCTGCGTATCGACTCGATGATCTGGCCGGCCGTCGCGTACGGATTCATGCCTCGGGCCTCATTGCACCGATGCGCCCGCCCTCAGAGCTGGGACTCGATCGGCAGCACCCGTGCGAGCCAGGCCTGGAAGCGACGGCCTGCCGACGCCTGCGGCTCCGAGTCGAATGTCTCGGATCCGTCAGACCAGCGCATGCTGCCCTGCTGCAACGTGACTTTCCATGCGCGATCCCCGGAAGACTGCTGGTCGAATATCCGTCGAAATTGCTGCGTCAGCGATTCGTCATGCACCAGCACGCCCTGCTCGCAGTTCAGCGAGGTCGAGCGCGGGTCCAGGTTGTAACTTCCGACGAACAGCGCCCGCGTATCGACGGCCAGCGCCTTCGTGTGCAGGCTGGCGCCCTGCGAGCCGAAGAAGCTGCCCTGCTTTCCGGCGCCGGGCAGCGGCTTCAACTCCCAAAGCGACACCCCGCCGTTCAGCAGGTCCCTGCGATACTGCGAGTAGCCGCCATGAACGGCGGCGACGTCGTTGGCGGCGAGCGAATTCGTCAGGATCCTGACCTGTGTCCCCGACTTCGCTTCGCCGACCAGCGCGCGCGTGCCCCGCGAACCGGGAACGAAGTACGGCGAAATGATGGTAAGGGACTCCTCCGCGTCACTGAGCGCGGGCACCAGAGTGCCGAGCACGCCCGACTTCTCGCCCGGTTCCTTGAGCGCCTTCAGCGGATCGTCCGAAATGAAGCTGTAGTTGCCACTCCAGGCCATCGTCCAGTCCCCGCCGACCATCCGTTGCACCGAGTCGTCTCGCCGCAGCAGCTCCGCGTAGGGACTCGAGCGAATCTCGCCCTCCGAGGCATCGAGGTGCTCCCGCAGGCGCCCTAGCGCCTGCTCGGTCACGGCGTCCGGACTGAGCAGCGACACAGGATAGGCCGCCGTCGAGTTCCAGTACTTGTCGAAAGACGCAGAGGCGTCGCGTACCACCGGCCCGACCATCGCGAAGTCCAGGTCCACGAAGTTGACCTCGTCGCTCGCGCCGAAGTACTCGTCGCCGAGATTGCGGCCGCCGACCATGGCGATCCGGTTGTCGGCGATCCAGGTCTTGTTGTGCATGCGGTGGTTGAGCCGCTTCGAGTCGGCCATCAGGTCGCCCAGCATCGCAAACGTACCCGCGCGCGATGGCAGCGGGTTGAACATCCGCACGTCGATGTTCGGGTGAGCGTCGAGCGCCGCGTAGCCGAAGTTCATGCCTCGCGCGTCCATGTCGTCTACCAGCAGCCGCACGCGCACGCCACGATCCGCCGCGGTCAGCAGCAGGTAGGCCAGGTGCCGGCCAGTGAGGTCCGGATGCCAGATGTAGGTCTGCACATCGAGGCTTCGGCCCGCGATCTTCGCGGTCTGCGCACGCAGCGCAAACGCCTCGGTCCCGGAGCTGAGCAAGCGAAACCCGGACTCGCCGGGATGGCCCGCCTCGGCCGGCCCGACCACCTGGTCGAGCACGGTCCCGCTCGCGACGGCAACCGCCTGCTCTGCCGGCAACTGCGGACGCTCAGGCAGCTGCGCGCAGCCCGCCGACAGCAGCAAGGTGAGCGTAGCAGCGACAACCTGAAGTGAGACTCGCATCATGACCTCAAGGGACGGTGAATGTCGGCCGGCGACTCTAGCACTTGCGATCCGGCGAGCGCGGCCGGCCGTGTTGAATACGCTGCTCAGAGTGCTGATTGCATTTCCTCGATGGGGGCGTATATTCCAGCCGTAGCTGCCTGATTCCTATGTGGTTTCAGGTGAGGCCGGCGGGATATTTTACTCGAAATACCAAACCTAAATAATTGAAAAAGAGACAGTTTCAGGGGGAGAAATGACCGAGATCTGGCAGCGGTTTCGCGAGGCGTCGGTGCTGCTTGCAGGGCACGGTCCGGTCAAGCAGCGCCTGATGCACGCCTACCTCCAGCATCTCGCCGAAACCGACCCGGCTGAACTGATTCCGGAGGTCCAGGGCGACTTCGAGCGGCTGGTCAGCGCGCTCACTTCCGCCAGGGCCTGCGGCGTGCGCGGCTCCGTCGAGGCCAGCGTTCTGAAGATGAGTGAGGCCGAGGCAGGCCGCCATGGGGCCAGCATCGTAATGATGTTCTCGGTCCTGTCATCGCGGTCGGCGCGTGCCCAGGTTGGACGCCAGCCGACTCAGCTTCGCGCGGTGGCAAACGAGGACTGAGCGGCTCAGTCCAGCTTGAACTCGATCACGTCGAAGCGCGTCGTTTCCTCGTGACGCGCCTGGCGCTTGATCGCGTCCACCAGCTGCCGCTGGTCCCAGGGAACCAGTTCGTCCGCCAGCTCCTGGACCGCGGGCGGAATCGTGTCGCTGCCCCCGAAGGGTTCCAGCACGATCACCGGCTTGTCGAAGGCCTTGGCGCAATGCTGCTGGAATTCGGCAAGGTCCCGGTTCTGCCGATACAGCGTCGCCGGGATGATCACGAGCTCCGCCTCGTTGATCTGCCTTCGCAGCTCGTCCCGCTGGGCCTCCCGGTCGCCCGCCGGACGCCTGTCGGGCGCGCTGGTGTTCAGGTAGAAGAAATTGGTCGCGCTCTCCAGGTACTCGAAGATCCGGTGATAATCCTGGTCCTCGCTCCACAGGTGAGCAACGAACAGGCGGACCGGGTTTTTCTGCGACACGCTGCTCATGGGACCTCCCTCGGCCGCTGCGGCTCGAAACGTCCCCGAGTTTAGCTCAGGTTGCGCGTACAGGATTGCGACCTGGACCTATACTATCGCGCCCCATGCGCCTGATGCTCTACAACATCCGCTACGCGACCGGAACCGGCGCAGCCTTTCATCTGCCAGTGCCCGGGGCCGGGTACCTGCGCAGCAATCCGCGCGTGCTCGAAGGGATCATCCGCTTCATCAAGTCGGAGGACCCCGACATCGTCGGGCTGATCGAGGTGGACACGGGCTCGATCCGTACCGGACGGGTCAACCAGGCCGAGGTCATCGCGGAATCGCTGGGGCACTACTCGACCTACCAGTGCAAGTACGGCGTCACCTCGATCAACACGCTGGTGCCGATCGTAAACAAGCAGGCGAACGCGTTCCTGGCGGCGCCCCGGGTGCACGGCGAGCGCTTCCATTACTTCGACACCGGCATCAAGCGGCTGATCATCGAGCTGGAGCTCGACGACCTCTGCGTGTTCCTGGTGCACCTCTCGCTGAAGTTCCGTCACCGCCACGCGCAGCTGCGCCACCTGTTCCAGCTCGTCAAGCAGACGCCGAAGCCGGTGATGATCGCCGGCGACTTCAACACCTTCTGGGGCGAGCACGAGATGGCGCTGTTCATGGAGGCCGCCGGTCTGACCAGCGCCAACCGCGAGAGGATCCCATCGTATCCGGCGCGGCGCCCCCGCATGGAGCTCGACTTCATACTGCATTCGCGTGGCATCGAGATCGAGTCGCTGCGCGTGCCGGACGTCACGTTCTCCGACCACAGGCCGCTGGTCTGCGATTTCAACGTGAGCGGGCAGCCGGTTGCCGCTTGACACCCAATAAGAGATTGCCTGATGACTGACGAAAGACGGACCGCCGAGCGGCACTGGTCGCTCGAGCAGGACGCCGGGAAGATCGCGTGGCTGGTTTTCGACAAGCCGGGAGCCAGCGCGAACTCGCTCTCCCGCGCGGCGATGGAGGAGCTCGATGCGATGCTCGCCGAGGTCGAGCGCATGGCGCCGGCCGGCCTGGTGATCGCATCGGCCAAGAGCGGCTTCATCGCCGGCGCGGACGTCAAGGAATTCGGCCAGGTGGGCTCGCCCGAGGAAGCCGTGCCGCACGTTCGTGCCGCACACGCGATCCTGGATCGTCTGGAGCGCCTCCGCTGTCCGACGGTCGCTGCGATCAACGGCTACTGCCTTGGAGGCGGCCTGGAACTCGCCCTCGCCTGCCGCTACCGGGTCTGCGCCGACGACCCGTCGGTCGTGCTCGGCGTGCCGGAGGTGCTGCTGGGGATCCATCCCGGGTTCGGCGGAACCGTCCGGCTGGTCAGGCTGGTCGGCGTGACCGCGGCGATGGACATGATGCTGACGGGCCGGAACCTGCGCCCGGAAAAGGCGCTGCGCCTCGGGCTGGTCGATCGCATCGTGCCGGCTGCGGATCTCAGCCAGGCGGCGGCTGAGCTGCTGCGCACGCGGCCGCGGCCGGCCGGCCCGTCGCTGCGCGAGCGCCTGCTGTCCGCAGCGCCGTTGCGAGGGGTCGTCGCGAACAAGATCCGCCAGCAGGTGGCCCGCCGTGCCCGACCGGAGCACTACCCGGCCCCCTATGCAATCGTCGAGCTGTGGCGGAAGTTCGGCGCCAACCCGCGGACCGCCTACGAGGCCGAGGCGCAATCGGTGGCGCGGCTGGTGTGCACGCCGACCTCGCGCAATCTGGTGCGCGTGTTCTTCCTGCAGGAACGCCTGAAGTCTTTGGGCGGCCCGTCGGTGCCCCGCTCTGGTCACGTCCACGTCGTCGGCGCCGGCATCATGGGCGGCGATATCGCGGCCTGGTGCGCGCTGCGTGGGTTCACCGTGACGCTGCAGGATCGCAGCGACGAACTGGTCCGCCCGGCCATCGACAGGGCCCGGGCGCTGTTCGACAAGCGTGAGCGCGCGCCCGGGCAGGCCGCCGCCTGGGCGGAGCGGCTGCAGGCCGACGTCGACGGCAACGGAATCCCGGACGCGGACGTCGTGATCGAGGCGATCTTCGAGGATGCCGAGGCAAAACGGGCGCTGTACGCCTCGCTCGAGCCGCGTATGAAGCCGGGCGCGCTGATCGCCACCAACACCTCGAGCATCGCACTCGAATCGCTGAACGGCGCACTGGCCGATCCCGGCCGCCTGGTTGGTCTGCATTTCTTCAACCCCGTCGCGCAGATGCCGCTGGTGGAAGTGGTCGAGTCGGCCCGGACATCCCCGGCTGCGCGCGACGCGGCGCTGGCCTTCACCCGCGGCGTCGACAAGCTGCCCCTGCCCTGCCGCAGTGCCCCGGGGTTCCTGGTGAACCGCGTGCTGATGCCCTATCTGACCGAGGCGATGCTGGCCGCCGAGCAGGGCGTTCCGCTGGCGCTGATCGATCAGCGGGCCGTCGAGTTCGGCATGCCGATCGGGCCGATCGAGCTCGCGGACACCGTCGGGCTGGACGTGTGCCTGCACGTGGGCCGGATCCTCGCCGAGGCCTCCGGCCGACCGTCACCCGAGGCGCTGGTGCCGCTGGTCGAGGCAGGAAATCTCGGACGAAAGAGCGGTCGGGGACTCTACGAGTGGCAGTCCGGCAAGGCCGTCAAGCCTGCTCCGGGCCCGGCGGGCGCACCCGACGACCTCGCGGACCGGCTGCTGCTGCCGATGGTCAACGAGTCCGTCGCCGTCCTGCGCGAAGGCGTGGTCGCGGACGAGGACCTGGTGGACGCGGGCCTGATCTTCGGCTCCGGGTTCGCCCCGTTCCGCGGCGGGCCGCTGCGATACGCGCGTGAGCGCGGCTGCGGCGAGATCGTCGCGCGACTCGAGGAACTCGAAGCAGTTCACGGTCCACGCTTCCGCCCCGACCCCGGCTGGGAGCAATTCACCGGCAGGGGCCTATGATAGGATC
Source organism: uncultured Steroidobacteraceae bacterium (assembly GCA_964553405.1). Classification (GTDB taxonomy): domain Bacteria; phylum Pseudomonadota; class Gammaproteobacteria; order Steroidobacterales; family Steroidobacteraceae; genus DATIRA01. Next base: position 10,112 of record CAZKLS010000050.1, read on the forward strand.
CAGCGTCCCATGAGCGACCAGCCAAACCCCGTCGACCTGCGCCTGCTGAAGACCTTCTCGCCCTTCGACGGGATGAAGAAGGACAACCTACATGCCTTGTCGCGGAAGACCGCGGTGCGGGACATGGGCCAGGGCCGCTTGCTGTTCAAGGAAGGCGATACCGACAAGCGCACGATCTACGTCGTCTCCGGCATCGTCGAGTACATGTCGGAGGGCCGCGTCATCGGCTCGGTCAAGGGCGGCACGCCCGACGCCCGGCACCCGCTGGCGCCGGTGCTGCCGCGACGTTGCACGGCCCGGGTCGCCTCCGAGAACGTCAAGTACATCGCCATCGACAGCGACCTGCTCGACGTGCTTCTGACCTGGGACCAGACCGGCAGCTACGAGGTCGAGGAACTGCAGTCCGGCAACGGCGGCGAAGCAGGCGACTGGATGACGCTGCTGCTGCAGAGCCGGGCATTTCACCAGATCCCGCCCGCGAACCTGCAGGCGGTCTTCCTGCGAATGCAGCGGGTCAACTACGCCGCCGGAGACACCGTGATCCGGCAGGGCGACGAGGGCGATTACTTCTACGCGATCGTCGACGGACGCGCTGGAGTCACGCGCGACACGCCGCTCAACCGCGACGGCATACGGCTCGCCGAACTGGGCATGGGTGACACCTTCGGCGAGGACGCACTGATCTCCGGCGCGAAGCGCAATGCCACCGTCACGATGCTGACGGACGGTGTGCTGATGCGCCTGCCGAAGGACGACTTCCTCGAGCTGCTCAAGGAGCCCATGCTGCGCTGGGTGGACTTCGCGGAAGCGAGCCGTATCGTGGCCGGCGGCGGCAAGTGGCTCGACGTGCGACTGCCGAGCGAGTTCGAGCACTGTCATTTCGACGATGCGCTGAACATCCCGCTGTACTTCGTGCGGCTCAAGCTCAAGTCGCTCGATCCTGCAGTCTCCTATGTGGTCTGCTGCGACAATGGCAGGCGCAGCTCGGCCGCCGCCTACACGCTGAACGAGCGGGGTTTCTCGAGCTACGTGCTCAGGGGCGGCATCGCCGAGACCGATCTCGCCGAAGCCCTGATCGGCACCAGCGACTAAGCGTGGCGGGCTCGCGCAAGCCGGCCCTCGGGTATCCAGCGGACCCGGCCCGTTCCGGCGTCGAGCCGTGCGGCGGCTGATCGGGCGGATCCCCGGCGCCCGCCGGGCACGCTCCTTCCTCCGGGCCCTGCAGCCGTGGAACCCGTTCCTCAGGTTCGCGCCTCCCGGGCACTTCTATTCGCCGCTGCCGGACCCGGGCGAAGTCCGCCGCGACCGCGAGCGCCTGTTCGACCGCAGCCGCACGGCCATCCCGGGGATCCAGCTCGATCCCGAGCGGCAGCTGGCCCTGGTCGATGAGCTGTCAGCCTACGGTGGAGACCTGCCCTACCCCGAGACGCGAACGACCGGCCGCCGCTACTTCTACGAGAACGAGTGGTTCGGGCGCGGGTCGGCCGTGGTGCTCTACTGCATGCTGCGACACTTCAGGCCGACGCGGGTGTTCGAGATCGGCTCCGGCTTCTCCTCGGCCGCGATGCTGGACGCGAACGACCTCGGCTTCGGCGGCCGGATCGAATTCACCTTCGTGGAGCCGAACCCGGCGCGCCTGTACGAACTGCTGACGGCGGAGGACCGGCGCAGGCACCAGGTGATCGAGAACCTCGTCCAGCGTGTGCCGCTCGAGCGCTTCGACGTGCTCGAGCGCGGCGACTTTCTGTTCGTGGATTCCTCGCACGTGGCCCGCATCGGCAGCGACGTCGGACACCTGCTGACCGAGGTGCTGCCGCGGCTCGCGCCGGGCGTCGTCGTGCATTTCCACGACATCTACTGGCCGTTCGAGTATCCGGAGAAATGGGTGCTGGACGGCTGCGCCTGGAACGAGGCCTACGTCCTCAGGGCCTTTCTGCAGTTCAACCCGGCCTTCGAGATCCTGCTGTTCAACTCCTACCTGGCCGAGCATCACCGGGAACGGGTCGCCGAGGCGCTGCCGGGCTTCATCCCGAAGTCGGGCAGCAGTCTCTGGCTGCGCCGGACGGAATAGGAAATTCGCTTGGCTCCCGGGCGGCTGCCCGCGGAGCCGTTGCCCCGGCAGCATCAGCGCGCCGACCGGAGCGGCGCTACATCGTGTGGGTGGGCTTGTCCCCGCCGAGCGCGCCGGCGAGATAGGACTCGATCTTGCGCTGCGTCGCGCCGCGGTCCTGCTCGCTGAACTGAACGCCGATGCCGGCGGTGCGCTTGCCCTGGGCGCCCTTCGGCGTCATCCAGATGACCCGGCCGGCCACCGGCAGCTTTTCGTCCTCGCCCATCAGGTTCAGCAGCATGAACACCTCGTCGCCGAGCCGGTAGTTGCTGCTGGTCGGAATGAACAGCCCCCCGTTCTTCACGAACGGCATGTACGCCAGGTACAGCGCGCTCTTGTCCTTGATCGTGAGCGTCAGCAGTCCTGGCTTGTTCGGTTGCCGGGTCACGGGACCCATCAGTTCACTCCTTTGCGCCCGAAACAGTGGCCCGCCTCGACAAGCAGGGCCTCGACGAGCAGCTGCGGCGCGGCCGAGCCCTCCAGCAGCCGGCGCGCCTCCCGGATTTGGTCCACCCAGCGGAACGCCGCGCTTATGTTCACTGTGGTGCCAGCCCTTTGCAAGGCTGGACCCCCGGGAAGCGTGAGCTCCGTCGCATCCACGGTTCGCCGCCGGATCACCTCCCCGGCCCAGTGCTCGAGCCAGTCGAGTCTCACCGGCAGGCCCTCGCCGAGCATCTCGGCCGCGGTAGCAGTCACTTCGGCGCGCCCCGACAGGAAATCCTCGAGCAGCCCCGTCATCTGCGCCTGCAGTTCCTCGAAATGCGGCGCGAGCTCGAGCGCCCGCAACGGCGCGCCGCCGGCCAGCCGCAGCAACCCGGGATGCACGCCTCCAGGCAACTCGCGGGACAGCCACGCGAGCGCGGACCTCTCGTCCGGCCGGCTCACCTCGATCCGCTGGCAGCGGCTCCTCAGCGTCGGCAGAAGCACCGACGGGCGTGCACTCACCAGCACCAGCAGCGTTCGGGCGGACGGCTCCTCGAGCGTCTTGAGCAGCGCATTCTGGGCGCTCCGGGTCATCGCATTCGCCGGCGAGAGGATCGCGACGCGGTACCCCCGCCGCATGCTGGTCATCGCCAGCTGTTCCGTCGCATCGCGGACCTGGTCGACCGAGATCGTTCGTCGGTCCTCTTCCGGGCGTATCCAGTGCAGGTCGGGGTGCGAACCGGCCCGGATCAGCGCGCAGTCGGGGCAGTTGCCGCAGGCCTCGAGGCGATCGCCGCGACCGCCGCACAGCAACGCGGCGGCCACCGCGCCGGCGAGGTGCTCCTTGCCTACACCGACGGGACCGTGAACCAGCAGCGCATGCGGCAGCCGCGACGCTTCGACGGCCGCCTGCAGCTTCTGGCGTGCGGCATCGTGCCAGTCGAGGAAAGCGGTGACCCCTGTCGCGGGAGCATCGGCGGCCGTTGCGCTCATTTCGACACCGCTGCCGTGCCTTCGAGGCCTCGCCGGATCATGGTCTCGACGCGCTCGGGCGCAGCCGTCGCGTCGACGACCAGGAAGCGTTGCGGCTCGAGCCGCGCCCGCTCGAGATAACAGTTGCGGACGCGCTCGAAGAAGTCGTGCAGCTCCGCCTCGAAGCGATCGGGCGGCTGATCGCCGTTGCGCGCACCGGCTCGCGCCAGCCCGGTCTCGACCGGCGCATCGAGCAGGATCGTCGTGTCCGGCCAGAGACCGGGATGCACGATGTCGACCAGTGCATCTATCTGCGCGCGCGGAATGCCGCGGCCGCCGCCCTGGTACGCATAGGTCGCGTCGGTGAAGCGGTCGCAGAGCACCCAGGCGCCGCGTTGGATGGCCGGACGAACGAGATTCTCCAGGTGCGTCGCACGGGCCGCGAACATCAGCAGCAGCTCGCAGGCCTGCGGCATCGGCTCCGCGCTGCGCTCGAGCAGCAGGTCTCGCAGGCGCTCGGCCCGACGCGTACCGCCCGGCTCGCGCGTGACGACGACCTCGATCCCCCGGCCCGACAGCCAGTCCGCGAGGCGCTTGAGCTGGGTGGACTTGCCCACCCCTTCCACGCCTTCGAACGTGATGAACCTGCCCCGCAAATCAGCGCTCCGCACCGCGACTGCGATACCGTGCAAGATACTCCGCCACGGCCCGGTTGTGCTCGGCCAGCGTCTTCGAGAAGCGGTGACTGCCGTCCGGCAGCCCCGTCGCAACGAAGTACAGCTCGCCCCGCTCGTCCGGTCGCACCGCGGCGCGCAACGCGCCGGCACCCGGCGCCGCGATCGGCGTGGGCGGAAGTCCGTTGCGCGTATAGGTGTTGTAGGGACCGTCACGCTGCAGGTCGGCGCGGCGCAGGTTGCCGTCGAAGGACTCGCCGAGGCCGTAGATGACGGTCGGATCCGTCTGCAGCGGCATGCCCAGCCGCAGCCGCTCGGTGAACACGCCGGCGATGCGCGGCCGCTCCGAGGCGAGCGCCGTCTCCTTCTCGATGATCGAGGCGAGCACCAGCGCCTGGTACTCGCTGTCGATTGGCAGGTCCTCGGCGCGCTCGCGCCACGCCGCCTCCAGTTCCTGCTGCATCCGCGCGCGTGCCCGGCGCAGCAACTCGAGATCCGTCGTGCCGCGCTCGAAGAAATACGTGTCCGGAAAGAACAGTCCCTCCGGGTGACGGTCCGGCTCGCCGAGCTCGCGCATCACATCCGTGTCGCTGCGGCCGGCAAGCACGTGCTCGAGCAGCGGCTCGCGCTCCACCGCCCGGCGCAGCTCCCGGAAAGTCCAGCCCTCGACGATCGTCACCGAGTGCTGCACGACGATGCCGGCCTGCAGCTGCTCGAGCAGCGTGCGCGGCGTCGTGCCCGGCTTCAGCGCGTATTCACCGGCTCGCACCCGGGCGTCCGCGCCGGTCAGCCGCGCGTACGCGCCGAGCAGCTGTGGATGTGTGAGCACGCCTCGCGCGGCGAGGTCGTCTGCGGTCGCGGCGAGCGGCTGCCCGCGCGGTACCTGCAGCGACAGGACGGGTTCATCGATCGCCAGTGGTGTGTCCAGCCAGCGCTGCAGCCCGTGGTAAGCCAGCCAGAGCCCGGCGAGCAGCAGCACGAACGCCACGATCAGGACCCGCAGCGCCTTCATGAGACCTGCGCACCGAGTCGTTCACGAAGGGCGCCGGCGATTTCTCCGCCGGTCCACTCGCCGATCCCCTCGATCCGGGCGACCGAGCGGATGCCGCGCGTCGCACTGGTGAGAAAGATCTCGTCCGCATCGCCGAGGTCGTCGAGGCGCAGTGCTGCGGTGCGGACCTCGATGCCGAGCGACGGTGCCTCGCTCAACACGACCCCGCGCATGATCCCGGCGACCCCGCAATCGACGATCTCCGGCGTCAGCAGGCGGCCGCCACGGGCGATGAACAGATTTGCTGCAGTGGCACAGACGACACGCCCGTCCTGGGACAGCATCAGTCCTTCGGCGATCTCGGGATCGGCCCACTCCGCGCAGGCGAGCACCTGCTCGAGCCGGTTCAGGTGCTTCAGGCCCGCGAGCTGCGGGTTGCTGCCGAGGCGCGTCTCGCAAACGCGCAGCGTCAGCCGGTCCGTCTCTGCCGGCCGTGCCTTGAAGGCCGAGCAGGTCACGATCCGGGTAACCGCCACCTCGGCCGGCGGGCGATAGCCGCGCGGGCCGGGCCCGCGCGTGAGAACCAGCTTCACGACGCCGCGGTCGAGGCCCTCGAGGACCTTGCGGCAGTCCTCGGCGAGCAGCCCGGACGCGGGCACGGGTATGCCGAGCCGCGCACAGCCTTCGGACAGACGCTGCATGTGCCGGTCGAAGTGACGGATCGAACCGCCCGCGGCCAGCATCGTCTCGAACAGCCCGTCGCCGTACTGCAGACCGCGGTCCTCGGCGGACACGCTCGAGGCTTCCACGCCGTTGACGAGGCGTTGTCCGATCATTTGCCCTGCTCCAGCGCAGCGAGCAGTCCCCTCGCCTTCGCCCTCGTTTCTTCCAGCTCCGGCTCCGGCCGGGAGTCCGCGACGATCCCGCCACCGGTGCGGAAGGTCGCGAGGCCGCCGCCGACCATCAGCGTGCGTATCAGGATGTTCAGGTCGAGCGAGCCATCGAGCCCGAGGTAACCCATCGATCCTGTATACGCGTCGCGGGGCTCCGGCTCCAGCTCGGCCAGCAGCTCCATGCAGCGCACCTTCGGGCAGCCGGTGATCGTGCCGCCGGGAAAGACCGCCGCGATCGCCTGGCCTGGGGTCACTTCCGCGCGCAGCTCGCCGCGGACGTTCGAGACGATGTGGTGCACGTGCGCATAGGTCTCGATCGTCATCAGCTCGTCGACCCGTACCGTGCCCGCCTCGCAGACGCGGCCGAGGTCGTTGCGCTCGAGGTCCACGAGCATGATGTGCTCCGCGCGCTCCTTTTCGTTCAGCCAGAGCTCCGCCTTCAGCGACTCGTCCGACTCGGCGTCCAGTCCGCGCGGCCGGGTACCGGCGATCGGTCGCGTGCTGGCGGTGCCGCCCGCGACCCGCAGCAGTCGCTCCGGCGAGGAGCTCAGCACGGAGAATCCGGGCAGCCGCGCGATACCGGCGAACGGCGCCGGATTCGCAACGCGCAGGCGGCGGTACAGGTCCATCTCGGTCACGTCCGGACGCAATCTCGCCGACCAGGCGCGCGAGAGGTTGACCTGGTACACGTCCCCGCGTCCGATCGCGTCCAGCGCCTGCTGCACGCCGGCGAGGAATATGCCTGGATCCTCTTCCCGCAGACCATCGACGAGCCCGCGCGGCGCCGCATCGCCGCCGGTCGTCGAAAACGACCCAGGGTCAGCGTGCGGCAGCGCGGCGATGTCCTCCGAAGCCTGCCGGCGCAGCAGCGGCTCGTAACCATCCTCGGCGCAGAACTGCAGCAGGCCCGTCTCACGGTCGCGGACCAGCGCCGCCCGGACCCGCCAGGCGAGGGCCTGCAGTTGCCGCGAACGATGCAGCTCGAGGCGCGGCTCGATCTCGCCGGCGAGTTCATAGGACAGGTAGAGGAACCAGCCGCCCGAGAAGACCCCGCCCGTGCCCGCGCCTGGACTGCGCTCCCGCCGCCACCAGTCGTCCAGCGCGTCGAGGAAACGCGCGGCGGGCAACTGCGCGCCGTCCAGCGTGAGCCTGCCGTCGCCATGCTTCAGCAGCTGGCCCTCCGGAAGGGCGAGCAGCACGTCGTAGCGGCCCAGCGATTCGCCGCCGCCGACGCTCTCGAGCAGGACCGGATAGCGCTCCGGACGTGCTTCGTGCAGGTCGAGCAGCACGGACGACGGCACGGCGGCGGTCGATTGCATCGGCGTGGCGGCGGCATGCCACATACCGGCGACCCGGATGCGGCCGGTCAGGCCAGGCTGCGGAACAGCAGGCTGCCGTTCGTCCCGCCGAAACCGAACGAGTTCGACAGGCCGGCATTGACGACCGCCTGCCGGGCGGTGCCTGGAACGAAATCGAGATCGCACTCGGGGTCAGGGTTCTCGAGGTTGATCGTCGGCGGCAGGATCCCGTCCCGGATCGCCAGGATCGTGAATATCGCCTCGACGGCCCCGGCCGCGCCGAGCAGATGGCCGGTCATCGACTTCGTCGAGCTGACCGCCAGGCGGCGGGCATGGTCGCCGAAGGCACGCTTGATCGCCGTCGTCTCGGCTCGATCACCGAGCTCGGTGGAAGTCGCATGCGCGTTGATGTACTGGACGTCTGCGGGCGACATGCCCGCATCCCTGAGCGCTGCGACCATCGCCAGGCGCGCGCCCTCGCCGTCCTCCGGGGGCGCCGTGACGTGATAGGCGTCGCCGCTCATGCCGAAACCGACGAGTTCGGCATGGATCGCGGCGCCGCGCGCCCGGGCGTGCTCGTACTCCTCCAGCATCAGCGCGCCCGCGCCTTCCGCCATCACGAAGCCGTCCCGATCGCGGTCCCATGGCCTGCTGGCCCGGGCGGGCTCTTCGTTGCGGGTGGAGAGCGCGCGCGCCTGGCAGAAGCTGCCGAGCCCGAGCGGCGTGAACGCCATCTCCGCGCCGCCAGCGACCATTGCATCCGCGTCGCCATGCTGGATGCAGCGCGCCGCGATGCCGATCGAATGGGTCGAGGTCGTGCACGCGGTCACGAGCCCCAGGTTGGGGCCCTTGAGCCCGAAGTGAATCGAGACCTGGCCCGCAGCGGCATTGATGATGCTGCCGGGAATGAAGAACGGCGAGATCTTGCGGGGCGACTTCGCCTCGAGCCACTTGGCGCAGTTTTCCTCGATGGTCTGCATGCCGC
>CAZKLS010000051.1:0-1664 GCA_964553405.1 uncultured Steroidobacteraceae bacterium
GATCATGCCGACGCGACCCCAGCAGCAGCGCCCGGACGTCACTCCCGGAGCGAAAGCTCTCGATGAGCAGGTAAACGCTCAGGAACAGCGCGCCGCCGAGAAACGCCGCGATGCCGAGCGCGATGCCTGCCGCGCCGAAACGATGCCGCCACGCGACCCACAGCCCCGACAAAGCCAGCATGCACATGAAGTCGAGATTGAACTGCCCTGGCCAGCCCAGGGCCGCCATGTCACCGAAGAACACCGGCAGCAGATTCAGGCCGTGGTGGGCTACAACGACTCCTGTATAGAGAGTGATCGCAACGAAAATCAGCAGCAGCAACACACGGAGCAAAGTCATGTCGTCAACTCCTCGACTGGATCCTGGCGAGCCGGTTCATGAGATTGGCTTCGCGGTGCCCGGTGACCAGAGCTGCATTGTGCCGGGCCGATCCGCTGGCGCTGTGACGGGCCGCCCTCCTTTCTTGTACATTCCGATCATCCGCGACGACGAGAGGCGCAATGAAGCCACCGGTCTGGGCCAGGGTCCGAATCGACGTGGGAATGCAACCGCTGGTCGAGGGAGCGATCGGCGGCGACGCCCCCTTGTATGTCGAGCGTTGGGTATACCAGGCGAAGAAGGTCGTCGTCTCCGGAATCAGGTGCCCCGTGCTGGTGACCCAACTCGGTGGCGCGCGCGTCAATGAGGGAGACGGCGAGCGCTGGCGCTCATCCACTCTGCCGAGCCAGTCCATCCTGATACCGGCCGGGACCGCCACCACCTGGCATTACAGCGGACCCGTAGACGACGTCGCATTCTACTTCCTGGATCCACAGAACGGCATCCAGCAAAGCCTCGCCCGTATCGCGCGCATGCGCGGTGGACCGCTGCAGTTTGCCGATTCGCTGGTGGCTGCCGCTGCACAGCAGCTGGTCGATGAGGTGCAGAACGGCAGCAGCGCCGACCAGGGATTCATGGCTCGTCTGGCCGGATTGATGCTGGAGCAGGTCTTCCGTGTGCTGACGAGCTCCGGCACGATCCGGATTCACCCGCAGCACGCGCACTTCTCGCGCCTCCAAAGAGTGCTGCGGCACATCGACGAGCACCTGACCGAGCCGCTGACCAACGCCGAACTGGCCGGGCTGGCCGGCGTCAGCGAGTCGCACTTCCGGAGAATCTTCCCTGCCGCCGTCGGCATGACCCCGCGTCACTACATCCGGGATCGTCGCCTGGCCCAGGCTCGCAGGCTGCTCGTCATGTCGGATCTGCCGATCGCAGTGATTTCCGATGAATGCGGCTTCTACAACCAGAGCCACCTGACCAAGTGCTTCCGGTCAATCCATGCCGTGCCTCCGGCGATCTACCGCAGGCAGATGAAGCAAGCCAGGCCTTGACCAGGCGCCGCCTGCCTCAACGCGGCGGAGTGCAGGCCTGGCCTTCGTATTCCCAGCGTTGCTGCGCATACTCACGCCCGTTCCACCGCAACACCGGGAAACAGAACCCGGGCCCCCCGATGCTCAGGTCGGGCCATCCGTCGCGGCCCTTCGTACCGAGCACCTGGAGCATTCCCATCCCCGAGTCCATCAGCTTCCAGCTCGCGTCGGCCTGCTGGCTCAGCAGCGAGTAACCCTGCCCCGTATTGCCGTAGCAGTACGCGCTACCTTCGATGATCACGACCTCCGGC
>CAZKLS010000051.1:1764-17924 GCA_964553405.1 uncultured Steroidobacteraceae bacterium
CGTTGCCCGCTCTGAGGCGATGACTTCGCCCGGCGCGGCCAGCCACGACGCCAGGGCGACGACGCAGATCATTGTGCGCATCTTCTTCCTCCCCCTTGTTCAGCATCGGGGTAGCTCCCCCGGGTGACGGCACCTACGCCGAATCAGGCCTCCGCTACAGGTCCAGAACCAGGCCGGCGTCGGTCGGTTCGAGCACCTGGTACCGCGAGCGATCCGGCGGGAACGACGAAGTGAACTGCTTGAGCCGATTGCTGTGATAGTTCCAGCCGATGACGGGCCTGCGATCATCCCGGCCGCCGCTCAGGATCACCCGCGCCAGCGCCGCGTCGTCGGGGTGACGGAAACGGACGCCGTTCGAGGACACCAGCCAGAGCGGGCAGTCGAGCGCCTTGACCAGGCTCCTGGTCACGTTGCCCTTGCTGCCGTGGTGGGGAAGCTTGCAGGCGTCGAGCCGGTAGGGCTTCTCCGCGATCTGCGAAAAGCCTTCGGTCAGCACATCGGGATGCGCGTCGGCAGCGAACAAAACCCGCTTGCCCTCGTACTCGAGGACGAATGCGATGCTCGAACCGTTCGCAGCGGACGTGTCGCTAGAGCTGCGGTCGGCCGCGAGGTCGGCCAGCGTCCCGCCGAGCAGGCCAGGCGCGACGACGGAGGGCTCTTCCTCCGCCTCGAGACCCGGTCGCAGGCCAGCGGCTTCCACCACCTCCTTCCAGACAGCCTGCAGGCGCACGAGCTTCTCCGGCGTGGGCGAGAGGACGAGGGCGGTGGCGCCGCCCGGCAGCTCACGCGACACGGGCTGCTTGACGACCACCGGGCCACCGACCCGGGAGTCGACCGGATGCGGCCAGTCCGGGTTCCAGGCGAGTTGCAGGTCCACGATCTGCGCGGTGAGCTTCTCTCCCTGGATCGGCCCGAGCAGCCCCGCAGCCCGGTCCAGATGCACGTAGCCGTTGAACCAGATCGCCTGGATCATCCCGGCGACCGCCGGTTCATCGAGCAGCTTCAGTGCACCGCCGATGTGGTCGTTGTCGATGTGAGTCACGATGAACAGGTCGATGACTCCACCGGCGGCCCGCAGCGCCTCGAGCCGCTCGAGGACAACACCGACGGTCTTCGCCTGGCCCGCATCGATCAGGATGTGGTGCTGCGGCGTGTCCCCGCTGCCATAAGAGACCAGGATCGCATCCCCATACCCAGCCGGAAGAAGTTCAATGCGTAGCATCAGATTGTCAGCTCCACGTCAGCGTCACCGGTTGCGCTCAGCGCGAGCGCCATCAAGTCGCCTTTCGCCATCGTCTCCCGCCGCGCAGCCAGCATCACGGCTCCGAAACGATGAGTTCCGGACCGCTGCAGGTGCGCCTTCAGCAGCGGCATGAACCGCTCGAGGAAGTCGGCGACACCCTTGCCCGGGATCGGAGAGAGCGCCGAGAGGACGATCTCGGCGCGCGCGTTGTGAAGGTTCACTACGAGGTCCGTGAAGCCGGCCGTAATCGTGTTCGTGTCGCAGCCGAGTGCCAGCACCACGGGCCCGGGCTCCTGCCGGCCTGGATTGACCGAGGCATCGTTTATCCGGTGTATCGCGCGTACGTCGCCGTTCAGCTCGAGCTCCGTGCTGAGCTCGTCCCCGTCCTCCGGCTCGATCGTGTGGGTCACGAGTACCACCAGCCGCGGGTACCCGGTGGCGACCGTGTCGAGCGTCTGCCAGGAATCGGCGACCGTTGGCGACGTCACGTTCGAGGCAATCGCAGCCTTGATGCGGGCCGAGGAAGTCGCATCCGCTTTATCGGCCTCGACCGAGATCCCGACCACTGACGAGCTCATGGGACTCACCTGGCGGTCCCTGCCTCCGGTCCGGCTCGAACGGCCGGGCACGTGACGGCGTCGCTCGATCACCTTGCTGGTCGCCCAGAAGCCATAGGGACAGACCACGTCCGCGCGGTTACGGGACGGGCAGTCCTTGTCGCAGCGGACCGCGCCTGCCAGCGCTTCCGGACACACCGGCACGTCGGTGTCGTTGGCTGGCATCGGATGCGTGTACGCGAGCTCGATCGGAACGTCACCCTTCGAGAAGGCATTCACGTGGATCCACTCGTCGTTCTCGTGATAACCGCCGGCACCTCCGGAGAGCCGGTCGTAGAGGATGCGACCGCGGACCGCCAGCCGGGTAAGGACCTGGCTCGCGTCGGCGAGCGTGGCAGGCGGGCTCAGGAACGCGACCAATAGCTCGCGGCGCAGACCCTTGGTCGCCTGCTCGATCTGCTTCTCACCAACGTCGCCCACGTCCACGTCGAGGTCGATGACGGCGGGTTCGCCTGAGGGCCCGTCGACGATCGTGATCGTTCCGTCTGCGGCGGCTCGTTCGGTAACGGTCCCCGTGGGCTCGTTGACGTCGACCGAGAACTCGATTGGCGTACCCTGCAGCGTCAGGCTCTGGATGACACGCTTCTGGTAGGCGACCTCGACGTAGACCGCGAAATCGCTTACATCGGGCGGAGCTGTGAAGCTGACCGGCGCAGTCCAGTCCGAATCGCCGTGTGCCGGGAGCGTCAACGACCGCTTGCTGCGCTTGCCGCCGACGATGACCGAGACGTCGAGTTCCACGTCCTGCCCGGGAGTCGGGCTTTCGAAGACCACGCCGGCACGCACCGCACCGGCGATCCGCTTCGCAGCGATGCAGACCTGGACGTCGTGCTCTGCACCGGGTACGAAGCGATCGGTAACCGCCTTCTCGGCCCCGGGCGCTGTCGCGCAGCGAACGAGGGCCTGCACGCGGCGGTCGTCGGGCGGCGGGTGTTTCTCGGGCCGTGCGGCCGCTGCGGCCAGGGTTCGGTCGAGCGAGGTATCGACGCCTGCGGCATCCAGCCTCCGGATCACGTTGGAAATGCGGGAGGCACCGTGCGACTCGGCGTGGAACGGTTCGTTTCGTGCCAATCGGTGCAGATCGTCCGTCGGGGTGTAGGCGCCCCCTCCTCCGCCTCCGTCCGGTGGCTTCGAGAAATTGACCGAGACCAGGTGGGCAACCTTCGCTTCCCGTCGGCGGAGATCCTCCTCGACCTCCAGTGCCCACTGCCGCACCGCGGTCCAGCTGAGCATCGTCGCGTTACCCGCAATCAGCGAAGGCGGGATGACCACGCGCAACGCGACATCGAGCGGCTGGTCGTGAGCCATTTCGGCCAGCACGAAGTCGAACCAGCCGACGTCGCGGGTCGGCACTGCGGCGAGGATCCCTGCAGCGAACTGCGAGTGCCCCTGCTCGAGCAGCTCCTCCGCGCTGTGGGTGTCACCGACCACGATGACACAGCCCGCGTCGGTCGGAACCGCCTGGGACTCCGGGTCCACCAGCAGCAGGTCGAAGGGTTCCGGGTCGCCCGAAACGGCAGGCCGGGCGTCGAAAAGCCGCTTGTACTGTGAGTGAGCGAGCTGGTTGGACCACTCGGCGTTCTTCGGCCCGAGCGCGATCCCGACCCTGAGCGGCCAGCGCCAGCGGAAGCGGAACGCGTCGGGGCCGTCCAGCGTCGGGACGAGCAGGAAGTCGCCGATCCGGTCGAGGGCCTGTAGTCGTCGGGCGTCCTCGAAGCAGGACACCTGCACACGCAGCACCGGGTGCCCCCAGGTCGGGGGCGGCGGCGGGCACACCGAGGCCCAGGCGGCGAGCACGGCGCGGACCGTCTCGTCGCCCAGCTCCGTGCCGGGTGAACGCCAGCGCGGAACCCGACCGAGCCGCTCGGAGCCGGGCCTGGCAAGATCCTCGGGCGCGAGCGGCTGCGACACCCAGAGGGCGGCCGGGGTCAGCAGCTCGCGTAGCCTTTCGGCCGCGATCTCGGCGCCGAGTCCGTCAGCCAGGTCGCCGCTTCCCTCAAGCAGGCCGGCGGCGAAGACGAATGCCGGGTCCGAGCGGTCCAGGGGCGATGTGGCCGTGCTGTCGTCGTCGCGCGCCATGTAAGTACCTCGCTGCGGTTACCGCTCCGATTACCGTCTATTTCTTCTTCGACACCGTTCTGCCTCGGCGCCGCAGACCCCGGGCGGGCGCTGCAGCGGGCGGTGGCGGGAACTTCACCTGCCGGACGAATGCGTTGCGGTAGTCGGTCAGTCGCGATGCAATCGCGTCGCGTTGCTGGGCCAGTGCGGCCTCGTAGATCGTCGCCCTGCCGGCCGCGTACTTGAGGCGAGTCGAGCTCGAGGCACTCTTGAAGAACAGCACCTGCGTCAGCTTCGAGCGGGCCTTGAGGTGGAAGGCGACCAGCGCCACCTGCAGCAGTCCGTCCGGGGCGATCTCGGCCGTGGCGACCTGGAAGCGGGCCGACTTCTCGACCTTGCTCTGCTGGTCGAACAGCGTTATCCAGGGGCTGTTCTCGTTCATCGAGTGCAGGGCCTCCAGCGCGGTCTTCACGACCAGCACCGCCGCGGCCTGTGGGCCCATCAGCGCGGCGATCACCTTGATGATGGCCTGGTGTGCCTCGGCGTTCCGGGCCCTGAAGTCATAGTCCTCGAACTGGGTGTCGCTCTGTGCCCAGCCCAGCGCCGTGAGCGCGCGGAAGTAGGCGTCGTACCAGTCCATCACTTCGCTGCGCTTGCCGACTTCGCCGCTGGCGGCGAGCTGGGCGAACAACGTGCAGTTGATCAGGTCCTCACGGGTCTTCACGGGCACGCTCGCGGCGGCGGCGATCAGGCCCGAGCCGACCACCAGTGACTGCGCCTCACTGGCCTTGAGCTGGACCGGCGGCAGGTCGGTCAACGCCATCGCCTTCGCGGGGCGCGGCGGTGCGCTCGGGAACTTCGCGCCCTTGATATAGGAACGGGTCACGGCGGGGGTGATGATCGTCATTTGCCTTTCTCCCGGTGATGTGGTCGGAGCTGCGATCGAAGGCGGCTGCGGATCAGCGCCGGGCGGATCTCGGTCGGCTCTTGGCAGCACTCTTGCGCTTTGCAGTTTTCTTCGCTGCAGTCTTTTTCGCCGCGGTCTTCTTCGCTGCGGTCTTCTTCACGGGTGTCCTGCTCGGAACCTTCTTCTTGCTCGAGGGCTTCCTCCTGGTCGTACGCTTCTTCTTGCGGGTCGGCTTGGGCTCGGGCTTCGGCTTCGACTCGATGCGCGGGTAGATCAGCGCGATGAATTCCCTGTCCCAGGCATCGATGTCGGTGCCGCCGAGTATCGGTTCGCCGTCCTTCGTTATCTCGCCCGGAAGCTGGTAGCACATTATCGAGCGGGCGTCGGTGGATGCGGTGCCGATCAGCGAACTCTCCTCGAGCGGAGTCAGCACCTGCAGCTTCACGTCGTCGGCCGACCAGCCGTAGTGGCGCCCGAAGTAGTCGATCGCCTTGCGGACGTCGATCTTCGCGACCAGCGCCTTGCGCATGTGCTCATGCGGGAAGCCGAGTGTGTGCCCCGCCTCATGCCGCACGACGCGCTTGTACTCGGACTCGGCGGTGCTCATCGTGAAGCTGTCGAGGTTCATCGTCGGCTCGTCCTTGCCGATCAGCAGGATGTCGGTGCCGAGGTAGGACCAGTGGCCATTGCCCGGCGTGCGCGCGATGCGGACCTGCGGGTCGGTTCGGGCCTCGACGAAGGTCACGTTGGCCGTGCTGCCCCACGCGTTCATGTGTTCGACGATGCGCTTGCGCAGCTCGACGGACGGATTGTCCATGAAGCCGACCGTCAGGCGTACGCCTTTCGGACCCCAGTACTTGGTCGTGAGCACGGCCAGGTGGGCCTTCGTCGGCACGAAGCCGGGCATGATCCGCGTCAGGCGGTGGACCGCCGCGCGGTTCACCGGGTTGATGATCGCGGCGGCGTCAGCGGCCTTCTCCCATTGCTCCGGAGGAAGTCGTTTCGGGATGCAGACGGCGCGGGTTTCCATGCGTGGGCTCCTGTGCGTGTTGCTTCGGTTTGACACGGGTCGGGCGACGGATTACGACGGGCTAGAGCTTCATCGTCACGGCCCGGCGCAGTTCGTCGGGGGCAAATTCACGGGTGTCTACGAGGTCGCTCTTCTCGTTCAGCGCCCGCAGCAGCGCGCGGCGCGGCACCTCGGTCTTGCGCGAGGGATCGCCCCGAACGCCATCGCGCGTAGAAAGCAGCGTGACCAGCCGGCGCGGTTGTCGCGCACCGCCTGCGTTTCGGAACGACTCCCAGAGTGATTTCGGGGTGGCGCTTCGACTGCCATGGTCGGCGACTTTGTACAGGTTCAGCTGCGCGAGCTTCTCTCGCACCCCGGGTCTCCCCAGCGCGTGGGTCCACTCGTCGTGCTGGGCATCGCCCGGGAAGAGGAGCAGCTTGTCACCGACCTCGAACAACAGCATCACGCTCGAGTCGTTCAGCGTCGAGTCGATCATCCGGGCCGTCGCCACGAGCGAGGCCGACTGCTCCTGCATCGCGTAGTAGCGGAACCAGCCCGCCGAGCGCGGCAGACGGCCGGTCGGGTGACCGGGAAAGAGCGGCGGTGCGGCAGCGGAGTGACTCGCCCGGGTGGCTCCCAGGCGCCGCCAGAAGCGCAGCGCAGCGGCCGAGGGGTCGTCGTCGCCAGAGTCGTGCGGCGGCCGGTGCGACCGCGTCTGCTCGATCGTCGCTGGCCCGAGCACCGAGGTGCGCACGCCGGGCAGGATTCGCCCGAGACCAGCGTTGCTGCCCAGGTGCACATAGCGATTGGTCGCCATCGAACGCAGGTTCTCGAGCGCATCCGCGTCCGGCGTGTTCTTCTGCGCGACCGCGCGCAGTTGCTCCCTGACCGTGGCGAAGCGCTCCCCCCGGAGCAGTCCCGCCGACTCGCCCACCTGCCCTGCCACCCGTTGCATCTCAGCCAGGCTGCGTGCAAAGCCCCGGCGCCCGGCCGGAGCTCTACCCGACGACGTTCGCTGTTCATCGGTCCATGGCCGTATCACGAGCTCGGGGGCGAGTGAACGGATGATCTCCCCGGGACCTCGACCATGCTCGCGGGCGAAGCCGTTCACGTGGTCCCGATGCCGATGTGTAGCCACCACAGCATGAAGCCTGCCACCGCAGTCGTCGTGGATCGAGGCGGCGATGGCGTTCAGGTACGGGCCCTTGACGGTCTTGCCAGCTGGCAGTGCTGCGCTGCCGAAGTCGATCAGCACGTGGCGATCGCTGCGCCGGTAGTGGAAGCTGAGCAGGAAACAGTCGCCGAATCCCACGTCGTAGACCCGGACCGTGACGCCATGCGGCGAGCGCGCTGCCATCGTTACCAGCTCGCCTCGGGACGACCGACCGAGCCGAGCATTCGGCGCCGATGCAGCGCGGCGAAGTGTGTTCGGCCGTCGTCATCGCGATTGAAGGCGCCCTGCTCGAACAGGCTCTGCAGGCGGGCATTCTGCCTCGCGCTGCGGATTCCGGTGCCGATGTGAAATTTCACGCGCCCGAACTGGTCGAAGACCAGCGTGCCGCCGCCATAGAGCGGCAGGAAGGTCTGGCCGGAGAGTCCCTGTGGCTTTTCGAGACCGAGCCTGCCCAGTTCTCCGGCGAACACGCGCATGGTCTGGACGTATTCGAGCACCGTCTCGCGCAGGACCAGCCCGTCGTTGCTGACGCGGACGACCGGGTGCACCGCGGTCACGCGGGTGAAGGCCTCCGCGTCGATGCCCAGCGCGTCGCGGTTCTCCCAGATGAAGCGGTATAGCGTGTCGGGATCGTAGCGCAGCGACTCGAAATGCAGTCCCTCATAGCAGAGATCATCGGCGCACTCGGGCGGGTTCCAGGCGCCGTCCGGGCGCCCGGCATTGGCCGGCAGGATGCCGAAGGCCTCGAACGACTCGCGCAGCATGGCGCGGTAATGGAAACGGGAATCGTCCGGGTACAGCTGCAGGTCTGCGGTCAACAGCGCGGAGAGGTAATCCCCGAAGGTGAGATCCACCGGCGGCAGGTAGTCCAGCGCGCGGATCGCGACGCGCAGCACCTGCCGCGCGGCCCGGGCCGCCTCCTCCGCCACCACCGCCCGGTTGAGCGGCAGACCGCGGTCGGTCCCGAGCGGTCCCAGCCGCGCGCACCAGATCCGCAGGAAAGCCTGCGTCACGGCGGCGACCAGGATCTCGCCGCGCGTGTGCGGCTCCTTGAATGCAGGATGCCCGAGCCATACCGGCGAAGGCTCCCAGGTGATCGAATGGCGCAGCGCATCACCGCGCACGAACGCGTGCTCGCGGCCGAACTGCTCGGCGAGCTTGAACAGCACGCTGTCCTTCAGCGACTCGTAATCGAGGTCGTCGCTCTGGATCAGGTTCGCGCGGTTCGCGATCGGAGCCAGGCCGAGCTCGACCCACTCGCTCGATTGCAGCACCGAGAAGAGTGCCACGAGGTCCGCGAAGGCCTCGTGCATCGCCGCCTGGTCCACGTGCGAGGGTCGCAGGTAGTGCTTGCGGAGCCCATCCAGGATCGCATGCGTGGTCTCGTGCGCGACGATGTCGTGAGACAGACAGGTGAACACCGTTGCGCCTTTCTCGCCTGCGAAGTATCCGAACGAGAGGCTCTCGGACTGGCGCGAGTAGTAGGCGTTCGCGTCCGCGAAGGCATGCGGCGCGACTTTGAGATGATGCGCCGGTGAATCGAAGCCCCACGACACGGGCCGGCCCAGCGCGGCCTGGAAATGGCCGAGCGTCGCCATCGTGATCGCGTACACGTTCTGCTGGTGGAAGTGAGGGTCCCCGACCAGGCGCTCTATGTCCGTGACGTCCGCATAGGGATCGTCGTACAGCGACGTGTGGCGCGGCTTGTAGTAGGTGTCGCGGGTGGCGTCGATGTCGATCACGTGAATCCGATGACCTTTGGGTCCCGGTTCCAGGCGCTCGGCCGGCACGGTGACACGGGTGGTGAGCGCCCTGCCCTTCGGCCCCGGCACGGACGGATCCTGCGCCAGCACAGTCCAGCTCCGGGTCGGCACGTCCTGTGCGACCGGATCGAACGGGTCGCGGCGGGGGCGAGTCCGGGAACGGCGGGATCGCGCCACGGTCAGCCGACTCCCGCGTCCGGATAGGGAAAGTCGGCGGGTGCGGGCCAGGCGGTGCTCAAATGGGTCCTGATGGCCGCGTCGCAGATTGCGTAACCCCAGTTGATCAGCTGCTTCTGGGTTTTCGCGTCCTTCGCGCCGAGATCGGTGCCGATCGCGGCGAGCTTCCGGGTTCGCTCGTAGGGACAGGGCAGCGTGCCGGGTGCGGAGAACTGCGAGATGTCGGCGTCGATGGCCCAGAAAGCGCCGCGACGCTCGCCCGCCACCAGCGAATTCAGCAGCAGGCGCTTGCGGAGTGAGCGCACCTGGTTGTCGACGACGTCGATGACCCGCTTGCCGAGACCCGCCCAGTTGGTCGGCACGTCCTCGTCGGCCTTGAACGGCGCGCCGGCATCGCTGACCAGCAGCGTGCGGTAACGCTTGTAGGCGGTCTCGAGTCCGAGATTGTCGTAGACGCCACCGTCCGCCAGTTCGACGCGGGTCGTGAACGGCGGGCGCTGCAGGTTGTCCTCGCCGGGCGCGCCGGTATTGGGCACGAAGTCGGATTCGTCGAACCTGAAGACGGCGGGGGCCAGCATCGGCGGGAATGCCGAGGAGGCCGCGACCGCCTCTGCGATCGTGACCTTGTCGGTGCGGATGCTCTTGCCGACCTTCCAGTCGCGCATGTACGGAGACATGAAGCGCCAGAGCGAGCCGGACTGCAGGTTGGAGGCGTTGATGACCCAGCGCGGGTCGGCCGGAAGCTGGTTCAGCTTCGCTTTCCTGAACAGGTACTTGTCATAGGCCGCCGCGACGTGTTCGTTGACCGACCCCGGGAAGATGATGTCGCCGAGCACGCGGACGATGCCCTCCGCGCTGTCCGAAGCGAGCGTCTTGCCCGCAAGCTTTCGAATCGGGTCGACCACCTCTTCGACGTAGCTCTCGATGAGCTGTCCGGAGTTGAAGCGCAGCGCGGTCCACTTGAGCCCGAGCATCGCGGAGATGATCGAGCCACCGGAGACGCTCGAGATCCGCTTGAACGTGCCGATCGTCTTTGCGCGGCCACCGGGCGGCTTCACCGTGTGGTTGATCGGGCTCAGCAGCTCCAGTTCGATCAGGCGCCAGAGCACCCCGGTATGGAACAGCATCGCACGGTAGCCGCCGCCGGACAGGCAGACCGCGATGTGATCCTCGACCGGCTTGCGAGCGTCGGTCGGCAGCTGTCCGACCGGGGAAACGAGACTGGCTGGTTCCGGCATGACGACGTCTGCTCCCGTTCGCGAGTTGTCTCGCTGGAGCGCGGTGCGCGGAGTCCGCGATCGTGGCGCATCGCGCTGCTGTCGAGCCACATTATGTTGAGCCCGCTCCTGCGGCGGAAACTACGCCGATCGCGATCGGAATCAAGTTGCAGTGCAAAAGAAAGATTCTTCGGTCACCCGGTCAGGACGAGATGACGCCGCAAAGCGGCGCCGGCCACGCCAGGCGGCGGTGCTGCTCGATCATCCGGTCGAGGACCGTCGCAAACTCGGGCGGCAGCGGCGCGGTCCGTCGGGCCTCGAGGTCGGCACCGCTGCTCACGTACTCGAATACGCTCGCGAGCCGGCCGCGCGTCCGGTCCACGGCGAACATCACCCCGTGGTAGCGCTTGACGCTTCGGGACACGAACCGGTGATGCACGGTCACCGTGTCCCCGACGTGCAGCTCGGACAGGTACCAGAGATGGTGCTCGAGATCGAAGAGTCCCTGGCGTCGCTCGGTGAACATCCGGGCATCCAGGCCGAACGCCTCGAGCATCGGCCAGCTCGCAGCGTCGAACAGTTCCAGGTAGTGGCGAACGTTGACGTGACCGTTCAGGTCCAGCCACTCGGCGGGAACGACCCGCTGCATCAGGCTGGGCAGTTCGTCGACCTGGGCGACGGTCGGCATCGGCACCGGCATCGGCTATTCCCCTTGAAATGCCTCGATGTGCTGCTTCCCAGCGTCTCCGATCTCATCCCAGGCAGCCTTCGACCCGACCCAGACGTGGTGAAGCACGCGGAGCGCCTCGCCCCCCTCGGTGATGGAACCGGCCGGGATGAACATCCGCGTCGGGTCGTTCTCGCCCGGCACGGGAGAGCCGCAAATGCTGCAGAACCAGGTCTGCCAGTCCGTATCCGGCTTCCTCCAGGTGGCGATGTGCTGCTCGCCCGCCAGCCACCGGAAGCTGTCCTTCGGAACGAGCACCACCGCGATACCGCTGCTGCCGGTGGACCTGCGACAGATCGAGCAGTGACACACGAACACGCCCCACAGATCCCCTTCGGCCTCGTACCGGACCGCGCCGCAATTGCACTCGCCACTGGCCATTCCACGTACCTCAATGCTAACCATCGGGGCGACGTCGCCCCTTGCCGCGCGAGCGAGCGACCTCGGCGGCAGCTTCGCGCACCGGGATGCGACTGCTACCGTGCCGCCATCTTACGCCCCACCGCGTTGACCTGACGGCAACTCCCCCCACCCGGTCAGTACCGAGGGTCAGGCCTGCATGTCCCACGCTCACCTTCCGCCCGCTGCCCCCACGTTCCGGCTGTCGAACCGTGGCAGCGAGAGCGCGGTTGCCTGCGCGGAACCGCGCTGTTATGAAGTGACTGGAAGGCCGGATTTGTCCACTGTTGTCAGAACTGGAGGATCGTCCCGATGCAGCTGGTCGGCATGTTCGATTCACCTTACGTGCGGCGGGTCGCAGTCACGCTCAGGCATCTCGGGCTGCCGTTCGAGCACCTGGACTGGTCAGTCGGTCGTGATTTCGAGCGCATCCGCGAATTGAGCCCGCTGGGGCGGGTCCCGGTGCTGGTCTTCGAGGACGGCGCGGTGCTGGTCGACTCTGCCGCCATTGTCGACGCACTGGACGACAGGGTCGGGCCGGACCGGGCATTGTTGCCGGCCGGCGGCGCGGCGCGCCGAGAGGCGCTGCGCCTGATATCGCTCGCCACAGGGGCCGGAGAAAAGGCCAGGGATGTGCTGTACGAGCGCATGGTTCGGCCGGCCGAGAAGTACCACGAGCCGTGGGTCGCGCGATGCCGCGAACAGATGCACGGCGCACTCGGCCTCATCGAGGCCTGCTGCCGGGAGCGGGGGCCGGCCGCGTGGCTGGTCGACGATCGCCTCACGCAGGCGGATATCTCCGTGACCTGCATCGCGACCTTCCTCGACGATGCGCTCGGCCTGTTCCACGGTGATCAGCCCTACCCGGCGCTGCAGTCCCACGTGGAGCGCTGCGAGGCGCTGCCGGAGTTCCGCTCCACCCGGATGCAGTGGTTTGCCGCCGAGATGCAAGACTGACCGCTCCCGGGCAGAGTCATCCGTGACGGAAACGTTCACTCGCCGCGCGTCTTGGTAGGATGACCGGCACCGCGGCAGCCCCGGCTTCGAAGCTGCGCAGGTCGATGACGATCGCGGCGCTGGTCGTTGCCGGCGAGGCGGTCTTCTTCCTGCCCTACGTCATCACCCGTGTTTTCCGCCCGACTTTCCTCGAGGTCTTCGACCTCACGAACCTGGAACTCGGCCTGGCCTTCTCGGCCTACGGACTGGTGGCCATGATCTGCTACGCGGTCGGGGGACCCATCGCCGACCGGTTCTCCGCCCGCTCGCTGCTGGTGGTCGCGCTTTCGGCAACCGCCTCTGGCGGGATTTACATGGCAACGGTGCCCCCGCTCCGCGGCTTGACGCTGCTGTACGCGTTCTGGGGACTGACCTCGATACTGCTGTTCTGGGCGGCGCTGATCCGCGCAACCCGCGAGTGGGGCGGCGAGCAACGCCTCGGCAGTGCCTTCGGGCTGCTCGACGGCGGCCGCGGCCTGTTCGCGGCCCTGGTCGGTGCTGTGGCCTATGCGCTCTTCTCCGCGCTGCTGCCCGACGTGGAGCGCGCCACGCCGGAGCAGCGCAGTGAGGCGCTCAGGCAGGTGATACTGCTGTTCACCGGCACGGTGTTCGCCGCGGCGGCACTGGCCTGGATCGCGATTCCCTCGACTCCAGGCCCGGTCAGCGAACGCAGCTCGCAGTTCACGCTGCGCTCCGCGGCACGCGTAGCCGCCATGCCCGCATTGTGGCTGCAGGCGCTGATCATCCTCAGCGCCTACGTCGGCTACAAGTCCATCGACGACGTCTCGCTGTACGCCCGCGAGGTGATGCGCATGGACGAGTTGCGCGCGGCCGGCGTGGGCGCCGCAGTGCTGTGGGCACGGCCGGTCGCCTGCATCGCCGCCGGCTGGCTCGCGGACCGCAGCAGCGTCACGGGCATGTCGTCGCTCTGCTTCGCGCTGGTGACGCTCGGCAGCATCGTACTGGCCTCCGGCTTCCTGCAGGCTGCCCCCGCGGCGCTGTTCCTGCTCGTCGTGGCCGCTTCTGCGTCCAGCATCTATGCGCTGCGCGGACTGTACTTCGCGATCATGGGAGAAGCGAAGATTCCGCTGCGCTACACCGGCACCGCCGTCGGTATCGTTTCGACCATCGGTTACACGCCGGACGTGTTCAGCGGCCCGCTGATGGGCTACCTGCTGGACCGCTCGCCTGGCGCGACCGGGCACCATCACTGGTTCATGGTGGTTGCTGCATTCTCTCTGGCCGGACTGCTGGCCACACTGGCCCTCGGGAAGTTGACGGGGCGCTGAATCGGCTATATTGAGTTAGCAGTGAGGCTCGCAACCAAGTCGGGCCATTCAAGAACATCGAGGGGAGTACGATGCAAACCAGGATTATGTCCAATCTGTCGAAGACCAGCTTCCGCGCACTGCTGGCGACACTCGCGGTGGCACTGTCGTGGTTCACCACCGGTGCCATCGCATCCAGTCATACGAACGGAGGTGCGCCGCTACCGGTGGTGTTCGTCCACGGCCAGTCGGGCTCGGCCCAGCAGTTCGAGACCCAGGCGCAGCGATTCACCAGCAACGGCTATCCGCAGCACCTGTTGTACGCGTTCGAGTACGACACGAGTTCGCCACTGAACCCGGTCGCGGCTCTCGATGCGTTCCTCGACCGGGTGCTCGCGGAGACGGGCGCGGAAAAGGTGTACGCGATCGGTCACTCCCGCGGCACGACGGTCTGGACGGTCTATCTGGAGGATCCTTCGTTCCAGGGCGCCGGGAAGGTGGCGAAGTACGTCAACATCGACGGACGGACGATGCCGAACCTGCCCGGCGGCGTGCCGACGATCGGCATCTGGGGTGAATGGAACACTGCCGACAGCGGCTACAACCGCCGCGGCAACACCAACGCGCAGATCGGACCGGACCCGGCCGCCAACTTCTACTTCGGCACCAAGTCGCACACCGAGACGACCACCTCGGCCGAGGCGTTCGGCGTGATGTACGAGTTCCTGACCGGTCATGCGCCGGCCACGACGGACGTGGTGCCCGAGCCCCCGGGGCAGGTCGAGGTCGCAGGTCGCGCCGTGATCTTCCCGGCCAACGTCGGCTACCCGGGAGCCAGCGTCGAGGTGTGGCGGGTGGATCCGGCGACCGGGCATCGCATCGGCGGACGACCGCACGCGGTGTTTCCGATCGACGCGAGCGGCAACTTCGGCCCGCTGAAGCTCAATGGACTCAAGCACTACGAAATGGCGGTCGTCAGGCCGGGCACCCCGCAGACGATCCACCACTTCTACTTCGAGCCGTTCAGCCGCAGCGATCACTTCGTGCGCCTCAACACGAGCCTGCCGAACCAGGGCCTCGAGGCCTTCGTCCCGAACGACGCGGGCCGTACCAATCTCGTGATCACCCGCCAGCGCGAGTTCTGGGGCGACCAGGGATCGTCCAGCGACGAGCTCCGGATCGACGGGCTGAACATCCTGCAGGCGAACACGAGCCCACGCACGGGCGTCAATCTCGCCGTGTTTGCGCATGACGACGGGCTCGACGGGGCGACCGATCTCGACAAGGGCGAGCTGTTCCCGTTCAACCTGCTCACGTTCCTGACCGCCGTGGACGTCGCGATCCAGGCGTCGCCGGATGCATCAGGAAGCGTCGCAGTCAGCGACAACCCGCGTGGCACGGGGCGGGTCAGCGTCGTCAACGTTCCGAACTGGCCGTCCGACATTCATCGAATCACGGTCCAGTTCCGCGACGACGACCAGCAGGTCGAGCGGTTTACGGACCCGGCGCTCGGCCCTCGCGGCCGCTGATCCCGGACGGCGATGCGGCAGCGGCCCCGTGCGGGCCGCTGCCGCGGCACCGGCTCATTGGTCGGCCACCTTCAGCACCAGCTTGCCGGTGTTCTCGCCCTTGAAGAGCTTGAGCAGGGTGTCCGGGAACGTTTCCAGGCCTTCGACGATGTCCTCCCGCGTCTTGAGCTGCCCGGCAGCCATCCACCCCGCCATCTCGCGCGCTGCCTCGCCGTAGCGGCTCGCGTAGTCGAAGACCACCATGCCGGTCATCGAGGCCCGGTTGACCAGCAGCGAAAGGTAATTGCTGGGACCCTTCACTTTCTGCTCGTTGTACTGCGAGATGGCTCCGCAGATGACGACCCGGGCGTGCATGGCCAGCTGGGCGAGCACTGCATCGAGGATCTCGCCGCCGACGTTGTCGAAGTACACGTCGACGCCCTTCGGGCAGTGCTGCTTCAGCGCGGCGCTGACGTCCTCGTGCTTGTAGTCGATCGCGGCATCGAAGCCGAGCGAGCGCAGGTATTCGCACTTGTCAGGTCCGCCTGCAATGCCGACGACCCGGCATCCCTTGATCCGGGCGATCTGGCCGACGACCTGTCCGACCGCGCCCGCGGCGCCGGAAACGACGACTGTCTCGCCCTCCTTCGGCCGCCCGATTTCCAGCAGCCCGAAGTAGGCGGTCATGCCCGGCATGCCCAGTGTTCCGAGGTAGACCGGCAGCGGGGCCCGTCCCGTGTCCACCTTGGTCAGCGCCTTGCCCTTCGCGACGGCGTACTGCTGGACGCCCAGCACGCCGACGACGTGATCCCCGACGGCAATATTCGGATCGTTCGAGGCCAGTACGCGTCCCGCGGCCCCGGCACGCATGACCTCGCCGATCCCGACGGGCGGTATGTAGGACTTGCCTTCCCGCATCCAGCCTCGCATCGCAGGATCGAGCGATATGTAGAGGATCTTGACCAGCACCTCGCCTTCGCCCGTCGTCGGTACCGCGGCCTCGGTGTAATCGAAGTCGCTGCGCTGGACCATTCCGACCGGACGGCGGGCCAGCCGGAACTGGTGGTTCACGATTTCTGTCATTGCAGCGTCTCCTT
>CAZKLS010000052.1:0-7512 GCA_964553405.1 uncultured Steroidobacteraceae bacterium
CAGCAGCATCAGCGTGCCGGGCTCGGGAACGCCGCGTGCGGGTTCCTCGATGGATTGTGTCTCGAGCGCGTTCGCCTGCAGCGGTGGGTTGAACGTGACTGCGTCGTGCATGAAATCACAGCCGGGGCCGGCCCAGGCGGTGCCCGGACAGCCGCTGTAGGGTTGTTCGTGAACCGCTCCGGCACTGACCACCGTGTCGGGCAGGCGTTCTGTTGCGATGCTTGAATCCACGACCGGGTCCGGCAGGAGCGGCATCGCTGCTGACGCAGTCGCATCGGCATACGTTTCACGGCCGTCGTAAAGGCCGACCGCAGCCGCAGCGGGGATTCCGTAGAGCGGCGGAGGAGGCTGAGCAGAAGTCCGCGGCCGCGTGCTGCCGGCACTCGGGGAATCGAGCGGCGTGAACGTCACCGCGGCTCCGGCTGTCGAGCCGGAACCGGCTTCAATGCCGGCGTAGTAGGTACCGGCAGCAACGAAGTCCGGGCTGGCAGGAACGGATAGCTTCGGATACGGGAACGCCACCGGGAGCATTTCGAACAACACGTGCGAGCAAAACGTGCAGCCCGTATCCGCAGCCCTCGGCAGCGGCAGCAGCGGCTCGAACGTCCAGCGCTGCACGATCCAGATGGTCGCCCACGTCCTGCCACGCCCGTCGTCGGGGCTGTCCTCGTAGCCCATCAGCACGTTCACCAGGTGGCTCGGAACGGTCAGGGCGTCCGTCTGCTCCTGCATCAGCGTCCGTTGCTGCGCGCCGACCGGATCCCATTCCGTCGCGGCGGGCGGTTGGCCGGCAAAGAGCAACATGACCGCGAAGCCGACGATCAATGCCGGCCGTCCGAGCGCCCCCTTCATGGCACCCGTGCTCACCTGGCCAACCTCTTCGACCTGGGTGGACTCACGCCACCCTTGACTGTCTTCCAGCCTACGCTGATTTACGTGGTGTTTGGTGACAAGCGGATCTAGAACAAATACTTATGGGTCATAGCTGCGGCGAAGCCGAGTGACGGCAACAGGCTGGCTTCCTGGTCAGCAGGTTCGAACTGTGGACCTTCTCATTTGACCGGGACACTCGGAATCCCGCGATCGCCCGTCTGCGGTAAGGGTCGGATTTCTTTACATAACGCAGCGCAAAAAGAGCTCGATAAGTGCTGTCGGGCGGGTAAGTAATTGATTTGCATTACGCTTACCAGCTCTGGCGCGAAACTTGCTGCCCTTCTCGTGTCGGACGGAACCCTCGAAGAACAAAACGGAAGGGCGAACGACGCGACTGCCCCCGCGGCGCGACGACGCATGATCGATCGTGCTCCACGGGTCGCCGCCGCGGCGTGGAACTTGGGGGGAGCCTTCCGTGCCACGCTCGGGATTCCGGGAATCCACGAATCGCTCGACCGCGGTCGCGGCGGTCGCGGTGTTTGCGGCCGCATTGGCGTTCTCGTCGCCGGCGTCGGTTGACGCCAATCCCGGGGCCGAACGCGACGCAACCCCAGCGGGGCGTGTCCTCCTGGGCGCATGGGGCGGCGAGCACATCCGCCTCGACGTCGGCGCGGACGGTGCGACGCTCGAGTTCGATTGTGCATTCGGCCGAATCACTGAACCGCTGATTGCGGATTCCAGCGGCAACTTCCAGGCGCGCGGCGTCGTGATGTTCGAGGCTGGCGGGCCGGTGAGGCCCGGGCAGCCTCCGCCGCCGGCGCAGGCCGCAATCTACCAGGGTTGGACGGACGGCCGCGAGCTGCGCCTGACCGTCACGATCCTCGGCGAAACCGATAGGCAGCTAGGCACGTTCACGCTCGGGTTCGGGCGCAGGGCAGTTCTGGAGAAATGCCTGTAGCCCGGGCCCGTGAGGAGGCGCTCGCAGAGCAGGACACCCAGCCGGAAAACTCTTCGGGCGCCAGTCATCCGGGCGCGGAGGCACCGCAACGCTGTGTCCGTCCCGGCGATATCGAGGAGGGGGAAATGGAAACAAGGCGAATGTTCGGGAGGGGGGATCGCAAGACCGGATCCTCGACAACAGCCGGCGCGGCCGGCGTGCTCAGGCGCGCGATCGTGGCGGGCACACTTGCAACATTGGCATTGACGTCGGCCGGCGCGCACGCCGGCGACGCCGGCGAGAGCGACAGCACTCCGCTGCGGACGGCGGTCACCGCACAGGAAAGGGCGGCGATCGCGGCCGCCGACACCGAAACGACCGTCGCGTCCCAGGCGCAAGCCGCGTTTGCAGCGAGCTTCGCCCAGAAGGTGACGATCGGCCTGAACCAGGAGATCAGCCGGCGCGGCGTGGACTCGACGTTCATACCGCCCGACACGATGGGCGCGGTGGGGCCGGACCATATCGTCGAGATCATCAACGGTAATTTCGAGATCTTCGACAAGATGACCGGCGCATCGCTCGACACCCGGTCGCTCGACAGCTTCTGGGTGAACACGGTCGGCCTGACCGGGATCCAGAACTTCAGCTTCGACCCGCGGGTCGTGTTCGACCCGGACAGCGGCCGCTGGTTCGTGGTGTCGATCGACAGCTCCGACACCGACGGCGATGGTGTCCGCGACTCGGCCAATAACGTCTATGTCGCGAGGACGGACACGGACGACCCGACCGGAGACTGGGACGGCGTGCGCTTCGCGGCCGACACGGTCGGCGGCGCGGATTTCCACGACTACCCGACGCTCGCGCTCGACGCCGACGGCGTCTACATCTGCACGCAGGACTTCCCCGTGGGTGCGGGGAGCAATGCCGAGTCCTGTTATTCGATTCCCAAGGCCGACCTGCTGCAGGCCACGCCGACGGTCGCGAACATGACACGGTTCGAAGCGACCCCGGCCGGCCTCCCGACCGTGGACGGCAGCGTCCAGGTCGCGCTCGACTTCGGGCTGACCGACGGCCGCGCGCCGATACTCGGCACCTCGGGTGGCGCACTCGTGCGCAGCGACATCTTCGGCGCGCAGACGCCGGCCGCGACGCTGGGCACCGTCATCGGGGTGACCGGCGATCCAGGGCACGCCACGCCCCCGGCGGCACGCCAGCCGGATCCCAGCGGCAACACGATCGAGAACGTCGCGCCGCGCTTCGTCGGCAACGTCGTCCAGCAGGGCAGCAGCCTGTGGGCGGTGCACGCGGTGATGGGCAGCAGCGGGGCGAATTCGGCGCTGCGCTGGTACGAGGTCGACGAGCCGACCAACACCGTGCTGCAGACGGGATTGATCGACGACGCGAACCGCGACTTCCACGAGCCTTCAATCGCGGTCAACGAGTTCGGCGACGTCGTGATCGGCTACACCTGCTCCGGGCCGAACCTCTCCCCCAGTTCCTGCGTTTCGGTCGGCGAGACCGTCGGCGGAGCGACCACGTTCGAGCCCCCGCAGATACTGCAGCTCGGCGCGGGCTACTACTACCGTGAGGGCACCGGCACGCGGAACCGATGGGGTGATTACAGCGCCACCGTGCTCGACCCGACCGACTCGTGCACGTTCTACGCGTTCCAGGAGTTCGTGGCGGTCAGCGCCGTGGGCGTGGTCGGTCCCGCGACGGACGGTGGCCAGTGGGGAACCCAGGTCACCGAACTCACGATCAACGGCTGTGCCACCGAAGCGGACCTGCGCATCTCCAAGGACTGCAAGCCCGACCGGCCGATGCTGGCCGGGCAGACGGCGATCTGCACGATCACCGTCGAGAACCTGGGCCCCACGTCCGCGCTGGCGGTCGTGGTCAGGGACGAGCACGTCAGCAACGGCAGCTTTGATTTCGGCACGGTGACGACGACGAAGGGCAGCTGCACCGCGACGCCAAACCCGCAGAATCTCGCGGGCCAGGTCGAGTGCGATCTCGGACGCGTCGCCGCAGGGCAGCGCGTGACGATCGAGGTGCCGGTTACGGCCGATGAGCCGCAGGACATCAATGACCGCGCGACGGTCTCGAGCGACACCCACGATCCGGACAACTCGAACAACGTCGCGACGGACAGCATCCTCGTGGACGGCAGCGCCGACCTTTCGATCGCCAAGACCGACTCGCCGGACCCGGTCGCGGCGGGCGAGGACCTCACCTACGGGCTGACGGTCGAGAACAACGGCCCGTCCACCGCGGTCAACGTGCTGGTCGAAGACCGGTTGCCCGCGAATGTGAGCGTGGTCTCGGTCAATGCGACCGGCGGCGCCTCCTGCAACGCGGGCGTGCCGGGCGACGCGGCCCAGCCGACGACCTGTGCGTTCGACTCGATGGCGGCCGGTGCCTCCGAGACGATGACGATCGTGGTCACGGTGCTGCCGCAGGCCAGCGGTCTGCTGCAGAACAGCGCCAGTGTCGCGAGCGACACGCATGATCCGAACAATGCGAACAACCTCGCGACCACGACGACGACCGTCGCGGCCGAGGCGGATCTGTCGGTCACCAAGTCCGACTCTCCGGACCCGGTATCGGCCGGTGCCGAGCTCACCTACACGCTGCAGATCGCGAACGCCGGCCCGTCAACGGCGACCGACGTCGAGCTGACGGATAATCTTCCGCCGGAGGTGGACTTCGTCAGCGCGACGATCTCCGGTGGCACGGGCACCTGCGTGTCGCTCGGCGGCGGAACCGTCGCCTGCGACCTGAACGATCTCGACCCGGGCGACGACGTGACGGTCGTGATCGACGTGCTGGTGGACGCGTCGGTTCCGAACGGGACGATCATCACCAACACGGTGGGCGTCTCCTCCGCGGCCTTCGACCCGGATCCGTCGAACAACACTGCCAGCGAAGACACGGCCGTCATCGCGACGGCGGACCTGTGGCTCGACAAGACCGGCAACTTCCTGACCAACAACCCGTCCGGCACGGTCGAGTACCAGCTGACCGTGCACAACGACGCGGGCTGCAGCAGCGACGATCCGCAGAACTGCGGCAACGGAGGTCCGTCGGACGCCCAGAACGTCGTGGTCACGGACGTGCTGCCGCTGACGTCGAAGAAGTTCGTCGTGCAGTACGTGTCGGAGGATTGCGTCTACGACCAGGGGACCCATACGGTCACCTGCACGACGGCGGTGCTGCCGGCCGGCAGCAGCGTGCTGCACGTGATCCAGGCGGACATCAAGGGCAAGGCTGAAACGGTCAGCAATACCGCGAGTGTCGACAGCGACACGACCGACCCGGTGCCCGCCAACAACGTCGACACCTACCTGATGTCGATCAAGGGAGGGAAGGGTGACCCCGGCGGTCCGAAGTAACCACAGGACCACGGGTCGTACGAGTCATTGACTCGCGCCGGAACGGAGTCCGGCGACCCTGGCTAGAATGGGAGCGGCGGAGCGATCCGCCGCTCCTTTTCTTTCTCGACATCCACGCCATGGCAAAGACCGACGACCCGCAGACCCCGATGCCCGAGCCGGTCACCGCCATGCTCGATTTTCTCGACGAGATCGGCATCGCCTGGGAACGGGCGTCGCTGGGCGAGGGCACGTTGCTGCCCGGCCTCAGTATCGAGCAGGGGCGCCTGCTCATCGATCCCGGGCGACTCGAGTATCCGGGCGACGTTCTTCACGAGGCCGGGCACATCGCGGTGACGCCCGCGGCCGATCGTGCCGCCCTCGGGCCCGAGGGCCTCGGGGACGCCGGGCTCGAGATGGCCGCGATGGCCTGGTCGTACGCGGCCTGCATCCACCTCGGGATACCGCCGGAATTCGTGTTTCATTCCGGCGGCTACAAGGGGGCCGGCGCGTCGATTCTCGAGACGCTCCGCTCGGGCGCGAACCTCGGGCAGCCGCTGCTCGCGTGGATGGATCTCACCGAGTGGGGGCCGGGCGCCGACCCGGAGCGCGTGTTCCCGGTGATGAGCCGCTGGCTGCGGGCCTGATGGCGAGACCAGGCCATCCGCCCGGTGTCGGGATCATTTACAGTCATTCTGAAAATCGTTCGTGATGTCAAGCCTAACCGACGGAAATCATTAAGCTTTCCGCTCGGTGGCGTGAATATTGCTGCTTTACGACAAAGGCCCGCTCAGGCCGTGCAGCTGGGAATCCTGCGGAGGATGTGATGCAAGCGACGACTGGCAGATGTTCGCGGAAAGTATCGGCAGCAGCGTGGGCTGCGGCCTGCATGCTCGGGCTGATCGTGGCAGGACCGGCCTCGGCGGCGATGATAGAGGTCTCGCTCGGCAACACGAGCCCGGGCTTCAACGACGGCGACACGCCGCCGCTGATCCCGGACATTCTCGCCGCGCAGTCCGGCCAGCCCGCGCCGTTCGACTCGGGCAAGGGCAGCGACGTGACGTCGAACCTCAACGAGTCCTTCACCTTCAGCTACAGCGCCATCGCATCCCCGATCGCATCCGCATCGCTGACGCTGGGCATCCTCGATCACGACTCCGCGGCGTCCGGCAGCCAGCTCGCCGGGTTCCTGCTCGATGGCAACGACCTGACCGCGGACCTCGACCTGCTGTTCGAGGGCGGTGGCGGCACCAACGGCGAGTACAACATCTACACGCTGACGCTCGGTTCGGGCCTGTTCGCCAACCTGGCGGACGGCTCGCTGCTGGTCGCGCTTGCGCTGGCCGGACCGGGACTGCAGACGGACCTCACGACGGGTGCCGTCACTGAGACGGGCTTCAACGGCGCGCACCTGATCTTCTCGACGCTGAGCATCACGACGCGCGACGTTCCGGTCGTCCCGGAGCCGGGCAGCCTCGCACTGCTCGCGTTCGGGCTTCTGGGCCTGGCAGCGGCGCGTCGCCGGCGCACCGTCAGCTGCTGACTGTCACCTACGAGGGGATACGACCATGTCCGAACCGTTCATTGGCGAAATCCGCATGGTGGGCTTCAACTTCGCGCCGCGAGGCTGGGCCCTCTGCGACGGCCAGTTGCTGGCCATTGCGCAGAACACGGCGTTGTTCTCACTGCTGGGCACGATTTATGGTGGCGACGGCCGCACCACGTTCGGCCTGCCGGACCTGCGTAGCCGCGTTCCGATGCATGCCGGTACCGGGCCCGGGCTGACGCCGCGCCAGCTCGGCGCGAAGTTCGGGCTGGAGACCGTGACACTCAATGTGTCCCAGCTACCTGCCCACACGCACGCCGCGCAGGCGAGCAGCGGCAGCGGCAACGCCAACTCGCCGATCGGGCGGATCTGGTCGAAGGATGCCGGCGTTCAGTCGGCGACCTACACGGGCAATGCACCGGACGGAAGCATGGCGGCCAATGCGATCGGGAATGCAGGCGGGGGCCAGGCGCACGACAACATGCCGCCGGTGCAGGTCGTGAATTTCGTCATCGCGCTCGTGGGCCTGTTTCCGTCGCGCAACTGAGCCCGCCCGGGGGAATGCCGATGCGCGGGTCAGCGAGATTCTCGTTGCGGCCGGCCACGGCAGCGGATGAGGCCTTGCTGCGGACGCTGTTCGCGTCCGACCGGCGTGAGGAGTTGCTCGCGGCCGGCCTCGGTGGTCGTGAGGTCGAGCATCTGCTGGACATGCAGTACCGGGCGCAGCGCCATCAGTATCTGGCCGCATATCCCGGCGCCGACTCGGCGGTGATCGAGTCCGACGG
>CAZKLS010000052.1:7612-13281 GCA_964553405.1 uncultured Steroidobacteraceae bacterium
AGACTATGGGAGCGGCACCATGATCAGGCGACGCGACTTCGTGACCCACGCAGGCAGCGCACTCGCGATGACATGCGTCCCGTTGACGGTGCTGGCCGCCAAGCGTGGCGGCGGCGGTGGAGCGTCGGACGTCGACCTGTCGACGGGACTCAGCAGCGAAAAGTTCAACGCGCTCTTGAAGGAGAGTTTCTACGTCTCGACGCCGAACGACGGCGTCATGGTGCTGGAACTCGTCGAGGTGCAGGATTACGCCATGCCCGATGGCGAGATCGCGACCGACTCGTTCAGGCTGGTCTTCGAGGGCGTCTCCGCCCCGACACTGGGTGACGATGTCTACCAGCTGCAACACGGCTCGGCCGGCAGCGTAATGCTGCGACTCGAGGGGGCCGGAAGCACGCGGCGGCGCGCCCGCTACGTGGGAGATTTCTGCCTGCTGATGTGACCGGCAGAGCGGGCCGACCGACGTTCCAGGCGCCGAAGGCGGTGCCAGGACGGTCACGTTCATGCGCGGTGCGCAGGCCGCCTCAATCGAAGCGCCGGGCAGATGTTCGCAGCGTCGTTGTGAGGATTTGCCGAAAGAAGCGGCGGGACGCTTGAGCGTCCCGCCGCCTGTCGGTCCAGCCCGGACCCGAGCCGTGACTCAGTGCGTCGCGTGTCCGGAGCCGCGCCTGGGGCTGAAATTGCCCTTGCCACGGACGCCGTTCACAGTCTCCGTGCTCATTGCGAACTGCAGCACCGAGTAGGCTACCGCGTCCGCGTTGACGTCGAGCGCCTGCAGGTTGACGTTGTCATACGTGTCGCAGGCCAGGTGATAGCACGGGTCGTACTGGTCGCCGGCCGTGCCGCCCCAGAGCGCCGCCTCGTCCGGCGTCTTGATGCCAAGTGAACCCGTGGAGATCCCGCCGACCGGAATCCCGGCGTTCAGGAACGGCCCATAATCCGACAGGCCATTGAGGTCCGTGCCCTTCGACGGCTGACCGACCATCGCGTAGTAGTACTCGAACAGTGCCTCGATCTGCGCGGAACCGTCGGGTCCGGGTCCGCCACCGACGCCGTCGGAGTCGTCGCCGTCATAGACGAAGAACACATGGTTCGGCGAGCCGATTATGTGGAAGTCCAGGTACAGTGCGATCCTCTCGAGCTCCTCCGGCGTGAGATTGCTGACGTAGTCGCTCGAGCCGACCAGCCCGGACTCCTCCGCACCCCACCACGCGAAGCGCACCTTGTTGCGCGGCTTGACCTTGGCCATCTGGATCGCGGTCTCGAGCAGCGCCGCGCTGCCCGAGCCGTTGTCGTTGATGCCGGGGCCCGCATTGACCGAGTCGAGGTGCGCACCGGCCATCACCACGTTGCCCGGGTTGCCGCCCGGCGTTTCCGCCAGCACGTTGTAGGAGGTCGCGAGGCCCCGGAACGCATCTACCTTGAGCCGCATCACGAGCCCGGTCGGTGCCAGCGCAGCAAGCTGCTGGCCGATGTCCTGAGTCACCGAGGTCACCGGGATGTCGAGCGTGAAGCCGCTGCCGAGCGTGCCGTTCAGCGTGCCCGGGATGTTGTTGTAGATGACGACGCCGACGGCGCCGGCGGCGTAGGCATTGGTCGCTTTCAGCGCGAACGTGCAGGCCCCGCGCTCGATTAGCGCGATACTGCCAGCCGGAAAGCCCGCGAAATCGCTGGGTTCGCATCCCGGCGTCGGATCCCCGGGGGCCGCCGGCAGAGCCGATACTGATGCAGTCACGTCGCCGTTGCCGGAATACGCCATGATCGTGTTCGGCACAGGACCCGCCGGCGGAGGCGTAACCTGCTCGAGCACGGTGGGCGAGAGCGTAACGAAAGTCGTGTAGTCGAACGGCTGTATCACGACGTCGTAGCCCGCTTCGCTCAGCGCCTGCGCCACGTAGTCCACGGACGCGTCATAACCCGGCGTGCCCGATGCGCGAGTCCCGCCGTTCGCGTCCGCGATCGCCTGGAAGGCCGCCTGGTGTGCACGGACGCCGTCGAGCGTCACGCACTCGAGCAGCTTCGCGTGGGTGTTGTTGTCGCGAGTGTCGCAGCTTTCCGGCCCGGCCGCTGCGACAGCTGGCAGCGTCAGCGCGGAAACGGCGAGCGCCGAGCAGGCGCTCCACGAAAGCAGCGTTCGTCTGTTCATTTGAGTCCCTCCTGAGGTCGGCTTGTTATTACGTAGGCTCTGACCCGGGAGCCGGGCTCGGCCGGCCCTCGGGTCTGAGACTGCGCCCGGCCGGAGGGAGGGTCAAGTCGTTCCGCATTGCGGTCTAGCGTTATGTTTAATGGCGTGCAAGGCCGCATGATCGGGCGCGAGGCCGATGGCGATTCCCGTGCACGATCGCCGCCCGGCGTGTAGACTCCGCGCCGGGTAGTCACCCTTCTCCTTATCAGTTTCTGCCGCCCCGCACCGTTCATGGTGCATTTCCGGGCAAACGAGCCTTAGGTCGAAGAGTTTCGGATCCACGTGGCACCGTTGCCACGCGTCTGTGTTCGTCCTGTGCCTTGGCCGGGGAAATCAGTCGCGCAGCCCGAATGCCTTGTTCCCCGAGCCTGAAGGGCCGGCCCCCTGGGGCGCCTGCAGGGTTCACAGTCAGTGAGTATTTACATAATGAGCAAGATCTACGTTGGTAACCTTCCTTTCTCGGCTGACGAGGCCGCGGTGCGCGAGCTGTTCGCAGCTCACGGCACGGTCGAGTCGGTTGCGATCATCTCCGACCGGGACACCGGCCAGCCGCGCGGCTTCGGCTTCGTTGAAATGGCCAATGCGGATGCCGCACGCGCCATTCAGAACCTCAACGGCCACGAGATGGGCGGCCGTACGCTGAAGGTCAACGAAGCGCAGCCGAAGCGCGATCGTCCGCAGCGTTCCTGGTAAGCGTTCGGCATCAGCTTTGCGACGGTGCCGGTGATCATCCGGCGCGCCGCACCCTGATGAAGCAGGCGGCCCCTCACGGGGCCGTTCTGCTTTCTGGACCTGCAAGGACGAGTCCCGCAAGCGAGCTGTTCGCCGGGCGGTCAGAGTCGCCCCGCAAACACTCGAATCCAGCCTGTCGTTCGATTCGAAAATCGTGCGAGTGCCCGTCATGCAATCGCTGACGGGAACCGCCGTCAGATGGCGGATTCGCTCGTCATTTTCTAATCGAAGGAGGGAGCAGGATTATGTTCAAGGAAATCGCATTGGGCACCGCCGCTACGCTGGCGCTGTCCACGTTCAGTGGCGCCGCGCTTGCGAAGAGCCCCGTTCCGGGCAAGCCGGGCGACAAGAACATCGTCGAGATCGCGCTTGAAGTGAACGGCTCGCCGCTCGGGGAGTTCGATTACCTGCTCGGCGCCGTCGCTTGTCTCACGGATTCGGATGGTAACAATCCGGTCGTGGACCTGCTGACCGGTGAGGACAAGCAGACCTTGTTTGCGCCGACCGATGCTGCGTTCGAAGCGCTGCAGGGTGCGCTCGGGATCGCAGTGCCGTCGCCCGAGCTGACCTGCGAAGTCGACAACATCTTCGGTCCGGGTACGCTGCTCACGGTGCTCGCCTATCACGTCACAGAGGGACGTCACTTCTCGAACAGCGTGTTCAACAAGAACAATCCCAAGATGATCGAGATGCTGACCGGCGACTACATCGTCTCGAATCCGGACCTGACGTTGACCGATGGGGCCGGGCAGACCGTTGCAGTCGTTCCCCCGCTGATCAACATCAACGCCAGCAACGGCGTGATCCACGTGGTGGATACGGTGTTGCTGCCGTTCGCACCCTGACGCGGACGGGTATCGCGTGAGCCGCCCGTCGCCGGGCGGCTCACGCATTTCTGCGCGGCGCTTCGCCGCTGATCTGCGCACCAGAGGCTGCGTCCGGTCGGGTCAGTCCCGATAGATGAGCACCTCGCTCCGCCCGTCCGTACCCACCCAACCGCGATACATGCCCTCGGTGTTGAACTCGAGCACGACGTTGCCGTTCGCATCGAGCGCGATGATTCCGCCGTCGCCTCCGAGCTCCGGCACGCGTCGCATCACGACCTCGCGCGCGGCGTCCTCGAGACTGTCGCCGCGGTAGGCGAGGCGTGCGCAGATATCGTGCGCCACGTTGAGCCGTATGAAGAACTCGCCCCAGCCGGTGGCCGAGACACCGCAGTTGCGGTCGGCCCAGGTGCCTGCGCCGATGATCGGCGCGTCGCCGACGCGTCCCCAGCGCTTGTTGGTCATGCCGCCGGTGCTGGTCGCGGCGGCGATGCGCCCCTCGGCGTCCAGCGCGACGGCGCCGACCGTGCCAAAGGCGTAGTGCCGCGGCAGCGCCGAGCGCGTCGCCTCCCGCGCCCGGGCGTCCTCGAGCTGCTGCCAGCGGTACTCGGTGCGGAAGTAGCCGGGATCGACGAACTCGACCCCGACGCTGCGGCCGAAAGTCTCCGCGCCATCGCCGATCAGCATCACGTGGGCCGATCGCTCCATCACGGCCCGCGCGAGCCGCACCGGGTTCTTGACCCGGTGCACCGCAGCGACGGATCCGGCCCGTTGTCCGGCGCCGTCCATGATCGCCGCATCGAGCTCGTTCACGCCTTCCGCGTTGAAGACGGCGCCGCGTCCGGCGTTGAAGTGCGGCGAGTCCTCCAGCACCACGACGGCCGCGCTGACCGCGTCCAGCGCGCTGCCACCGCCCCGGAGCACCGCATGGCCGGCCTCGAGGGCCCGTCCGAGGTCCCGCCGGATCTCGGCCTCTCGCTCGGCGCTCAGCGTTTCGCGGCTGATCGTGCCCGCGCCGCCATGGATCACGAGCGCCGTCGGGCGCCCATCGGCAAGCGCGGGACCCGCGACAAGGACGGCAATGGCGATCAATGCCCGATGCAGCATCGGCGGTCTCCGGCTCAAAGCCCGAGCATAGGAGAAGAGCGTCCCAGGTGCAGCCTCGGCTGGACCGACCGAACGAATCCATGGGAGGCTTGTCCCTAACTAGGACGGCAAAACCTGTTCGACACGGCGGAGAGCATGAAGCCCAAGATCAATCCCCTGGTCATCGTAATCGCGATCGGCGTGGTGATCGCCGCGCTCTATTTCTATCGCCAGATGGAATCGGCCAGACACGAGGCGCCACTTCCGGTAGAAACCGCGCCGGCGCCGACGGTCGTGCAACCGCTCCCGGTCGAGCCCGAGCAGACGGTGCCGCGGCCGCCTGAAGACGAGTTGCCGCAACTGCCGCCGCTCGACGACAGCGATGCGGCGGCGAGTGCGGCACTGGTGGACCTCGCGGGCCGGCCGACAATAGAGCGGCTGCTCGTGCCCGATGCGCTGGTGCGCAAGATCGTCGTGACGGTGGACAATCTCCCGAGCAAGAAGCTCGCGATGCGGATGCGCGTGGTCCGTGCCGTGCCCGGCAGCTTCGTCGTGGCTGGCACCGAGCAGGGGACGTTGTTCATCGACGCCCGCAACTTCGAGCGCTACACACCCTATGTTGCGGCCGTCGACGCAGTGGATCCGGCCGGCTTCGCGGACGCCTACACGCGCTTCTATCCGCTGCTGCAGGAGGCATACGCGGAAATCGCGGCGCCGGGACGGCAGTTCCACACGCGGTTCATCGAGGTGCTGGATCACCTGATCGCGACGCCCGTCGTGCCGGGCCCGATCGAGCTCACCCGGCCCCACGTTTTCTACGAGTACGCCGACCCTTCGATCGA
>CAZKLS010000052.1:13381-17904 GCA_964553405.1 uncultured Steroidobacteraceae bacterium
CCGACGATCTCGACGCAGTGATACTTGTGTTTCGAGTTCTGACCCGCCATCGCTGCCCGCTCCCTGCCAGGCCGTGCTGGATTCACCACGCGCATCCAAGTTACGCCGATCGCGTCTCCGACGCCACTCGCGCGGCGGGTTGAGCCGCGCCGGGATGCCTGGACCTCAGTCGTTGCCGGTCTGGACCATCTTGCGCGCGGCTTCGATGAAGCGGGCCGATGCGTCCTTGTCGTCCTCACGCAGTGCAGCCGGCGGTATCCCGATGCCGCGCTGGCAGGCCGGCCGCTCGGCCAGCTGCCGTACCCAGCGATCCAGGTGGGGCAGGCCGTCCAGCGAAACGCCGGACCACCGATGCGTCCGGACCCAGGCCCAGTTCGCGATGTCGGCGATCGAGTAGTCCCCGGCCAGGTACTCGCGGTCGGCCAGGTGCTTGTCGAGCACGCCGAAGAGCCTCAGGACCTCGCCCTGGTAGCGGTCGATCGCCGGCTGGATCTTCTCGGGGAAATAGCGGTAGAAGACGTTGGCCTGGCCCATCATCGGGCCGATTCCCCCCATCTGGAACATCAGCCACTGCATCACCAGTGACCGACCCTGCGGATCAGCCGGCATCAGGCGGCCGGTCTTCTCGGCCAGGTAGACAAGGATCGCGCCGGACTCGAAGACGGCGAAGTCGCCGGCCGCCCGGTCGACGATCGCAGGTATCCGACCGTTCGGGTTGATGCGCAGGAACTGCGGCTGCCGCTGCTCCAGCTTCGCCAGGTCGAGTGCGTGCACCTGGTAGGGCAGACCGAGTTCCTCGAGCGCGATGGACACCTTGTGCCCGTTCGGGGTGGCTGCGGTGTAGAGGTCGATCATCGGGATTCCGTCCTGGGCGCTGGCAACGGTATCAAAGTTCGCGCGCGAGGCTCCGCTGGTTCCATTTCCGCCGCCGGTGTGTCGCGGATGACCGAAAGTCGCATTGCGCCCGCGGCCAGATCATCCGACCGTGGGCGGACGATCGGGGGACCGATCGCAGCTGAAAAGGGGAGATCAGCGATGAGCGAGACGCGTCGACTGGCGTACGTGACGGGTGGCATGGGCGGCATCGGCACCGCGATCAGCAAGCGCCTGTGCCGCGAGGGGTTCCACGTGGTCGCCGGCTGCGGACCGGGCTCGCCGCGCAAGGAAAAGTGGCTCGCCGACATGCGGGCCGAAGGCTACGACGTGCACGCCTCCGAGGGCAACGTGTCGAACTGGGACTCGACCGCGGCCGCGTTCGCGAAGGTGCGGGCCGAGCACGGGCCCGTCGACGTGCTGGTCAACAATGCCGGCATCACGCGCGACTGCGTGTTTCGCAAGATGACCAATGAGCAGTGGCACGAGGTGATCGAGACGAACCTGAACAGCCTGTTTCACGTCACGAAGCAGGTCATTGGCGACATGCTGGACCGCGGCTGGGGCCGCATCATCAACATCTCCTCGGTCAACGGGCAGAAGGGGCAGTTCGGTCAGACCAACTACTCCACGGCGAAGGCCGGCATCCACGGCTTCACGATGGCGCTGGCCCAGGAGCTTGCTTCGAAGGGCGTGACCGTCAACACTGTGTCCCCCGGCTACATCGGCACGGAGATGGTCCGGGCCGTGCGGCCGGAGGTGCTCGAGAAGATCGTCGCGACGATTCCGGTCAAGCGCCTGGGCGAACCGGAGGAAATCGCCTCGATCGTCGCCTGGATCGCCTCGGACGAATCGGGCTTCGCCACCGGCGCGGATTTCTCGCTGAACGGCGGCCTGCACATGAGTTGAGCATCAAGCGGAGCAGCGATTGCACATACCTCGCCGATGGGCCGCCGCAGCGGCCAGCCTGGCAATTGCTGCATCGGCCTCGATGCCCACGGCCTCGGCCGAGCGGCTGACAGTCCTCTACGCGGAACCGCCCGGCAGGCTCACGCTCGACGGAACTCCCGCGCAGGCGGCCGAGGCGGGACGCGCGCTGCAGCGCACGGGCAAGGGTCGCCTCCAGTTCGAGGCCTACGGCCGGTCCTTCGATCTCGAGTTGTCCGGCAACGACGCACTGGCCGGCGGACTTGAGCGCGATTCGCGCGGGTTTCCCCGTGCGCAATCCCGCTATCTGAAGGGCCGGCTCAGCGGGCTGCCCGGCTCCTGGGCGCGGCTCATGGCCGATTCAGCCGGAATCAGCGGCGTGGTCTGGGACGGGCGGCAGATGTACGTGCTCGAGCGGGCAGCGCGGGTCGCCGAGCTCAGCATCGTGCCGCCGGAGTCAACCGATGGCGCGCTGGTGTTCCGCGCCAGCGACGCGCTGCTGCCGGGAGGCATCGGCGCCTGCGCCAGCGAGGGGCCCGTGTCCGACGGCTCGCTGGCCGGCGAGACCCGTGCGGTCATCAGCGAGCTCGCGGCCGGGCGGGCGAAGCCGGGCGCGAGCCGGGAGATCGGGGTCGTGCTGGTCGCCGATGCGGAATTTTCCGCTCTGCACGGTCCGGCGGTCGAGCAGGCGATGCTCGAGCGCCTCAACATCGCCGACGGCCTGTATTCCGAGCAGCTGGGACTGCAGATCGTCGCGGCGGAGCTCCGGGTCTTCCGCGGCGAGCCGGACCCGTTCTCCGAAAAGGACGACGTGCGGCTGCTCGCGGAACTGGTGGACTGGGCGGGCAGCGAGGCCGGGCCGCAGTCGGCCGCGGCCACCTACCTCTTCACCGGGCGCGAGGTCTGTGGCAGCGGGCTGTTCGGTTGCAGCGTCAACGGTCGATCCAGCTCGACGCTCTGCGGTGCGTCGGCCGCGGCCCTGAGCGAGCCGCTCGGCGAGGTTTACGTCGATGCGCTGCTGTTCGCGCACGAGCTCGGTCACAACCTCGGCGCCGTCCACGACGGAATCGATGTCTGCGCCTCGACGCCGAGCGGCGGCTTCCTGATGACCCAGTACACCGAGAAACGCAGCGAGACACTCTCGCAGTGCTCGCTGGCGCAGATGTCCGCGACGCTCGCCACGGCCGACTGCGTGCTGCCGATCGCAGGCGCGCCGCCCCCGCCCGAGCCGCCGCCGCTGCCATCGCCGGGAGCGGGCTCGTCGAATTCCGGGGGCGGTGGCGCCGCGGGTCCGCTGCTGCTGCTCCTTGTATTGCTGGGCCGGCGTCGCCTGCTCCGCAACCCCTGATCACCCGGCGCGCGTCGGTTCGTCGTCGGGAGGTTTCGCGGAACCGGGCCAGCCCTCGCGCAGGTGCAGGTCCCGCTGCGGGAACGGGATCGTGATGCCCGCCTCGGCGAACAGGTCCCATATCGTCAGGTACAGGTCGGATCGCACGTTGTTGACGCCGTCCTCGGGGTCGAGGATCCAGAACCGGAGTTCGAGCTCGATGCCGTTGTCGCCGAAGTTCATGATCCGGCTGGCGGCGGCCGGGCTCTTCAGCACCCGCGGGTGCCTGCGGGCCGCCTCGATCAGCAGTTCCAGCGCCTGGCGGGGATTGTCGGTGTAGCTGATCTGCACCGGCAGCTTGAGCCGGATCGCGCGGTCGCCGTAGCTCCAGTTGATGACTTCCGAGCTGATCACGTTCTCGTTCGGGATCAGCGTGTCCACGCCGTCGCGGTCCTGCACGACGATGTAGCGGGCCCGGAGCTCCTTGACCACGCCGAAGCGGTTGCCGATCGTGATCACGTCGCCGGGCCGTATCGAGCGGTCGCCGATCAGGATGAAGCCGCTGATCAGGTTCGCGGCGATGCGTTGCAGGCCGAAACCGAGGCCGACGCCGAGCGCGCCGCCGAACACGGTCAGCGCCGCGAGGTCCACGCCGACCGCGTTCAGCGCCACCAGCACGGCCAGCAGCACCAGGAAGAACCGCACGGTCTTCGCGACGCCGACGCGCAGCCCGATCGACAGCTGCGGCGACGCCATGATGCGGCGCGTCGCCAGCGAGCCGAGATACGCGGCCCCGACCGTGAACAGCAGGATCGTCACGACGGCGCGCAGCGCGTCGAGCAGCGAGAAGCGCGACTTGCCCAGCGGAATCGCGATCGAGTCGAGGAACTGCGTGACCGGCCCGATCCAGCCGAGCAGGTACAGCGCGACGACGGCCCAGATCGTCCATGAGATCAGGTGCTCGGAAGCCGCCAGCAGCGGTCCCGGCTCGAGC
This sequence comes from uncultured Steroidobacteraceae bacterium, assembly GCA_964553405.1. GTDB lineage: Bacteria > Pseudomonadota > Gammaproteobacteria > Steroidobacterales > Steroidobacteraceae > DATIRA01. The sequence goes on from CAZKLS010000052.1 coordinate 17,503, forward strand.
ACGCGCTTGGCGATCTCGGCCAGCAGCCGGATTCCCGCCAACGCGAACGCCAGTACCGCGGCGCTCTCGACGATTCCGTACGGCAGGCCGAGCTCCCGCAGCAGCGCGAGCGCGGGCAGGCAGGCGAGACCGAGCAGCGTCGGCAGCGCGAGGCGGTTCACCGCGGCGCCGAGCGTCGCACCCGGCGCTGCCGTGCTTTCCCTGGCGCCGCGCTCGAACCGGCGCTGCAGGGCCCGGGCGGCCAGCCAGGCCGCCAACACGGCGATCGCCAGCGCGAGGACCTGCCACCAGGGATCCGGGGACTGCAACGCGCTGAGCAGCTTGTCCCGCGCGCTGCCGAGCGTGGCTGCGAAATCGGTCATCGGCGCCTCCTGCGCACGATCTTAAGCCAATGCGCGCGAC
>CAZKLS010000053.1:0-17863 GCA_964553405.1 uncultured Steroidobacteraceae bacterium
TCGTCGAGCTCCTGCCGCGTGACCGGTCGCGTGCGGGTTGCCCAGTCGGGTGGGGCCGACGCCGGCGGCGGCGGCGGTTCGTCAGGGACGCGGTTGCCGGTATCCCGGCGCGCGCTCTCAGGCAGCAGGCCCCGCAGCTTCAGGCCGTAGGCGTTGCCGACCGGGACGGGCCCGGACTCGTCCGGATGGCGCGTGCCGAGCAGTCCGTCGATGTTCAACGGTGCGCCGAGGTCGTCCTCGAGGTGCTCGTCCGCCGATGGCGGCTCGGCATTCCTGCTGAGGAAGTCCACGCGGTCGTCCACGCTGACCACGATCTCGTATTCGCCGATGCGGAGCCGGTCGCCGTCCTTCAGCGCCACCGGTCCGCTGACAGAGGCCGGTTCCTTGTCGTCGTTGACGTAGACGCCGTTGGTACTCGAGTCACGCAGCCAGTAGACGCCGCCGCGATACTCCACCGAGCAGTGATGGCCCGAGACGATCCGCTTCGGGTCGGGCAGGATCCAGTCGTTGTCCGTCGCGCGCCCGATCGTGCCGCCGTTTACCCCGAAAACCCGCGAGCGGTGCTCGCCGAGTTCACGGTAGTGGTCGCTGATGACGCGTAGCTTGATGGCCATGTTGCGGGCAATCCTGTGCACGGCGCGACGCGCTAAACCGCCGCATGGGCTGACGCTGCTGGGCAACCCTTGTAATATGCCCTGACTGTAGTACGCAAGCCAACCGCGCGAGATGGCCGCCAGTCACATTTTCAAGATCGTCTTTCACAACCAGGGCAAGGTTTACGAGATCTATGCCCGCAAGGTCGGTCATGGCGCGCTGTTCGGCTTCGTCGAGGTCGAGGAGTTGATCTTCGGCGAGCGATCGGCGGTGGTCGTCGACCCGTCCGAGGAGAAGATCCAGACGGAGTTCGCGGGCGTCAAGCGCACCTATCTCCCGATGCACTCCGTGATCCGGATCGACGAGGTGCGCAAGTCCGGGGCCAGCAAGGTCTCGTCGGTGGACTCATCCAACGTCGCGCATTTCCCGTTCCCGGTCTACACGCCCGGCGATCCAGGGTCGCGCGGCAAGTGACGCGGCCGGCCGCTGGTTCGCCCCGGCCGCCTCCGGTATGATTTCGCGCCCCTGCCACGCCGGCGGCGGTGCCCCATGCTGATACTCCGCGGTGCTCCCGCGCTCTCCGACTTCAGGCTGGAAAAGCTGCTGTCTGCCCTGCGCGAGCGGGTCGGCGGGATCAGGGGGCTGGACTCCCGGTTCCTGCACATCGTGGACACCGAGGTGGCGCCGACGCCCGGGCAGGCCGGCGTACTCGAAGCGCTGCTGCGCTACGGCCCGGCGAGCGCGCCGGAGGAGCCTCGCGGCGAGACGCTCGTCGTCGTGCCCCGGCTCGGTACCATTTCGCCCTGGTCGAGCAAGGCCACGGACATCGCTCACGTATGCGGCCTCGATGTCGTGCGACGCATCGAGCGCGGCGTCGCCTATTACCTCGAGTTCACGGACCGCCCTGCGGATTCGGACTGGGAGGCGCTGGCTGGGGTCCTGCATGACCGGATGACGGAGAGCGTGCTGCGCGACCCGGCAGACGCACGGCTGCTGTTCGAGCACGCGGCGCCGAAGCCGCTGGCTAGCGTGCCGCTCGGCGACCGGGGCCGCGCGGCGCTCGAGCAGGCCAATTCAGAGCTCGGGCTCGCGCTTTCCGCCGACGAGATCGACTACCTGGCCGAGGCCTTCGCGGGGCTCGGCCGCGACCCGACCGACATCGAGCTGATGATGTTCGCGCAGGCGAACTCCGAGCATTGCCGGCACAAGATTTTCAACGCCGACTGGATCATCGACGGGCACCGCGGCGAGAAGACGCTGTTCGACATGATCCGCAACACGCATCGCTGCAATCCCGCCGGGATACTCTCGGCCTATCGCGACAATGCCGCGGTCATCGAGGGCTGGCAGGGCCGGCGGTGGTTCGCGCAGCCCGGCGGTGGCCCGTACCTGGCGCACGAAGAAGCGATCGACATCCTGATGAAGGTCGAGACGCACAATCACCCGACGGCCATCTCGCCGTTTCCGGGGGCCGCCACCGGCTCGGGCGGCGAGATCCGCGACGAGGGTGCCACCGGGCGCGGCGGCAAGCCGAAGGCCGGGCTGGTGGGCTTCAGCGTCTCGAACCTGCGCATCCCGGGCTTCGAGCAGCCCTGGGAGCAGGACTTCGGCAAGCCGGAGCGGATCGTGTCCGCGCTGCAGATCATGCTCGATGGGCCGATCGGCGCTGCCGCGTTCAACAACGAATTCGGCCGGCCGGGCATCTGCGGCTACTTCCGCAGTTTCGAGCAGCAGGTTCCGTCGCCAGGACGATCGAAGTTCCGGGGTTACCACAAGCCGATCATGATTGCGGGCGGCCTCGGCAACATCCGCCGCAGCCACGTGGAGAAGGCCGCCGTCCTCCCGGGCGCGAAGATCATCGTGCTGGGCGGCCCGGCGATGCTGATCGGGCTCGGTGGCGGGGCGGCCTCGTCGATGGGCGCCGGAACGAGTTCCGCGGACCTGGACTTCGCCTCGGTGCAGCGTGGCAATCCGGAAATGCAGCGACGGGCCCAGGAAGTGATCGACGCCTGCTGGGCGCTCGGTGACGACAACCCGATCCAGCTGATCCACGACGTCGGCGCCGGCGGCCTGTCCAATGCGGTGCCGGAATCGGTGGCGCACGCGGGTACGGGCGGGCGGGTGCTGCTGCGCAAGGTGCCGAGCGACGAGCCCGGAATGTCGCCTCTGGAGCTCTGGTGCAACGAGGCCCAGGAACGGTACGTGCTGATCGTCCCGGCAGACCGGCTGCCCGCGTTCGGCGCGCTGTGCGACCGCGAGCGTTGCCCGTTCGCGGTCATCGGCGAGGTGACGGCTGACGGCTGGCTGCGGGTCGAGGACGAGCTCTTCGGCGACATGCCGGTTGACGTGCCGCTCGAAGTGATCCTGGGCAAGCCGCCGCGGCTCACCCGTGACGTGCGCCGTCTGCCCGGCGCCGGCGACGACCTGGACCTCGACCGAATCGGGCTGCGCGAAGCCGCCGAGCGCGTGCTGCGCCTGCCTGCCGTGGCCGACAAGAGCTTCCTCGTGACCATCGGCGACCGGTCGGTGGGCGGGATGATCCACCGCGACCAGATGGTGGGCCCCTGGCAGGTGCCGGTGAGCGACGTCGCCGTGACCGTCAACGACTACTTCGGTTACCGCGGCGAGGCGATGGCCATGGGCGAGCGCACGCCGCTGTCGCTGCTCGATCCCGCGGCCGCGGCCCGCATGGCCGTCGCCGAGGCAGTGACCAACATCGCGGCCGCGGACATCGGGCGGCTGTCCGAGGTGCGCCTGTCCGCGAACTGGATGGCGGCCTGCGGCGAGCCCGGCGAGGACGCCGACCTGTTCGATGCGGTGCAGGCCGTGGGCGAGGAGTTCTGCCCGGCGCTCGGGATCGCGATCCCGGTCGGCAAGGACTCGCTGTCGATGCGGACCGCCTGGAACGCGGCTGGCGAGGAGCGCCGGGTCGTTGCACCGGTGTCGCTGATCGTCTCGGCGTTCGCGCCGGTCGGGGACGTCCGGCGCACGTGTACGCCGGAGCTGCGCCGTGTGGGCGCGCCGACCCGGCTGCTGCTGATCGACCTCGGTGCCGGGCGCAATCGCCTCGGCGGGTCCTGCCTGGCGCAGGTGTACGGGCGTATCGGGCGGGAGGCGCCTGATTGCGACGACCCGTCCCGTTTGCTGGCGTGCTTCGAGGCGCTCGGCCGGCTGCGGCGCGACGGGCTGCTGCTGGCGTATCACGATCGCTCCGACGGCGGATTGTTCGTCACGCTGTGCGAGATGGCTTTTGCGGGGCACTGCGGGCTCGACGTCGAGCTCGAAGCCGGGGATGCGCAGCTGGCGCTCGGCGAGCTGTTCGCGGAGGAACTCGGTGTCGTTCTGCAGATCGAGGCGTCGCGCGAGGCCGAGGTCATGGCCGTGCTGGGTGCCGCGGGGCTCGGCGAGCTGAGCCGCGTCGTCGCGCGGGTTACCGAAGAGGACTCGATCCGGTTCAGTGGCGGATCGGGCGAGCTGTTGCGCGCGACGCGCAGCGAACTGCGGGGGATCTGGTCCGAGACGTCGTTCAGGATGCAGTCGCTGCGGGACAATCCGGAGTGCGTAGCGGAGGAACGGGCGCGTGCCGTCGATCCGACCGATCCCGGCCTGTTCGCGCGCCTGTCGTTCGATCCTGCCGAGGACGTCGCGGCCCCGTACCTGTCCTCCGGCGCCCGGCCCAGCGTGGCGATCCTGCGCGAGCAGGGCGTCAACAGCCAAAGCGAGATGGCGGCGGCGTTCGACCGTGCCGGCTTCGAGCCGACCGACGTGCACATGACCGACCTGATCGCGGGCAGGGTGTCGCTGGACGGCTTCAACGGCCTGGTCGCCTGCGGAGGTTTTTCCTACGGGGACGTGCTCGGTGCGGGCGAGGGGTGGGCCAAGTCGATCCTGTTCAACACGCGCCTCCGGGAGCAGTTCACGGAGTTCTTCGCGCGCAGCGACAGCTTCTCGCTGGGCGTCTGCAACGGCTGCCAGATGATGTCGACGCTCAGGGACCTCGTTCCGGGCACCGCCCACTGGCCGCGCTTCGTTCGCAACCGCTCCGAGCAGTTCGAGGGCCGTGTCGCGCTGGTCGAGGTGCTGCCCACGCCGTCGGTCTTCTTCGCCGGCATGTCGGGGTCGGTGCTGCCGATCGCGGTGGCGCACGGGGAGGGGCGGGCGGAGTTCGTCGATGCGGCGGCGGCCGAGCGCTGCGCCGGCAGCGGCCTCGTCAGCCTGCGCTACGTGGACAATTCAGGCGCCGCGACCGAGCGCTACCCGGCCAACCCGAACGGCTCTCCGTTCGGCATCACCGGGCTCTGCTCGCAGGACGGCCGGGCGACGATCCTGATGCCGCACCCTGAGCGCGTGTTCCGCACGGTCCAGAATTCGTGGCACCCGCGCGACTGGGGCGAGGATGGCGGCTGGCTGCGCATGTTCCGCAACGCGCGAGCCTGGGTCGGCTGAGGGCACCCGGGAGCCTGCTGATGCCATCGGCCCGGGTATTTGCGCCATGCCGGGCCCTGCGGCATCCTGAGCGCCCATGCCGCTGACGTTCCTGGATTTCGAGCAGCCGATCGCCGAGCTCGAGGCGAAGATCGACGAGCTGCGCTTCGTTTCCTCGGATTCCGAGATCAACATCGGGGAGGAGATCGCGCGCCTGAAGGCGAAGAGCCGGGCGCTGACGACCAGTATCTTCGCCAACCTGGCCCCGTGGCAGGTCGTGCAGCTCGCCAGACACCCGCAGCGACCGTACACGCTCGATTACGTCGCGATGATCTGCGAGGAATGGCAGGAACTGCACGGCGACCGGATGTACGCGGACGACAAGGCCATCGTCGGCGGTCTCGCCCGGATAGACGGCCGGCCCGTCGTGCTGATCGGTCACCAGAAAGGCCGCGACACGAAGGAGAGAGTGCGCCGCAATTACGGCATGCCGCGGCCGGAGGGCTACCGCAAGGCGCTGCGGCTGATGAAGCTCGCCGAGCGCTTCGGATTGCCCATCATCACGCTGATCGACACGCCGGGAGCCTACCCCGGCGTCGGCTCCGAGGAGCGCAACCAGAGCGAGGCGATCGCGCGCAACCTGTTCGAGATGTGCACGCTGAACGTGCCGATCATCACGGCCGTGATCGGCGAGGGAGGCTCGGGCGGCGCGCTCGCGATCGGGGTCTGCGACCGGCTCGTGATGCTGCAGTACGGCATCTACTCGGTCATCTCGCCCGAGGGCTGCGCGTCGATCCTGTGGAAGAGCGCCGACAAGAAGGAGCTGGCCGCCGAGGCGATGGGAGTGACGGCCGAGCGCCTCGCGAAGCTCGGCCTGGTGGACGAAGTGCTCAAGGAGCCGCTCGGCGGGGCGCATCGCGAGCCGCAGGCGATGGCCGACGACCTCAAGGCCGCGCTGCTGCGTCACCTCAGCGTCGTCGAGGCGCTGCCCGCGGAGGAGCTGCTCGAACGTCGCTACGCGCGGATGCGCGGGTACGGCGTGTTCCGCGGCACTTGAGTCAGCTTCACTCGTTCGAGGCACGCTTTCAGGCGGCGCTGGGGCGCTGCCTGTCACTGGCGGAACGGCCCGTTTCGGGCTTGTGCGTCGCGTTGAGCGGCGGGCTCGATTCGACGCTGTTGCTGGCGGCCGCCGCCGGCGCCGCCCGGCGCGTGCACGGCCTCCCGGTGCGCGCCCTGCACGTGGACCATTCACTGCACCCGGATTCGGCGCGCTGGTCGGAGGCCTGCCTCGAGCTCAGCGGGCGCCTCGAGGTGCCCTGCGTGCAGCTGCGGGTCGATGCGCGGGCAGCGCGCGGCGAGAGCCCGGAGGCCGCCGCGCGGACCGCGCGTCATGCCGCCTTCGCAGCGAACCTCGCCGATTCGGAGATGCTGCTCACCGCGCACCACGCCGACGACCAGCTCGAGACGATCCTGCTGCAGTGGTTGCGGGGCGGCGGGCTGCGCGGGCTCACCGGAATGCCGCGGCTCGCGCCGTTCGCGGGCGGGTGGCAGGCGCGGCCGTTGCTCGAGTTCACGCGGGCGGAGATCCGGGCCCGGGCGATCGAGGCGGGGCTCGAGTGGCTCGAAGATCCGTCCAATCTCGATACCCGCTACGACCGTAACTACCTGCGCATGGAGGTGTTGCCTGCGATACGCCGCCGCTGGCCCGCCGCGGCGCGCACGGTCGCGAGGGTCGCGGAGTATGCGGCCGAAGCCGTGGCCAGCGAGGAGCAGCAGTCGGAACGGGACCTTCGGGCCCTCGCGGTGGGGCTGACACTGACCGTACCTGCGCTCGCGGACCTGCCGCCGCCGAGGCAGCTGGCCGTGTTGCGGCGCTGGTTGCGGGCGCAGGAGCTGCCGGTACCGTCCGCGGCGACGCTCGGCGCGCTGCGCCACGACATGCTGAGCGCGTCCGCCGACCGCATCCCGTGCACCTGCTGGCCCGGGGCCGAGGTTCACCGCTACCGGGGCAGGTTGTTCGCGAGTCCCGCGGGCGGCGCCGCCGGCGTGCCCGAAGGAACCTGGAACGTCGGGCAGCCCTACGCGTTGCCGGACGGGGGGCGGCTCGAGCTGCGGGCCGCTCCGGGGCCGGGACTCGCGGCCGGCCGCCTGCCGGAGCAGCTGGAGGTGCGGTTTCGCCGCGGCGGCGAGAAGTTCCAGCCGCGCGGCTGCGGGCACCGCAAGGACCTGCGCAAGTGGCTGCAGGAGCAGGGCGTGCTGCCCTGGCTGCGGGGGCGCATCCCGCTCATCTGCAGCGGGGGCGAGATCCTCGCCGTGGGCGACCTCGCCATCTCCGGGGGCCAGGCCGCGACCGCCGGCGGGACGGGCTGGCGGGTCGTCTGGCACGGACGGCCCCTGCTCACCGAACAGGAGGCCTGCGCGCTGCCGCTCGGCCGCGGGGCGGCGCGGCGCCTGGCCCATGGCGAGGTGGTCGGGACGCAGGCGATCCGATAGACTGTCCTCCCGTCGTTCGTATCCCGCGACGGTGGCTCCCATGACAAAATTTATCTGCGTTACCGGCGGCGTCGTGTCCTCGCTGGGGAAGGGCATCGCGGCCGCTTCGCTGGGCGCCATTCTCGAGGCCCGTGGCCTGAAGGTCGCGCTGGTCAAGCTCGATCCGTACATCAACGTCGACCCCGGCACGATGAGTCCTTTCCAGCACGGGGAGGTCTTCGTCACCGACGACGGCACCGAGACCGACCTGGACCTGGGTCACTACGAGCGCTTCGTGCGCACGACCTGCAGCCGCGACAGCAATTTCACGACCGGGCGGATCTACGAGCGCGTCATCGCGAAGGAGCGCCGCGGCGATTATCTCGGCGCGACGGTGCAGGTGATCCCGCACATCACCGACGAGATCAAGCACTGCATCCGGATGGGCGCCGGCGACGCCGACGTCTGCATGGTGGAGATCGGCGGAACGGTGGGCGACATCGAGTCGCTGCCGTTCCTGGAGGCGATCCGCCAGCTCGGCGTCGAGCTGGGCCGGAACAACGTCATCTACATGCACCTGACGCTGATTCCGTTCATCTCGACCTCGGGCGAGATCAAGACCAAGCCGACGCAGCACTCGGTGAAGGAACTGCGCTCGATCGGTATCCAGCCCGACGTGCTGCTGTGCCGCTGCAAGGATCCGCTCCCGCCCGAGCAGCGGCGCAAGATCGCGCTGTTCACCAACGTCGAGGAGCGTGCGGTGTTCTCCGCGGTCGACGCGGACGACATCTACAAGATCCCGATGCTGCTGCATGAGCAGGGGCTGGACGCGATCGTCTGCGAGAAGCTGGGACTGGACGTTCCGCCGGCCGAACTCGGCGAGTGGCAGCAGGTCGTTGCCGCGAAGAGCAGCCCCGACGTCACCGTCAACATCACGATGGTCGGCAAGTACGTCAACCTGCGCGATTCCTACATCTCGCTCTGCGAGGCGCTGGTGCACGCGGGACTGCGCACGCGGACCCGGGTCAACATCCAGTACGTCGAGGCGCAGGAGGTCGAGAAGCACGGCGTGGACTGCCTCGCGGACTCCGACGCGATACTGGTCCCGGGCGGCTTCGGCGAGCGGGGCATCGAGGGGAAGATCCGCGCCGTCCGTCATGCGCGCGAGAACGACATTCCCTACCTCGGCATCTGCCTCGGCATGCAGCTGGCCGTGATCGAGTACGCGCGCGACGTCGCGGGCCTCGAAGGCGCCCACAGCACGGAATTCAACCCGGCCACGCCGCACCCGGTCGTGGCGCTGATCACCGAGTGGCAGGACCAGAAAGGGACGGTCGAGGCGCGCGACGAGAAGTCGGATCTCGGCGGCACGATGCGGCTCGGCGCGCAGGACGTGCGCATTTCGCACGGCTCGCGCGCGCACGCGATCTACGGCTCGGACGTGGTCCGCGAGCGGCACCGGCATCGCTACGAGTTCAACAACAACTACCTGCAGCGGATGATGAACGCCGGCCTGCGCTTCTCGGGTTTCTCGCGCGATGGACTGGTCGAGATCGTCGAGCTGCCCGGTCATCCGTTCTTCGTCGCGAGCCAATACCATCCCGAGTTCCGTTCGACGCCGCGGGACGGGCACCCGCTGTTCACCGGCTTCGTGCGGGCCGCCCGCGAGCATCGTCTGGCGCAGTTGCCCGCGGCAGCCAGGGCATGAGGCTCTGCGGTTTCGAGGTCGGGCCGGCGCGGCCGTTCTTCCTGATCGCAGGGCCGTGCGTCGTCGAGAGCGAGGCGCTGGTGCTCGAGATCGCCGGGCGCATGCAGGAGCTGACCACCGAGCTCGGCATCCCGTACATTTTCAAGGCCTCTTACGACAAGGCGAACCGCTCCTCGCGGGCCAGTTTCCGCGGTCCGGGAATGGACGAAGGGCTGCGGATCCTCGCCGAGGTCAAGCGCCAGCTCGGCCTGCCGCTGCTGACTGACGTGCACGAGGACACGCCGCTCGCCGAGGTCGCGGCGGTCGTGGACGTGCTGCAGACACCCGCGTTTCTGTGCCGGCAGACCAACTTCATCGTCGGCGTCGCCTCGCAGGGCCGGCCGGTCAACATCAAGAAAGGACAGTTCCTGTCGCCCTGGGAGATGAGGAACGTCGTCGACAAGGCCCGCTCCACCGGCAACGAGCAGATCATGGTCTGCGAGCGCGGCTTCAGCTTCGGCTACAACAACCTGGTGGCGGACATGCGGTCCCTCGCGGTGATGCGCGACACGGGCTGTCCGGTCGTGTTCGACGCGACGCACTCGGTGCAGCTGCCCGGCGCCCAGGGCAGCGCGTCGGGCGGGCAGCGCGAGTTCGTGCCGGTACTCGCCCGGGCGGCCGTCGCGGCCGGTGTGTCGGGCCTGTTCATGGAGACGCATCCCGACCCGGCGAAGGCGCTGTCGGACGGGCCGAATGCCTGGCCGCTCGGTCGGATGCGCTCCTTGCTCACCCTGCTCAAGGAAATTGACGCGGCCGTCAAGTCGCGGCCCTACGAGGAATCCGAGTTATGAGCCGAATCGTGGACATCATCGCGCGGGAAGTCATCGACTCGCGCGGCAATCCGACAGTCGAGGCGGACGTACTTCTCGACGGCGGCATCGTCGGCCGGGCGGCCGTGCCCTCCGGGGCATCGACGGGCTCGCGGGAAGCGGTGGAGCTTCGCGACGGCGACCCGTCGCGTTACCTCGGGAAAGGCGTCACCCGGGCCGTCGCGAACGCGAACGGTGAGATCCGGACCGCGCTGCGCGGTCTCGACGTGCGCGACCAGGCGGCGCTGGATCAGCGGATGATCGAGCTCGACGGGACCGAGACGAAGTCCCGGCTGGGCGCGAACGCGATTCTCGCTGTCTCGCTGGCCGCGGCCCATGCGGCGGCCCGGCTGGCAGGCGAGGGTCTGTACCGCAGGCTCGGTGGCTCCGCGCCGATGACGATGCCGGTGCCGATGATGAACATCGTCAACGGCGGCGCGCACGCCGACAACAGCGTCGACATCCAGGAATTCATGATCCTGCCGGTCGGCGCGCCGACCTTCTCCGAAGCGCTGCGCTACGGCGCGGAGATCTTCCACACGCTGAAGAAGGTGCTGCACGAGCGCGGGCTCGCGACGGCCGTCGGAGACGAGGGTGGTTTCGCGCCGAACCTGCCGTCGAACGAGTCGGCGCTCGAGACGATCCTCGAGGCGATCGAGCGCGCCGGCTACAAGGCCGGCCGCGAGATCTATCTCGGCCTCGACGTCGCGAGCACCGAGTTCTTCGAGGACGGGATCTACGCGCTGGAGTCGGAGGGGCGGAAGTTCACGGCGGCCCAGTTCGCGGACTACCTCGAGGGCCTGGTGAGCCGCTACCCGATCGTGACGATAGAGGATGGCATGGCCGAGGCCGACTGGGACGGCTGGGCGATCCTGACCGAGCGCCTCGGTCGCAAGGTCCAGCTGGTGGGCGACGACCTGTTCGTCACGAACACGCGCATCCTGCAACAAGGCATCGATCGCGGAATCGCCAACGCGATCCTGATCAAGCCGAACCAGATCGGGACGCTCACCGAGACGCTGGCCGCAATCGATCTGGCCACGAGCTCCGGCTACGCGTCGGTGGTCTCGCACCGTTCCGGCGAGACCGAGGACAGCACGATCGCCGACATCGCGGTCGCAACGACCGCGTCGCAGATCAAGACCGGCTCGCTGTGCCGCTCCGATCGCGTCGCGAAGTACAACCAGTTGCTGCGGATCGAGGCCGAACTCGGCCGGAACGCCGCTTACGCGGGCCGGGACGCTTTCCCGGTGCCGCTGCCCGGCGGCGGCTGAACATGCGGCTCGCGAACCCGCCGGCGCGGCGTTCTGCTATTCTCCCGCTCCCATGATCATCCGGATCGTGGGCGCCCTGCTGCTCGCCGCCGTACTCGCATTGCAGTACCGGCTCTGGCTGTCCGGCGACGGCATGCGCGAGGTCTGGCGCCTCGGCGGCGCGATCGAGGCTCAGCAGGCGGAAAACGACCGGTTGCGGGAGCGCAATCGCACGCTCGCCGCCGAGGTCCGCGACCTGAAGGAAGGGCGGGCCGCCGTCGAGGAGCGCGCTCGCACGGACCTCGGCATGATCGGTGTGAACGAGACGTTCTTCCAGGTCGTTCCGTCCGACCCGTCCGGGAATCGCGGAACCGCGCCCCAGCAACGGACCGCTCAGGCCGACGCGGGATGAGCCCGCGCGCCCGACGCTGGGCGGTCGTGCCCGCGGCCGGCCGCGGCGAGCGTTTCGGCGGTTCGAGCCCGAAGCAGTACGCAGCGATCGACGGCCGGGCGATGCTGTCGTGGACGCTGCAGGCGTTGCTCGCGGAACCATCGATCGCGGGCGTCATGGTCGCCGTCGCAGAGACGGATCGTCGCTGGTACCGGCTCGCCGAGTCCCGTGACCCGCGGGTCGGCTGCTGCCTGGGTGGGGCCACCCGCGCCGAGTCCGTGGCGCTTGCGCTCCAGGCGCTCGGCCCGCTGGCGTCCGGCCAGGACTGGGTGCTGGTGCACGATGCCGCCAGACCCTGCCTGGCGCGAGAGGACCTTCGCGCGCTGCTGCGGGCCGTCGGGAGCGACCCGGTCGGTGGGCTGCTGGCTCATCCGGCGAGCGACACGCTGAAACGGGCGGACGGGCAGGGCCGCGCAGAGGGAACGCTGGCACGGGAAGGCATCTGGCGGGCCCAGACTCCGCAGGCTTTCCGTTACGGGCTGTTGTGCCGCGCGCTGGCGCTGTGTCGTGATCGCGAGCGCGTCGTCACCGACGAGGCCTCGGCGATCGAGGCGCTGGGCCTTCGCCCGCTGCTGGTGCGCGGTCGCGCCGACAATCTCAAGGTCACGAGCCGCGAGGATCTGGTGATCGCCGAGGCCGTGTTGCGTTCCAGGAGCCGCCGGTGAGGATTGGCTGCGGTCTCGACATCCACGCCTTCGGGCCTGGCGACCACGTTGTGCTCGGTGGCGTGCGCATCGCGCACGAGCGTGGCGTGCTCGCGCACTCCGACGGCGACGTGGTGCTGCACGCGCTGTGCGACGCACTGCTCGGCGCGATGGGTCAGGGCGACATCGGTCTGCATTTTCCGGATACGGATCCGCGCTGGAAGAACGCCGATAGTCGCGTATTCCTGCGCCACTGCGCGAGCCTGCTCGTCGCGCAGCGCTGGCGGCTGGTCAACGCGGACCTGACCGTGCTCGCGGAGGTTCCGCGACTCGGCGGGCATCGCGACGCGATGCGCACCAACATTGCCGCCGACCTGCGGGTCGAGCCGGCGCGAATCAACGTCAAGGCGACGACCTGCGAGCGGCTCGGTGCGATCGGTCGTGCGGAAGGCCTCGCCTGCCAGGCGGTCGTCCTGCTCGAGCCGGATCGGCCGGACTGAGCGAGGGCGGCAGCTTGGGGCCGACTGAGATCCCCGGGGAGCGCGTCGCGGCCTGCGTCGCGGACGCGCCCGCGGCGTACGGGCCAGCGCCGCTGCAGGCCGCGCTCCGTGCGCAGCCCGAGGACTTCCGCGTCGAGGAACTGCTCGGCTTCGATCCCGACGGCGAAGGCGATCACGTGCTGCTGCGCGTGGAGAAGCGGGCCGCGAACACGCGCTGGGTCGCCGGGCAGCTGGCCGCCGCGGCGGGCGTTGCCGTGCGCGAAGTGGGGTATTCGGGCCTGAAGGATCGTCACGCCGTGACCGTGCAACACTTCACCGTGCCTGTCGCGCGCGGTGCCTCCATCGAGGACTGGTCAGGCCGGCATGGGGAGGGATTCCGGGTGCTCGACGCGGAGCGGCACCGTCGCAAGCTTCGCCCGGGCTCGCACCGGGCCAATCGCTTCCGGATCCTGCTGCGCGACCCGCGCGGGGATTTCACGGCGTTCGAGGCCCGGCTCGGCCAGGTTGCGCAACGGGGCGTACCCAATTACTTCGGCCCGCAGCGGTTCGGACGTCGCGGCGCGAACCTCGAGCAGGCCCGGCGCTGGGCGGAGGCCGCTCGCGCGCCACGAGGGCGCGGGGAACGCGGCTTCGCGCTGACCGCCGCGCGTTCGTGGCTCTTCAATCGCGTGCTGGCCGAGCGCGTGAGCCGCGGCGACTGGTCGGGCATCCTCGCCGGTGAGGCGGTGATCCTCGAGGGCAGCCGGAGTTTCTTCCAGGCGTCGTCCGACGACCCGCAGCTGCGGGAGCGCTGCGAGCGCATGGACCTGCACCCGAGCGGGCCGCTCTGGGGTCGCGGCGAGCTGCCGAGTGCGGACGAGGCCCGCGCGCTGGAGTTGCGCGTGCTCGAGGACGAGCAGCCGCTGCGGCGATTGCTGGAGGGCGAAGGCCTCGAGCAGGAACGGCGCAGCCTTCGCCTGCCGGTACGGGCGCTGGGCTGCACCGCCGAGAGCGAGGGGCTGCGACTCGACTTCGAGCTTGCGCGGGGCGCATTCGCGACCGCCGTGCTGCACGAGTTCGTGCTCGGCGCCTGGGGCCTGGATGCGGACGGAAGCGGCTGAGTCAGGTACTGCGGCGATCGTAACGCCGGGCGCGCCCGAGCAGCACGTACACCGCGCCGGTGCCTCCGTCTACCGGCCGTGCGGTGGCGAACGCCGCGACGTCCTGCATGCGCTGCAGCCAGTGGTTGACGACGTGCTTGAGCACCGGGCCCCGAGGCCCCGAGCGCAGGCCCTTGCCGTGCACCACCCGTACGCAGCGCAGCCTGCGATCCATCGAGGCGCCGATGAACTCGCGCAGCGCCTCGTGGGCTGCATGCCGCCCGAGCCCGTGCAGGTCGATCTCGTCCTCGACCGTGAACTGGCCGCGGCGCAGCCGGCGCAGCACGTCTTCGCGCAGGCCCGGTCGCCGGAATATCAGCTCCTCGCCGGTGTCGAGCACCGCCGGATCTGCCGGCGGCTGCAGGCTCTCACGCAACACGGCCTGCTCGTCCAGCCGACGGAAACGCGCCTCGGCGGGCGGTTTCGGCGCTTCCGGATGGTTTTCGCGCGTTCGCAGCGGACGAACGTCGCTCATCGCCTCGCGGAAAGCGTGCTCGTCGTCATCGGACATAAGCCTCATCTCCGGGTATTCGCTTACGACCCCCAGCTCGATTCCAGTATAGTTGCGCCGCCTTCGCCGCCAAGCCCCGGCCGCGCGGGGTCATGGAGCCGGCACAGGTCTGCAATTGAGAATTCTGGTCAGCAACGACGACGGCTATCGGGCCGAGGGCCTGCAGGCCATGGTGGCTGCGCTCGAACCGCTCGCGCAGTTGACCGTGGTCGCCCCCGACCGCAACCGCAGCGGTGCGAGCAATTCGCTGACGCTGGACGTGCCCTTGCGCGTGTTCAGCTATGGCGAGCGCATGTACTACGTGAACGGCACGCCGACGGATTGCGTGCACCTGGCCATCTCCGGGCTGTTCGACTTCGACCATGACATGGTCGTCTCCGGGATCAACGACGGTGCCAATCTCGGGGACGACGTGCTGTACTCCGGTACGGTTGCGGCGGCCGTCGAGGGCCGCTTCCTGGGCCTGCCGACGATGGCGGTCTCGCTGGTGACGCGCAACGGCGGCCATTTCGCGACCGCGGCCCGGGTGGCGAGCGAGCTGGTGATGAGGCTGTCCCGCTCTCCTCTGCACAGTTCGATGATCCTGAACGTCAATGTGCCGGACGTTCCCTATGAGCAGCTGCGCGGGATGCGCGTCACGCGACTGGGGCACCGCCACCGCTCGGAGGCGGTCATCGCCGCGAAGGATCCCCGCGGCCGGCCCGTGTACTGGATCGGGCCGGCAGGGGAGGGCGCCGATGCCGGCGAGGGCACGGACTTCCACGCCGTCGCCGATGGCTGCGTATCGATCACGCCGCTGCAGGTGGACCTCACCCGGCACTCCGCGCTCGCCGATCTCGACGAGTGGCTCCGCGGACGCGGGAACTGAGCGCGGCACGTGGGCGATCGGCGGCACACGGGCATCGGCATGACTTCCGCGCGCACCCGCGAGCGGCTGGTGGCGAGGCTGCGTGAGCAGGGCATCACCGATCCCCGCGTGCTCGACCGGATCCGCAGCGTGCCGCGCCACCTGTTCGTGGACGAGGCGCTCGCGAGCCGCGCGTACGAAGACACCGCCCTGCCGATCGGGCATGGGCAGACGATATCGCAGCCGTACA
Organism: uncultured Steroidobacteraceae bacterium; assembly: GCA_964553405.1. Classification (GTDB taxonomy): domain Bacteria; phylum Pseudomonadota; class Gammaproteobacteria; order Steroidobacterales; family Steroidobacteraceae; genus DATIRA01. The sequence goes on from CAZKLS010000053.1 coordinate 15,643, forward strand.
TCGTCGCGCGGATGACCGAGGCGCTGATCGAGGAGACCGCGCCGCGGAAAGTCCTCGAGGTCGGCACCGGCTGCGGCTACCAGGCTGCCGTGCTCGCGCCGCTGGTGGTGTCGGTCTACAGCGTCGAGCGGATCGCCGCGCTTCAGCAGCGGGCCCGCCAGGTGCTGCGCGAGCTGCGCCTTCGCAACGTGCACATGAAGCACGGCGACGGCTTCGACGGCTGGGCCGCCTATGCGCCGTTCGACGGCATCATCGTCGCGGCGGCCGCGCATGCGGTGCCTGAGGTACTGATCGAGCAGCTCGGGCACGGCGGACGCCTGATCATCCCGGTCGGCCCGGATCGCGAGCAGAAGCTCATGCGCATCACCCGGCGTGGCGAAATGCTGGAGCGCGAGGACCTCGGCCCGGTCACGTTCGTCCCGATGCTGCAGGGGCTGAGCTGATGGGCCTGTTCTCCAACCTGTACGAGCGGACGCTGCGCTGGAGCGCGCACCCGCACGCGGAGCGATACCTCGCGGGCGTCAGCTTCGCCGAGTCCTCGTTCTTCCCGATACCACCGGACGTGCTGCTGGCGCCGATGACGCTCGCGCAGCCGGCGCGGTGGTGGCGCTTCGCGCTGCTGACGACGGTCGCTTCGGTGCTCGGCGGCCTCGCCGGATACCTGATCGGAAGGCTCGCGCTCGAGGCCGTCACGCCGCTGCTGGAGGCCGCCGGCTACTGGGGGCACTTCGAGACGGCCCGGGCATGGTTCGACCAGTACGGCTTCTGGGCGATCTTCGCTGCCGGCTTCACTCCGATCCCCTACAAGGTGTTCACGATCGCCGCGGGCGCGGCACAGATGCCGCTGCTGCCGTTCGTGATCGGTTCGACGATCGGCCGCGGGGCACGCTTCCTGCTGGTCAGTGCGCTGGTTCGCTGGGGTGGGCCGATGATCGAACAGCGGCTGCGCCGCTACGTCGATGCGATCGGCTGGGCGACGCTGGCGCTGCTGGTCGTCGGCTACCTGCTGTGGCGCGTGCTGGGCTGAGCCGGGTTCAGTGAGCTTCGACGATGAGCGCCGCGGCGACGTCGCGGCCCTCGGCAACGAGCACGTTGTAGGTGCGACACGCGGCGCCCGTGTCCATGCACTCGAAGCCCAGTCGGGACGCGTAGAGCGCGGTCAGCAGCTCCGGACCCGGAAACCTCTGCCGTTCGCCGGTACCGATCAGCAGCACGGCCGGTCGCCACTCGAGCAGCGGCCCGAGGTCGGACGGCAGGAGCTGATCGATGCTGCGGGGACGCCAGTCCGCGATCAGCCGCGTCGGGCTGACGATCACGCTGCTGCCGATCGTCCGCTCCCCGACCTGCACTCCGTGCGGTCCGTAGCTGCGGATCAGGTTGGTCGCCGGTGGCGAATCGAGGCTGAGCTTCATGCGGTTACCATAGCGAATGCCGGGCTTCGGGTCACCGGACCCCGGTTGCAGCAGTCGGAGCCGTCCATTTGAACGAGGATGCGAACGCAGGCGAGGCATGGGTCGTGCTGCCGTGGCTGGCGGACGAACTCGCGACGCGGCGCGGCGGCGCAGGGCCGGCCTTGAAGTGGCTGCTCGCGCGCGGAACGCCGTCGCGCGACGGCGCGGACGATTGGCGGTCCTTCAGCGTCCGTGCGGCCGGCTTTCCGTCCGGAACGCTGCAGCGGTTCCCGGAAGGACCCTGCGCACGCGCCGCATCGAGCGGGAGTCCCGCGGCGGGTTGCTGGGCTCGCGCGAGACCGGTGCACCTGCTGGCCGCGATAGACCACCTGCGACTCGCCCCGCTCGGGGGATTGCAGATCGAGCATCGGGAGACACTGCAACTGCTCGCGTCCATCAACACACAGCTGGGCGACTCAGGGCTGCGCCTGCATGCGGCATCGCCCGCGGACTGGCTGCTCGAGTGCCGGGAGCCACTCGACTGCGAGTCGCCGGATCCGGCCCGCGTCGCGGGCGAAGACCTGCGGCATCACCTGCCGCGCGGCGTCGACGCGCGCCGCCTGCAGGGCGTGGTCAACGAGTTGCAGATGCTGCTGCACGAACACCCGGTCAACTTCGATCGCGTGTCGCGCGGCCTGCTGCCGATCAACTCCGTGTGGTTCTGGGGCTTCGGCCAGGCGACGGTTGCGGCGCCGCAGGCGCTGCCGACGCTGCTGAGCGACGATCCGTGGCTGCGTGGCCTGTGGATGCTGCATGGTTCGGACTGCGTC
>CAZKLS010000054.1:0-17848 GCA_964553405.1 uncultured Steroidobacteraceae bacterium
TGTCGGCCATCTTCGTCAACGTGCTGTTCTTCCCGCAGCACTTCCTCGGGCTCGCGGGCATGCCGCGACGCATCCCGGACTACTCCACGCAGTTCGCCGACTGGAACATGGTGTCCTCGATCGGCGCGTTCGGATTCGGGCTGTCGCAGCTGCTGTTCGTCTACATCATCTGGAAGTGCGCCCGCGGCGGGGCCCAGGCCACCGCCGAGGTCTGGGACGGCGCGCGGGTACACGGCCTCGAGTGGTCCGTGCCCTCGCCGGCGCCGTATCACACCTTCGACGAAGCGCCGATCGTCCGGTAGGCGGATGGACAGGGGACCCGGCGATGATGACGAGCGGCGGCGGATCCGCAGGATGGCGATCCTGCTGGCGCTCACCGCGCTGGGCATTTACGTGGCGTTCATCGCGTCCGGCATCATGAAGGCACAGCCATGACCGTCGGCAGCGAGACCCGCCGCGAGAACGCGTCGCTGACCCGCCGGCTGCTGCTGATGGCGGCGGGCAGCTTCGCCTTCGGCTTCGCGCTGGTGCCGCTGTACGACGTGATCTGCGAGGCGGCCGGCATCCGGGTCAACGACGAGCCGTCCGCCGCCGAGGAGTCGCGCGGCGGCGAGGGCCGCGAGGTCGCGCTCGAGTTCCTGTCCATCGTCGCGCCCGGCGCGGACTGGGAGCTGACCCCGGCGACCGGCACGCTGACCGTGCAGCCCGGGCGGCTCTACGAGGCGAAGTTCCTGATACGCAGCCGGGCCGAGGTGCCCGTGACCGGGCAGGCCGTGCCCAGCGTGGCGCCGTCCTACACGGCCAAGTACCTGCAGAAGACCGAGTGCTTCTGCTTCACGCCGCAGACTTTCGCCGCGGCCGAGGAACGCGAATTCACGGTGCGCTTCATCGTCGATCCCGACCTGCCGCCGCAGGTGGACCGCATGACGCTCGCCTACTCGATGTATACGCTGCCGGGGCAGAAGCTCGCAGCGCTTTGATCGAACTGGGGGTCGGCCGCGAGGCCGGCAGGTGTCCGAGACAATACAGGAAGACTGACGCCGATGGCTCACGCACACACCGCGCACGACGCAGGCAAGTACTACATCCCGCACGGCAGCAAGTGGCCGATCGTCGGCTCGGTGTCGCTGTTCGTCACGATGTTCGGCGTGGCGATGTGGCTCAACGGCATCAACGTCGCGCCGTGGATCTTCCTGGCGGGCCTGCTGGCCGTCGCCTACATGTTCTTCGGCTGGTTCGGCACCGTCATCGGCGAAAGCGAGGGCGGCCTGTACAACGCCGGCGTGGACCGCTCGTTCCGGATGGGAATGATGTGGTTCATCTTCTCAGAGGTGATGTTCTTCGCCGCGTTCTTCGGCGCGCTCTACTACGCGCGGCAGCTGTCCGTGCCGTGGCTCGGCGGCGAGGGCTCGAAGTTCATGACGAACCTGTTCCTGTGGCAGGGCTACGAGGGCTCCTGGCCGACGAACGGTCCGGCGCAGGTCGGCGGCGGGTTCGAGACCATCCCGGCCTTCGGCATCCCGGCCATCAATACCGCGATCCTGCTGACCTCGGGCGTGACGCTGACGATCGCCCATCACGCGCTGAAGGCGGGCAACCGCGGCATGCTGAAGATCTTCCTGGCCCTCACGTTCCTGCTCGGGTTCGTGTTCGTGGGCCTGCAGGCCGAGGAATACATCCACGCCTACAAGGATCTGAACCTGACGCTCGGCAGCGGCGTGTACGGCTCGACGTTCTTCATGCTGACCGGCTTCCACGGGCTGCACGTGACCGTCGGCGCGATCATGCTGCTGGTGATCTGGCTGCGGGTCATGAAGGGCCATTTCACGCCCCAGCATCATTTCGCGTTCGAGGCCGTCGCCTGGTACTGGCACTTCGTGGACGTGGTCTGGCTGGGCCTGTTCATCTTCGTGTACTGGCTCTGAAGCCCCGGCGCCGGGCGCCGGACCGACCGCAATGACGCAGAACGGCCGCCAGCCGGCGGCCGTTCCAGCCTGCAGGCCCGCGGCGGATCAGGATTCGCTGGTCACCGTCCGACGCCGTGCGGCTCGATCAGCCCGCCCTTCCAGGCGACGAACAGCAGCACGAAGAGCAGGACGGACAGGGCGATGCGCACGGTCAGCGCGTTCACCATGCGCTTGGACTGTCCCTCGTCCTTGACCAGGTGGAACAACCCCGTGCCGAGGCTCGCGACGATGGCAGCAAGGGTCAGGACGATGAGCAGTTTGATCATGCGGCGGCGCATCCGATGCGTCAGCCCGGATTATAGATGAGCTGGCGCATCGGCAATCGTGTCTTCGCGCCGCGCGGCTGGGGCATCGCCGTCACGGCGCTGCTGCTGGCCGCCTTCGTGTCGCTGGGCTACTGGCAGATCGGTCGCTACCACGACAAGCAGGCGATGGTCGAGTCGTTCGCCGCCGGCGACGGGACCTCGGTCGAGCTGGGCGCGCAGAGCGTCTCGGCGCTGCCGCGCTACCAGCACGTCCGGGCCCGGGGCGCTTATGACCCGTCACGACAGGTGCTGCTCGACAACATGCCGTCGGCGACCGGGCGTCCCGGCTACCGCGTGCTGACGCCGCTGCGCCGGCCCGGCAGCGAGCTGCTGCTGATGGTCGATCGCGGCTGGGTGCCACTCGGCGCCACTCGCGAGGATCTCCCGAACGTCCCGGTCCGACCGGACGAGCGCGAGGTGTCCGGCAAGCTCGACGAGCTGCCGGCGCCGGGGCTGCGGCTCGGCGATGCGGCCGCGCCGGGCAGCGCCGGCTGGCCGAGAGTGCTAAATTTCCCTACCCGGCCCGAGCTCGAAGCCGTTCTCGGCGCGCCCGTCGAGCCGCGATTGCTGCTGCTCGACGCCGGCGCCCCGGACGGCTTCGAACGCGAGTGGCGACCGGCCATGAGATTCGGGCCCGAACGGCACCTGGGCTATGCAATACAGTGGTTCGCGCTGGCGCTCGCGCTGACGGTGATATTCGTCGCTCTGAGCCTCCAGCGCACGCCCTGACGCGACAGGCGGCAGCAAGGCAATGATGGACACTCAGAAGCAGAATCAGGAACGTGGGCGCCGCCAGTTGCTGCTGCTCGCAGCGCTGTTCTTCGTGCCGCTGGCGGTCGCCTTCTACCTGTACTACGGGGCCGGTTCGCTGCGCCCGGCCGGCAGCGTCGCGAAGGGCCAGCTGCTCGAGCCCGCCCGGCCGCTGCCCGAGGTGTCGCTGGCACGGCCCGGCGACGGCGCGACGGATCCCGGCTTCCTGCGCGGCAAGTGGGACATGATCTACGTCGGCGACGGTGCCTGCGACGAGCGCTGCCGCGAGGCCCTGTACCTGACCCGCCAGTCGCGGATCGCGCTCAACAAGGACATGGACCGCGTGCAGCGCGTCTTCCTCGCCACCGGAAACTGCTGCGACAGCAGCTTCATCGAGCGCGAACATCCCGACCTGCTGGTCGCGGAAATCGACGGCGAAGCCGGCGATGCGCTGCTCGCGCCTTTCCCGGTCTACGACGGCATTCCGGTCCGCCAGGCCGGCCGGATCTACCTGGTCGACCCGCTGGGCAACCTGGTGCTCAGCTACTCGGCCGCGGCGCCGGACAAGGCCCTGCTCACGGACCTGAAGAAGCTGCTGCGACTGTCGCACATCGGATGATGACCTTGGTCAATTTCCGCCGCCTCTGCCTGCTGGGCACCGTTCTCGCACTCTGCGTCATCGTGCTCGGCGCCTGGGTACGGCTGAGCGACGCGGGGCTGGGCTGCCCGGACTGGCCGGGCTGCTACGGTCACCTGACGGTCGGCGAAGCCGTGCAGAACGCCGAGCGCGCCAACGCCGCCTACCCGGACCGGCCGCTCGAGGCCGACAAGGCGTTCAAGGAAATGGTGCATCGCTACCTGGCAGCGGCACTGGGCCTGCTGATCGTCGTCATCGCCGTGGTCGCGTTTCGCAACAGGCGTAATCGCGCGCAGGCCGTGCGGCTGCCCGCTGCGCTGGTGCTGCTGGTGGTCTTCCAGGGCCTGCTCGGCATGTGGACCGTCACGCTGCTGCTGAAACCGGCGGTCGTCTCGGCTCACCTGCTGGGGGGACTGACGACGATGTCGCTGCTCTGGTGGCTGGCGCTGCCCTCGCGGCCACAACACTCCCGGGGCGAGCCGCCGCGACTGAAGACCTGGAGCATCATCGGGCTGCTGGTGCTGGCGATACAGATATCCCTCGGCGGCTGGGTCAGCACGAATTACGCGGCGCTCGCCTGCCCGGACTTCCCGACCTGCCAGCTGTCGTTCTGGCCGGAGATGGACTTCCGTGACGCGTTCGTACTCTGGCGGGGCCTGGGAATCGACTACGAAGGAGGCGTTCTCGATCACCCGGCGCGCGTCGCCATTCACTACACCCACAGGCTGGGAGCGGTGGTGGCCGCCGTCGTGCTGGGCTGGCTGGCCTGGCTCGCGATCGCGCGGGGCCGATCGTCGGCGATGCGCACGAGCGGCCTGGCGCTCGCGCTGGTGCTGGTCGCGCAGCTGGTGCTCGGGCCCACAATGGTGCTGAAAACCCTGCCGCTGCCACTTGCCACGGCCCACAACGCGGTCGCCGCGCTGCTGGTCCTGGCCACGGTCGCGGTGCTGCGGTTCGCCTGGACGACGCGGGCCGACGTGCTTCGCAGGTAAGATGACTCCATCGCCGATCCCGGACCCCGACGTGTCGCAACCGCGCCAGGCAGAGCTCGCCTCCTCCCGCGCCACGAGCTGGCGCGATTACGTCGAACTCGGCAAGCCCCGTGTCGTCGCGCTGATCGTGTTCACGGCTGCGGTCGGGATGTTTCTCGCGGTGCCGGGCCTCCCTCCGCTCGACGCGCTGGTATTCGGCATGCTCGGCATCGGCCTCGCCGCGTCGAGCGCGGCCGCGATCAACCACGTGCTCGACCGTCGCTACGACGAGAAGATGGCGAGGACCGCCCGGCGGCCCATCCCGACGGGCCACGTGAGCACCGGCCAGGCCATTTCGTACGCCGCGATACTCGGCACGCTCTCGATGTGCGTGCTGTGGTTCCTGGTGAACCCGCTGACCGCCGGCCTGACCTTCGCGTCGCTGATCGGCTACGCGATCCTCTATACGGTCTGGCTGAAGCACGTGACGCCGCAGAACATCGTCATCGGGGGTGCGGCCGGCGCCGCGCCGCCGGTCCTCGGCTGGACCTCGGTGACCGACAGCATCGACCCCCACGCGCTGCTGCTGTTCCTGATCATCTTCGTCTGGACGCCCCCGCACTTCTGGGCGCTCGCCATTGCCCGCCGCGAGGACTATGCGCGGGCCGGCATACCGATGCTGCCGGTCGCGTACGGCGTCGAATTCACCAGGCTGCACATCCTGCTCTACACGATCCTGCTCTTCATCGTCAGCCTGCTGCCCTACCTGACCGGCATGAGCGGACTGCTGTATCTTGCGGCCGCCGTCGTGCTCGGCACGGCGTTCCTGCGCTACGCCTTCATCCTCAGGCGACCACACGCCGCCGCGCACCTGCCGATGAAAGTCTTCCGTTATTCGATCAATTACCTGATGCTGCTGTTCGCGGCGCTGCTGATCGACCACTACTTCCTGATCCGCGTCTGATTTCCGGAGCAGTACGCCGCGACGTCGGTTTATCGGCGCAGCGGGCGGAGCTACCCTGACGACCATGAGCGCGCATCCCGGCCACCATCACCGTGCAGGCGAGCGCAGGCGGCCGGCGGCCATCCCGACGATCGCGGCCGCATGCCTTCTGACGCTGCTGACGCCGGGGGCCGGCGTCCGCGCTGGCGAGCCCGAGGAGCCTCCGGTTCCGCCGGCGACGGATCAGGGCCCGGCGGCTGAGACCGTGCCAGCGCGACTCGCGCCCTGTCCGGAGCTCGCGGAGGACCAGGAGATTCTGGACAAGATGCGTACCGGCGTGGAGCGCAGCGTCTGCGTCACGGCCTGGCGCGTGGACACGTTCTTCGGCAACCGGGACGACGAGGAGATCGTCGAGGCCCGGGCCGTCTACGGTCGCCTGCGGGCGGGCCTGATATGGGATGAACAGGACGGCCTGGACCAGGAGCTGCGCCTACGGGCAACGTTCCCGACGCCGCTGCTCAACAAGCAGCTCAAGGCCGTCATCGGCCGCGAGACCGACGAGGAATTCATCGAGGACGCTCCGCGGGAGGTTGCCGACTCGACGCTGTTCGGCACCGAGCAGGACGCGAGCTGGCTGTTCGGCTTCGGCTACGACCCGATCCGCGGACGTCGGAGCCGCATGAGCCTGGGCGCGGGGCTCAAGCTGCAGTCGCCGCTGAACCCCTATGTCAAGGCGAGCTACCGCTATCTGGCCGAGCCGGTGGACGAGCTGCTGGTCAGGCTGCGACAGACCGTGTTCTGGGAGAACGAGGAGGGCTTCGGCACCAGCAGCCGGGCCGACGTCGAGCGGCTGCTCGACAAGGGCCGACTGCTCCGCTGGGGCACCTACCTGAAGCTCTCGGAAGACACCGAGGGCGTCTACTGGAACACGGCCCTGACGGGCTACCAGAAGATCGGCGAGTCGCGCGCGGTCGCGCTGCGCGGATCGGTGCGCGGCGAGACCGACCGGGACGTGAACCCGGTCGAGTACAGGCTGCTGACGATCTACCGCCAGCGCTTCCTGCGCGACTGGCTGTTCCTCGAGCTGCGTGGCGGTGCCAGCTGGGTGCGCAAGAGCAAGGACGAGTCACGCGAACTGGTGCCGCAGGTCGGGGTGATCTTCGAAATGGTATTCGGCGAGCACCCCCGCCTGCGATCGCTGTCGGACGACGGGTAGCGGCGATGCGCATCCGTTTTCAGGGCGGCGCCCGCAGCTGCCGGGCGCAGCGCTCGGCTGACCGACGCGGCTGATGACCCGACGCAGCCACTTCGCGGCACCGATGCTGCTCGGGATCTCGGTCGCGATGATCGCCTACGCGTCGCTGTACCCGTTCCGGCTGTCACCGGAGGTCCGCTCCGTCGCCGAAGCGGTGTCTGCGCTCGGCTGGGCCCGAGCCTCGCGCGCCGACATGTTCAACAACGTGTTGCTGTACCTGCCTTTCGGCTTCTGCATGTCGCTGATCGTCGAGCCCCGTTTCGGCAGGCTGCGCGGGATCCTGGCCGCACTGGTCGGCGGCACGCTGCTCTCGCTGGGCATGGAACTGGCCCAGGCCTCGATCGCGCCACGCGTACCCAGCCTGACGGACCTGTCGCTGAACATCGCAGGTGCGCTCGCGGGCGGCATCGCCGGGTCCGCCTGGCAGGCGCTGGGCGGGCGGATGACGCCGAAATTCGCGCCAAAGGACCGCTCGGGCGCCGTCGCTCTCGCGATCCTGGTGCTCTGGTTCGTCGCACGGTTGTGGCCGCTGATTCCGGACCCGTCGCTGCGCCAGCTCAAGCAGGCGGCGAGGCCGCTATTCACGCCGCGGCTCGATCTGACGGAGCTCAGCGGCTTCTTCGTCGGCTGGCTGGTCGTGGCGCAGGCGGTGTTTCACCTCGCCCGGCAGCAGCGTGCCGTGGATGGCTTCCTGCTCGTGATCGCGGCCGTGCTGGTCGGCCGGACCGTGATCGCCGGCAACACGCTGGTCGTCGCGGAGCTGGCGGCGCTCGCGCTGCTGCTGCCCGCGCTGGTCATGCTGAGTCAGCTCGAGGACCGCGCGCGCTCCACGCTGATCGCGGCCACGCTGGGCCTGTGGCTCGCCTGGTCGGCGCTGCGGGGCCTGAACGGCGGAGCCGGCCCGCAGATGGATCTGGAGCGACTTTCGCTGTGGCTGATGCGTGAGGCGCCGCCCGCCCCACAGCTCGCCGCGAAGGCCTTCGCCTACACGTCGCTGGCCTGGCTGCTTGCGGTGGCGGGACTGCGGCCTCGCGTCGCAGCGAGCCTGATGATCGTATTCGTCACGCTGCTCTGCCTGCTGCAGGCCGGCGTCACTGCGCCGACCTACGGCTGGCTCGACTTCGTCCTGGCCATCATCGGCGCGCTGCTGGTCGCGCGCTGGATGCCGGCACCGGCCGGCCGGCCCTCGACCCGGAGCGCCTGACGCACACCACGGCCCGTCGCACGCCGGCAGCTCGCGCCGGCCGGCGCCTGCTAAAATCCGCGCACTCCCATGGACGTCTCACACATCCTGGAGCCGCTGAACGATGCTCAGCGGCAGGCGGTCACTGCGCCGCTGGCCCCGACGCTGGTGCTCGCCGGCGCCGGCAGCGGCAAGACACGGGTGCTGACGCACCGCGTGGCCTGGCTGGTGCAGGTGGAAGACGTGCCGCCGACCGGCATCCTGGCCGTGACGTTCACGAACAAGGCCGCTGGCGAGATGCGCGGGCGCATCGAGTCGCAGCTCGAGCTGCCCGCCGCGCCGTTGTGGATCGGCACGTTCCACGGCATTTCGCACCGACTGCTCCGCCTGCACTGGCGCGAGGCCGGCCTGCCGCAGGGCTTCCAGATCATCGACGCCGAGGACCAGCAGCGCCTGGTCAAGAAGATCGTCCGCGGCCTCGGGCTGGACGATTCACGCTGGATCCCGAAGGAAATCTGCTGGTTCATCAACGCCCAGAAGGACGAGGGCCTGCGCCCGAAGGACCTGAAGGACGACGGCGATCCAACCCGCCGGCAGATGATCCGGCTGTTCGAGGCCTATCAGGAGACCTGTCAGCGCAGCGGGGTCGTGGACTTTGCCGAGTTGCTGCTGCGCAGCTACGAGTTGTGGCGCGAGGTGCCGGGACTCGCCGAGCACTATCGCTCGAGGTTCGGGCACGTCCTGGTGGACGAGTTCCAGGACACGAACGCAATCCAGTACGCATGGATGCGGGCGCTGGTCGGGGAGCAGAGCATCCCGTTCGTGGTGGGCGATGACGACCAGTCGATCTATCGCTGGCGAGGTGCCCGGGTGGAGAACCTGCAGCGCTTCCGCCGGGACTTCCCGGGCGTGCAGCTCTATCGCCTCGAGCAGAACTACCGCTCGACCGGCACGATCCTCGCGGCCGCCAACGCGATCATCGCCAACAACGGTGGCCGCATCGGCAAGAAGCTCTGGACCCTGGACGGCAAGGGCGAGCCGATCCGCCTGTACCGGGCCTGGAACGAGCGCGACGAGGCCGAGTTCGTGGTGGACCGGATCCGCGACTGGGCGGCCCGGGGCGGCCAGCGGCGCGAGACGGCGATCCTGTACCGCTCCAACGCCCAGTCGCGCGTTTTCGAGGAATACCTGCTCGCGGCCCGCATCCCGTACCGGGTGTACGGGGGGCTGCGCTTCTTCGAACGGGCCGAGATCAAGGATGCGCTGGCCTACCTGAGGCTGATCGCGAACCGCGACGACGACCCCTCCTTCGAGCGCGTGGTCAACCTGCCGACCCGCGGCATCGGCGCGCGTACGCTCGAGGTCCTGCGTGAATACGCCCGCGCCAACGCGACCTCGCTCTGGCGCGCCTCCGGGGCCTGCATGCCAGAGCTCGGCAGCCGCGCGGCTGCGAGCCTGCTCGCGTTCCTGCAGCTGATCGAGCAACTGGACCGGGAGACCAGCGGACTGCCACTGCACGAGCAGGTCGACCACGTCGTCCAGGCCAGCGGACTGGCGGGGCATTACCGCAAGGAGAAAGCCGACCGCGGCGAAGCGCGGCTCGAGAACCTCGAGGAGCTGGTCAGCGCCGCACGCGGCTTCGAGCCCGAGGACGATTCGATGCCGCCGCTCGCGGCGTTCCTGTCGCACGCGGTGCTCGAGTCCGGCGAGGGACAGGCGGAGGAATGGGAGGATTGCGTGCAGATGATGACGCTGCACTCGGCGAAGGGCCTCGAGTTTCCGCTGGTGTTCCTCTGCGGCCTGGAGGACGGCCTGTTTCCACACCAGAGGTCGATCGCGGATCTGGACGGCCTCGAGGAGGAGCGGCGACTGTGCTACGTCGGCACGACGCGCGCGATGCGCCAGCTCTACCTCACCTATGCGGAGCAGCGCAGGATGCACGGCGTCGACAGCTACGGGGCGCCGTCGCGATTCATCGCCGAGATTCCGGCCGAACTCATCGAGGAGGTTCGACCGCGGATCCAGGTCTCGCGGCCCGCCCGCGTCCAGACGCGGCAGGACACGAGCCCGCGTGCGCAGCGATTCGTCGACGAGGAGCCGGGCGGCCTCAGGCTCGGCCAGCGCGTGCGCCACCAGAAGTTCGGCGACGGGGTCGTGCTGAACCTCGAGGGCCACGGCGCCCACGCCAGGGTGCAGGTGAACTTCGAGCGCCAGGGCACGAAGTGGCTGATGATGGGCTATGCGAACCTCGAGGTCGTCTGAGCGCTAGAATGGGCCCCTGACCGGTGGCAATGAATCCACGCACAAGGCTGGCCTGACGGTAACGCGTCCCACAGGACACGCGCAGTGAAGATCATCATCCTCGGAGCGGGCCAGGTCGGCCGCACCGCCGCTTATCACCTCGCACGCGAGGAGGCCAACGACGTAACCGTCGTGGACAAGAACGGCGTGCTGCTGCGCGACCTGCAGGACCGGCTCGACCTGCGGACTGTCGAGGGGAACGGCGCCTACCCCAGCGTGCTCGAGCGGGCCGGCGCGGCCAGCGCCGACATGGTGATCGCGCTGACCAACAGCGACGAGACCAACATGGTCGCCTGCCAGATCGCCTGGTCGCTGTTCAAGGTGGAAACCAAGATCGCCCGTATCCGCGCCCTCGACTACACCACGAGCCAGGGACTTTTCTTCGACACGGACCAGCCGCCCAGCGAGCCGGGCGTCGGGTTCGCAGTGGACGTCTACATCAGCCCCGAGGAGGTCGTCACCCGCCACATCGAGCGGCTGATCCGGTACTCCGGCGCGCTGCAGGTGCTCGACTTCGCCGACGGCAGGGTGCGCCTCGTGGGCCTGCGGGCCGTGCGCGGCGGCCTGCTGGTCGGCCAGCAGCTGCGCAACATCCGCGATCACCTGCCGAAGGTGGACTCGCGCGTCGCGGCGATCTACCGCTCCGGCCGCAGCATCCTCCCGGACGGCGACACCGTGGTACGGGAAGGGGACGAAGTGTTCTTCGTCGCGGCCACCGACGATATCCGCAAGGTCATGTCGGAGATGCGCCGGGTCGAGGACTCGGTCAAGCGCGTCGTGATCGCCGGGGGCGGCAACATCGGGCTGCGGCTCGCGCAGCGGATCGAGGACCGCTACCAGGTCAAGCTGATCGAGCGCAACCCGGAACGGGCCCGCAGGATCGCCGAGGTGCTGCGCAACACGGTCGTGCTGCACGGCGACGCCGCCGACGAGGAGCTGCTGGTCGAGGAGAACATCGACAGCGCGGACGTGTTCTGCGCCGTCACCAACGACGAGGAGGCAAACATCCTCTCCGCAATGCTCGCCAAGCACCTGGGTGCCCACCGTGTCATGGCCCTGATCAACCGGCCCGCTTACGCCGAGCTGATGCAGAACCAGAGCGACGCGATCGACGTGGCGATCTCGCCGCAGACGGTCACGATCGGCACGGTGCTCGCGCACGTGCGGCGGGGTGACGTGGTGCGCGTGCACTCGCTGCGCCGCGGGGCGGCCGAGGCGATGGAAGCGATTGCGCACGGGCCGCGCGGCGGACGGGTCGTGGGCCGCCGGGTCGAGGAAATCCCGCTGCCGTCGGGTGCGTCGATCGTCGCGATCGTGCGCGGCGACGACCAGGTCATCATGGCCCACCACGACACCGTCGTGGAGGCCGACGACCACCTGATCGTGTTCCTGACCGACCGTCGCCACGTCGAAGCCGTGGAGAAGCTCTTCCAGGACTGAGCCGCGCCAGGCCACGCCTTTGCAGCGGTCTGGCAAGCCCACGGGCCTCTCAGCCATGCGCAGTCATCTCAATCTCGGCGTGATCCGCCGCATCCTCGGCCTGCTGCTGGCATTGTTCAGCCTGAGCATGCTGGCGCCCGTCACGGTCTCGCTGTACTACCGGGATGGACAGGCCGGATTGTTCGTCGAGGCGTTCCTGATCGTCCTCGTCGCCGGGATGCTGATGTGGTTCCCGGCCCGCAGCCGCCGTGGCGAGCTCCGGCTGCGCGACGGGTTCCTGGTCGTCGCGCTCTTCTGGTGCGTGATCGGGCTGGCGGGCGCCGTGCCTTTCGCGCTCGCGGACGACCCGAAGATGACCGTGAGCCAGGCGGTCTTCGAGTCCGTGTCGGGATTTACGACGACCGGCGCGACGGTACTGACCGGACTGGACGCGCTGCCCCGGTCGATCCTCTACTACCGCCAGCAGATCCAGTGGCTGGGCGGAATCGGGATCGTGGTGCTCGCGGTCGCGATGCTGCCGCTGCTCGGCATCGGTGGCATGCAGATGCTGAAGGCCGAGACGCCCGGGCCGATGAAGGACGCGAAGCTGACGCCCCGCATCACCGGCACGGCCAAGGCCTTGTGGGGCGTGTATCTGGTGATCACGCTGGCCGGGGTGCTGGCGTACTACCTGGCCGGCATGTCGCTTTTCGACGCGGTGAGTCACTCGTTCGCCGCCGTGTCCACCGGCGGCTACTCGACCCACGACGCCAGCATCGGCTACTTCGGGAGCGCCGCGGTCGAGCTGGTCACGATCGTACTGATGGTGCTCGGCGGCACGAGCTTCTCGCTGCACTTCCTCGCCTGGCGTTATCGTCACATCGGCGACTACTGGCGCGACGAGGAATTCCGCGCCTACGTCGCGATCCTGCTCGCGATCACGCTCGTCACGACGGTCGTGCTGGTGCTGACCGGCGAGCACGCCGATCCGGCCGAGGCCGTGCGGTCGGCGCTGTTCCACGCCGTGTCCGTGCAGACCAGCACGGGCTTCACGACCGAGGACTTCTCCGTCTGGCCTGGCGTGCTGCCGACGCTGCTGATCTTCGCGAGCTTCGTCGGCGGCTGCGCCGGCTCGACCGGCGGCGGCATGAAGGTGATCCGCTGGCTGCTCGTCACCAAGCAGGGCAGCCGCGAGGTCAGCCGGCTCATCCATCCGAGTGCCGAAGTAGTCGTCAAGCTCGGCGGGCGACCGATCGACGCGCGGGTGATCGAGGCGGTCTGGGGCTTTTTCGCGATCTACCTGGTCGTGTTCACGCTGCTGATGCTGGCGCTGATGGGCACCGGCGTGGACCAGATCACGGCGTTCGGCGCGATCGCGACCTGCATGAACAACCTCGGCCCGGGCCTCGGCGAGGTCGCGACGAATTTCCAGTCGATGAATCCGGCGGGCGAGTGGTTGTGTACACTCGCGATGCTGCTCGGTCGGCTCGAGATCTTCCCGCTGCTGGTGCTGGTCAGCCCAGGCTTCTGGCGGGGCTGAACGCCTGCCGGTGGCGCCATTTAGACCGGCCCGGAACTGAGGATGAGCTTCGCCGCGATTCAACGGATACTCGGGCTGCTGCTGATGGTCTTCAGCCTGACGATGCTGCCTCCGGTCGGAGTGTCGTACCTGTATCGTGACGGCAGCCACGGCGCTTTCCTGACGGCTTTCCTGGTGCTGCTCGCGATCGGCGCGCTGGTCTGGTACCCGGCGCGGCAGGACCGGCGCGACCTGCGACTGCGCGACGCATTCATGGTCGTGGCGCTCTTCTGGGTCGTGCTCGGCACGGCCGGGGCGCTGCCGCTGGTGATTTCTCCGAGGCCCGTCGTCTCCATCACCGACGCGATCTTCGAGTCGATCTCCGGGCTCACGACCACCGGGGCCACCGTGCTGACCGGGCTCGAGCATCTGCCCCGCTCGATTCTTTATTACCGCCAGCAGATGCAGTGGCTCGGCGGCATGGGCATCGTGATCCTGGCCGTCGCGCTGCTGCCGATGCTCGGCGTCGGAGGCATGTCGCTGTACAAGGCCGAGACGCCCGGGCCGGTCAAGGACTCGAAGCTCACGCCCCGCGTCACGCAGACGGCGCAGATGCTGTGGGTGGTCTACCTGACGATCACCGTGGCCTGTGCCGGCGGCTACTTCCTCGCCGGCATGGACTGGTTCGACGCGATCGGGCACGCGTTCTCGACGGTCTCGATCGGCGGTTTCTCGCACTACGACGCCAGCCTCGGCCACTACGACAACCCCGCGATCGAGGCGGTCGCGATCCTCTTCATGCTGGTGGGCGCGACCAATTTCGCGCTGCATTTCACCGCCTGGCGGAGCGGCCGGTTCGGCGCGTACTTCAGCGACCCGGAGTGCGTCGCGTTCCTCAAGTTCATGGCCACGATCAGCCTGATCACGGTGGCCTACCTGCTGATCGACGGCGACTACGAGGACACGCTGGAGCTCGCCATGGACGGCACGTTCCAGGCCATCTCCGTCGGCACCACCTCCGGCTTCACGACTTCGCACTATCACCACTGGCCCGGCGCGCTGCCCGTACTGCTGATATTCGCGTCGTTCGTCGGCGGCTGCGCCGGCTCGACCGCAGGCGGGATGAAGGTGATCCGCGCGCTGCTGCTGATGAAGCAGGGCCGCCGCGAGGTCTTCAGGCTCGTGCACCCCAACGCGATGATGCCGATCCGGATCGGCGGGCGGGCGGTCCCGGCCCGGGTCGTGGACGCCGTGTGGGGATTCTTCGCGGTCTACGTCGGGTCCTTCGCCGTGCTGCTGCTGCTGCTGATGGTGGCGGGACTCGACCAGGTCACCGCCTTCTCCGCGATTGCGGCGACGCTGAACAACCTCGGGCCGGGCCTCGGCGAGGTGGCGCAGAACTACGCGTCGCTAAACGCGTTCGAGAAGTGGGTCTGCGTGCTGGCGATGCTGCTCGGCCGGCTCGAGATCTTCACGCTGCTGATACTCTTGACCGCCACGTACTGGCAGAAGTGAACTGAAGATGGCTCGTTCGAAGCGTTCCAGGGCGACTCGCCGCCGCTGGCAAAGAGGCTTCGCGGTCCTGGTGCTGTTGCTGCTGATCGCGGGGACCGTGATCGTGGCCGTCCTCGGTCACCGCATCACCTCGCAGTTCGAAGGCCGGCGCTGGACGCTGCCGGCGCGCGTCTATGCGCAGCCGCTGGACATCTACGCCGGGCAGCCGCTATCGGCCGAGCGGTTTACCGAGGAGTTGCGGCGACTGGGGTACCTGTCATCGGGGGCCGCCGATCGTCCCGGCACGTTCCGTCGCAAAGGGGGCCGCGTCGACGTCTACGTGCGCGAGTTCCGCTTTGCGGACGAGCTCCAGCCCGCGCAGTCGCTGCGACTCGATTTCAAGGGCGGCGCGATCAGCGCGCTTCGCGACGAGCAGGGCAGCGAGGTACCGGTCGCGCGGCTCGATCCGCTGCTGATCGGCAGCATCTTCCCGACCCACGGCGAGGACCGGATCGTGGTCTCGCCGGACCAGGTGCCGCCGCTGCTGCCGGAGGCGCTCAAGGCGGTCGAGGACCGCAAGTTCGACCAGCACGTCGGCGTGGATCCGCTCGCGATCATGCGGGCGCTGTTCGCCAACATCCGTGCCGGCCAGGTCGAGCAGGGCGGCAGCACGCTCACGCAGCAGCTCGTGAAGAGTTACTTCCTGGACAGCCGCCGGACGCTGCGGCGCAAGGCCGAGGAAGCGGTGATGGCGATCATTCTCGAGGCCCGCTTCGACAAGGCGGACATCATGAATGCGTACATCAACGAGATCTACCTCGGCCAGGACGGGCGCCGTGCAGTCCATGGGTTCGGCCTCGCCAGCCAGTTCTACTTCGGCAAGCCGTTGAGCGAGCTCGACCTGCACGAGGTCTCGCTGCTGGTCGCGATCGTGCGCGGGCCCTCCTACTACGATCCGAGGCGGCATCCAGAGCGGGCCACGGAGCGGCGCAACCTCGTGCTGCGGCTGCTGGCCGAGCAGCAGGTCGTCAGCGCCGAGCAGGCCGAGGCGGCCGCGGACCGACCGCTCGGTGTGACCGGCAGCGTGCGCCGGGGCGGCAGCTTCTTCCCGGCGTTCCTGGACCTGGTACGCCGTCAGCTGCGTCGCGACTATCGCGAGGAAGACCTGACGGAAGCGGGCTTGACCGTGTTCACGACGCTCGATCCACTGCTGCAGGAAAAGGCCGAGGCGGCGCTGGCGGCCGAACTCAAGCGGCAGGACGGGTCGAAGCGCGAGGAAGCCCACGGGCTCGAGGGCGTGGTCGTCGTCACCTCGCCGCAGACGGGCGAGGTCACCGCGATGATCGGCGGCCGGCTCGCGTCGATGGATGGCTTCAACCGCGCGCTCGACGCCCGCCGGCCGATCGGCTCGCTGGCCAAGCCGCTCGTTTACCTGACGGCGCTCGAGAGCGGCGAATACACGCCCGCGAGCATCGTCCAGGACGAGCCGGTGCAGCTCAAGCTGCCGAACGGCCAGCTCTGGGAGCCGAACAACTTCGACAAGCGCTCCAACGGGCCGGTCACCGTCGTCGAGGCGCTGACGCGATCGCTGAATCTCGCGACCGTGAACCTCGGGCTCGAGGTCGGGCTCGATCGCGTCGCGCAGACCTTCGAGGACCTCGGGCTCGAGGAGGCCCCGCCGGAGTACCCCTCGATGCTGCTCGGGGCCGTCGACCTCAGCCCGTTGGAGGTGGCACAGATCTACAACACGCTTGCGAACGGCGGCTTTCGCTCGCCGCTGCGCGCGGTGCGCGCCGTGGTCGACGAGGGCGGGCAACCGCTGAGAGCCCCCGAGCTCGAGGTGGCGCAGGCTGCGTCGGCAGAGGCGGTCTATGCGCTCGATCGCATGCTGATCGAAGTGATGGAACGCGGCACCGGCCGCACGGCCAGGAGCCAGTTGCCGGGCAACCTGGTCGTCGCGGGCAAGACCGGCACGTCGAACGATTATCGGGACAGCTGGTTCGCCGGTTTCTCGGGCACCCACCTGATCGTCGTCTGGGTCGGCCACGACGACAACGCTCCGACTGCGCTCACCGGCACGACCGGGGCGTTGCCGGTGTGGACCAAGCTGATGGCGACGATCGATACCACCTCGTTCGAGCCGCTGATGCCCGAGGACATGGAGGACCGCTGGGTGGACTACTACACGGGCCGGGAGACTTCACCGATCTGCGCAGGTTCGGCCTTGAGCCTGCCGTTCGAGGTCGGCGCGAGGCTCGAGCCCAGCGAGAGCTGCCTGCCGGGAGATGCGGTCGAGGACCAGACCGACCAGCTGCTGCGGCACTCGCCTCCCGATGCCGTCGAGCGGCGACGCCGCTACAAGCAACCTTGATCTGGAGGCCGGCACCGCCGGAGAATCGCAGGCCCGATTGACAGTAGGCCAGGCTGCGGGCAACCCGTTCCCGGCCAGGGCGTTCCCGATGCGCGTATTGCGGTGCCTGCTGATTGTCCTGCTGCTCCTGAATGGAGCCTGCTCGATTCCCCCGTACAAGCCGGAGTCGCCGACGGCATCGGGCGGCGGGGCTGCCCGGGGCGGTGCGACCGGTACGGCGCCGGAGCTCCAGTCGGTCAAGGAACCGGTGACGGGAGTGCTGCCCGGAGACGATCCGAGGATCGTGGCTCCGGCGCCGCTGCCGTTGCCCAGGGAGCGCGCCGCGGCACCACCGGCCACGCTGAAACCTGCCAGCCAGGCGCTCGTGAGCCAGGCGCAGGCCCAGCGGCGCAAGGGGGACCTGCCCGGCGCGAACGTCTCGCTCGAACGTGCGCTACGGATCGAGCCGAACAACCCGCTGCTCTGGATAGAAATGGGGCGTCTGCGCATGGACCAGGGCAATTTCCCGCAGGCCGAGAGCATGGGCCGCAAGGCCCTGTCCATGTCGGTCGGTGACGACCGGACGCAGTCCAGGGCCTGGCAGCTGGTCGGCGAGTCACTGAAGGCACGTGGCAGGAATCCCCAGGCCGAGGAGGCCTTCGAGCGAGCACGCGAGCTCGCGCCGCTCTGAGCCTGTGGCGGCATCGAACCCGCGGCCGCCCGGCGGTTCGCAGCAGCAGCGGTGATGCGGCGG